>NZ_CP116936.1:5532123-5843748 GCF_028475105.1 Micromonospora sp. LH3U1 | reverse complement strand
GTCCGCCTCCGGTCCGACCCGTCGACCGGGGCCATCCTGAACAGAGTGGGAGGGCCGGTGAGCGCGGCGACACTGTTGACCCCCGCCACGTCGGCGGAGCCGAACGGCCGTCGTGCCGGGCTGGTGGCCCGTGCCGACGAACGGTCCTACGTCCGGGTTCTGGTGGTGCTGGACACCACCGTCCTCATCCTCGCGCTGCTCATCGGGTATGTCACCCGCTTCGGTGACGACGAGCCGACCGGCTCGGAGATCCCGTACGTGCTGGTTGCCCCCGGGCTGGTGCTGGCCTGGCTGATCTCGCTCAAGGCGCTCGGCTGCTACGACGACCGGGTGATCGGCTACGGGGCGGACGAGTACCGGCGGGTCAGCTCCGCCAGCCTGCGACTGGCCGGTGCGATAGCCATCTTCGGCTACATCGCCGACGTCGGCGTTTCCCGGGGCTTCCTGGGCATCTCCTTCGCGGTGGGCACCGTCGGGCTGGAGGTGGCGCGGTTCGCCGCCCGTAAGCGCCTGCACCGGGCCCGCTCGCTGGGCGTCGGCTGGTCCCGCAAGGTGCTGGTGGTCGGCGACACCGCCCACGTGTTGGAGTTGGTGCACACGCTGCGCCGCGAGCCGTACGCCGGCTACCAGGTCGTTGGCGCCTGCATCCCCGACGCGCTGCTGGCGCCGGTGGCGCAGCGGCTGGGCGACGTTCCGGTGGTGGGGTCGTTCCGGGGTATCCCGGAGGCCGCCACCGCGATCGGCGCGGACACTGTCGCGGTGACCGCCTCGGGCGAGCTGACCGCGACCCGGCTGCGCCGCCTCGGTTGGCAGTTGGAGGGCACCGGCGTCGACCTGGTCGTGGCACCCGCGCTGACCGACGTCGCCGGCCCGCGGATCCACACCCGCCCGGTTGCCGGCCTGCCGCTGATCCACGTCGAGGCGCCCGAGTTCCGCGGTGCGCGCAAGCTGGTGAAGGGCCTCGTCGACCGGTCCGTCTCATCGCTGGCGTTGGCGGTGTTGCTGCCGCTGATCGCGTTCATCGCCCTGGCCATCAAACTGGACAGCCGGGGGCCGGTGCTGTTCCGACAGGTCCGCGTCGGCCGGGGCGGGCAGGAGTTCGGCGTGTTCAAGTTCCGCACCATGGTGGTGAACGCCGACGCCATGCTCGCCGAGCTGACCGCCCGCAACGAGACCGACGGCCTCATGTTCAAGATGCGCCAGGACCCCCGGGTCACCCGCGTCGGCCGGCTGCTGCGCAAGTGGTCGCTGGACGAGCTGCCGCAACTGGTCAACGTGCTCCTGGGGCAGATGAGCCTGGTCGGGCCCCGCCCGCCGCTGCCCTCGGAGGTGGCCCGCTACGACGGCGACGTCGCTCGGCGGCTGCTGGTCAAGCCCGGCATGACCGGCCTGTGGCAGGTCAGTGGGCGCTCCGACCTGAGCTGGGAGGACGGCATCCGGCTCGATCTCTACTACGTGGAGAACTGGTCCCTCGCCGCCGACCTCACCATCCTCTGGAAGACCTTCGGCGCGGTCCTGAACGGTCGCGGAGCCTACTGACCCCCGGTCACGGTCACGGTTGCGGGCCGGTCCAGTCCAGGCAGACGACCACCGCGTCGTCGACCAGGTCACCGGCCACGAACGCGCGCAGATCACCGATCAACGACCGGACGGCGTCCAGTGGCGCCATCGGCCCGGTCCGTCGCAGGAACCGGTCCAGTGCCGTCTCGCCGTAGCGCACCTGCTGCCCGGTGGCCTCCACCACCCCGTCGCTGACGACGAAGACCCGGTCGCCGCGCTGCATCGGGAACTTCTGCTCGTGGTAGTCGGTCGCCTCGAACATGCCGAGCGGGAACTGCGCCTCCAGGGGCTGCTCGGTGACCTCCCCGTGGCGCAGCAGGACCAGTCGTGGTGAGCCCGCGTCGACCACGGTCATCATCCCGGAACGCAGGTCCAGCTCCATCAGCAACGCGGAGAGGTGCTGCTTGCCCCGGTACAGGTCGTAGAGGGCCTGGTCGGCAAGGGCGGCCTGGTCGGCCAGGCTCAGCCCGGCCCGGCGCGCGTTGCGCAGCGCGTGGGTGGCCAACGAGGTGAGCAGGGAGGCGGCGACACCCTCACCGGTGCCGTTGATGGTGGACAACCAGAGCCGCTGCCCGTCGTCGGACCAGTCGAAGCTGTCGCCGTGCACCGCGTACGCCGGCTCCAACTGCCCGGCCAGGCTGAACGAGGGTCGGATCCGACTGCGGCCGGGGAGCAGGTCCCACTGCATCTCGGCCGCCAGGGTGAGGCGCTGGGAGCGCCGCGCCGCCCGGTAGACGTCGGTGCCGGCGGAGACCGCCGCCAGCTCGTGGGCGAGTGCGGTGGCGATCTCGGCCAGCGCAGCGAGGACTTCCTGGTCGTCCGGAACGGGCGACAGTCGCAGCACGCCCCGGCGCTCGCCACGCATCGTGACCGGGAACCAGGCGGTGCCGTCGGTGTGGATCGGCGACTGGTGGTCGAAGGCGCGCCAGGCGGGATGCCCGGGACTCGTGATCGGGTCACCCTCGGTGAGCGGCAGGAGCTCCGAGAGCCGGTAGTCGACCTGGAACAGCTCGACGTCGGTGATTCCGTACGACCGGACGAGCACGTCCCCGACGCCGCCGACGAGCCGGTCGGCTGGTGTCTCGTTCAGGGCACGTCGTGCCTGACTGACCGGTTCGCTCATCATCACTCCCTTACTGAAAGCTCGACCACCTGTGGGTTCGGAGTAGTCTCGGGCCACCATGGCCGAACTGAACGGTCCGTCGGACCCTGAGACGAGTATGGCTGCCGCGCTGGACGAGGCGGCCGCTGCCCTGTTGGGCATCTGGGAATCCGCCCGGGAGGGGACCGCCAACCGCGTGTCGGGTGCCCAGCTACGGGCGGTGATGGTGGTGGAGCAGTACGACGGGATCAACCTGCGGCGGCTCGCCACCCGGCTCGACATGCTGCTCAGCTCAGCGAGTCGCCTCTGCGACCGGTTGGTCGCCTCCGGCATGCTGGAGCGTGAGCCGGGCCGCTTCGACCGGCGGGAGATCTCCCTGCACCTCACCCCGGAGGCCCGCCGGCTCCTCGCCGAGCTGCGGGCCGACCGTCAGGCGCAGCTCGCCGCCGTGCTGGCCGGGATGAGCTCCGAGGGCCGCGACGCGCTGCTGCGCGGGATGCGGGCATTCGACGAGAGCGCTCGCCGACAGCAGGCGCGGAGCGCATCGGCACCGGGCGCGTCGACGGGGCAGGGAGACGTGCCGGACGGCCCGGACGGGCCCGGTGGGCGGTCGGGAGGGGACTGGCCGGTCGATCCGGACCGGAAGACCCGCGCGGTGTGGACGGGTCCGGCGGGCGGCGCGGAACGGTCGCTCGGCACCACTCGGGACTGGCCGGCCGGCGACCCGCCGGTGGCGCGGACCGCCTGATCAAGCCGTTCGGGCCGGCATCCCGCCCTGGTCGGAGCCGCCGATCACACCGGCGCCGACGCGCACACGGCCAGCATGGCGATGTCATCGTGGGCCTGCCCGTCCAGCCAGTCGTCGACCGCCTGGAGCACCCGGTCGATCAGCGCCGCCGGCGGCTGCCCGGCCGCCGCCGCGAGCGTGGCACGTAGCCGGGCTTCGCCGAACGTCGCCGCGTCGCGCGGGCCGCGCGCCTCGGTAACCCCATCGGTGTACGCGAGCAGCAGGTCGCCCGGGTCGAGGTGCACCCGAGCCTCGGCGAATCGCGCGGCGGTCAGTGCGCCAACCGGCATGCCGCCGACCGGGACCGGGGTGACCGTGCCGTCGGTGGTGACCAGCAGTGGCGCCGGATGCCCCCCGCCGGCGATCCGGACGTCCACGCCGGCAGGCCCGCGCTCCAGAGAGCCGAGTAGCAGGGTGGTGAACTGGCTGCGTCGCGCCGCGTCCGGCGCGTCGAACAGCGCCTGGTTGAGCAGCTGGACCAGCTCCAGCGGGCGCTGCTCGACGAGCCGCAGCGTCTGCAACGACTGACGGACCCGGCCGGTCAGCACGGCCGCGCCCACGCCCCTGCCACACACGTCGCCGAGCGCGAACAGCGCGCCGCGAGGGTGCGGAAACACCTCGTAGAAGTCGCCGCCGATGCGCAGGGTGTCCTCGGCTGCCCGGTAGCCGCCGGCCAGGGTAACGCCGGGCACGTTCGGCAGCTCGGGCGGAAGCAGGCTGGTCTGCAGCACCCGGGCCAGGTGAGCCTGCTCGCCGTGGAGATCGGCCGTGGCCAGCGCGGCACCGGCCCGGGCGGCGAACTCGCGGGCCAACTCCGTGTCGCGCCGGTTGAAGCCGGCCCGTCCGGCTCGGCGGATCAGCAGCAGAGCACCGGCCGACCCACCGGCGCTGGGCATCGGGCTGACCAGCACCATGCCCGGGGGGCCGAACCCGGGTGGCAGCAGGGCTGCCAGTTCGGCGGGCTGGGCGTCCAGCCAGGGGCTCGGCTCGGCGAGACCGCCGGCCAGCGCCTCGGCGAGCCCGGGCACGGTGCTGGTCAGCGCCGACCCGGCCAGGCCGGCGACCGGGGCCGGCTCACCGTCGGCGTACCGGATCCAACGGGCGTGCGGCTCGGCCGGCGCGGCCGGTCGGGGCAGCGTCACGGCGACGTCGGCCAGGTATGGAACGGCGAGTGTGGTGGTGGCCAGGAGCACCTGGTCCCGGCGCAGGGACAGCCCGAGTCGGCTGCCGGCCTGGGCGAGGAACGCGGTGCGGGAGCGTTCGGCGAGCAGGGCGTCGGTGCGGACCTGCTCCTCGGTGACGTCGCGGATGTACCACGCGTACCGGGAGCCGGCGAGCTGCCGCCGGGCGCCGCGCAGACGCCGGCCGTGGTGGTCGGCGTCGAAGCGGTCGGCGTCGCCGACGACCGCCCGGGCCAGGCCCGCCACCGCGCATCGGGACAGCTCGGCGCCGGCGCTGATCTCCGGGAGCAGCTCCGCCGCCATGGCGTTGACCAGGGTGACCCGGCCGGTCTCGTCCGTCGTCAGCACGGCCTCGGCGAGCCCGTCGAGCAGCTCACGGGCCAACTGCGAGTCGGCCGGCAGCGGAGTGCCGCCGGGTTGCCCGGTCGTGGTCACCGCTGGACGTCGGCCCGCGTCTGACGACCTGTGCGCATGCTGCTTCTCGACTCCTCACCCGGAAATCGTTGCCTGGGTGCAAGGGTACCGATCCACTCCGACGGAGGCACAGAGCGTGGGGCGTCGGTCAGCCGGAGCGGGCCAGCCAGCCGGCGGGCTGGGCGACGATCCGGCGGGCCACCGAGCCGGCGGCGCCCACCGCGGCGGCCTCCGCGCCGAGCCTCGACGGCCGGACCGTGACCGGCGACCAGGCGGCGGTCAGCACCCGGCCGGCGATCTCGGCGAGCACTGGAGGGCACAGCCAGGGTGCCAGCGCCGCGTAACCCCCACCGAGCACCACGGTGTCCAGGTCGAGCAGGTTGACGACGCTGGCCACCGCGACGCCGAGCGCGGTTCCGGCGTCGTGCAGCGCCCGCAGTGCGTCAGCGTCGCCGGCCTCGGCCAACTCGGCCAGCCGCGCCGTCGCGGTGTCCGCGGGAAGCTCCGCCCGGGCCAGCCCGGCGGCAGTCACGATCGCCTCCTGACCGGCGTACTGCTCCAGGCAGCCCTGCCCGCCGCAGCGGCACGGGCGGCCCTCGGGGTGGACCGGAAGGTGCCCGATTTCGCCGCTCCAGCCGCGGGCGCCGCGGAACAGCGCCCCGTCCAGCACGATGCCGGCGCCGATGCCCACCTCACCGGATATGTGCAGGAAGCTGGACGGGCCGGGTGGCTGGGAGTGCAGCTCGCCGAGCGCCGCGAGGTTGGCCTCGTTGTCCACCACCAGCGCGGGGATACCGGGCACCTGCTCGACCAGCGGAGGGTGCTCGGCGAGCAGCGCGGGGACCGGCACGTCGCGCCAGCCGAGGTTCGGCGCGAGCCGGACCAGCCCGGCGTCGTCCACCAGGCCGGGCACCGCGAGCGCGGCCCCGACCAGCGTGAGGTCCTGCTCGGCAGCGTCGTCGCGGGCGGCCTCGGCCATCTCGACCAGCCGGGCCAGGGCGTCGGCGGGGGCCACCGGGCGCAGATCGGCCCGGTGCACGGTGCGGTGCCGGACCTGGCCGGCGAGGTCCACGACGCAGACCGCCAGGTAGTCGACGTTGACCTCCAGGCCGAGCCCGGCCGGCCCCTGGTCGGCCAGGACCAGCCCGCGTGCCGGGCGGCCGGCGCCGGAGCGGGGCGCCGGGTCGGATTCGCAGACCAGCCGGCCGGCGAGCAGGTCCTCGACCACCGCCGACACCGTGGCTCTGGTCAGGCCGGTCGCGGTCGCCAGGTCGGCCCGGGACGGAGGGCGGTGGGCTGCGGCGATCCGGCCGAGCACCAGGGCGAGGTTGAGCTCGCGCAGGCTGCCCTGACGGACTGCGCCGGCCGGGGCGTGGGTGAGGCTCACCCCTTGACAGTGCCATAGGTCGAGCAAATAATTCAATCGCTGAACAAATAGCGGACAACACCACCCCGGAGGTCGCTCATGGCACCCCGTCCCACTCCCGCCGACAAGTTCTCCTTCGGGCTCTGGACCGTCGGATGGCAGGCCCGCGACCCGTTCGGTGACGCGACCCGCCCCGAGCTCGACCCGGTCGAGGCGGTGCACCGGCTCGCCGAGCTCGGCGCGTACGGCATCACCTTCCACGACGACGACCTGATCCCGTTCGGCGTCGACGCCGCCACCCGTGACCAGCACATCGCCCGGTTCCGCAAGGCCCTCGACGAGACCGGCCTCGTGGTGCCCATGGTCACCACCAACCTCTTCACCCACCCGATCTTCAAGGACGGCGGCTTCACCAGCAACGACCGCGACATCCGCCGGTACGCGCTGCGCAAGGTGCTGCGCAACGTCGACCTGGCCGCCGAGCTGGGCGCGAGCACCTTCGTGATGTGGGGTGGCCGCGAGGGCTCCGAGTACGACGTCGCCAAGGACGTTCGCGCCGCGCTGGACCGCTACCGCGAGGCGGTGGACCTGCTCACCCAATACGTCATCGACCGCGGCTACAACCTGCGGTTCGCGCTGGAGCCCAAGCCCAACGAGCCGCGCGGCGACATCCTGCTGCCCACCATCGGGCACGCGCTCGGCTTCATCTCCCAGCTGGCCCACCCGGAGATGGTCGGCCTCAACCCGGAGGTCGGCCACGAGCAGATGGCCGGGCTCAACTACGCCCACGGCATCGCCCAGGCGCTCTGGCAGGGCAAGCTGTTCCACCTGGACCTCAACGGCCAGCGCGGCATCAAGTACGACCAGGATCTGGTCTTCGGCCACGGTGACCTGATGAACGCGTTCGCCCTGGTGGACCTCCTGGAGAACGGCGGCCCGAACGGCGGGCCGACCTACGACGGGCCACGGCACTTCGACTACAAGCCCTCCCGCACCGAGGACATGGACGGGGTCTGGGCGTCGGCGGCGGCCAACATGAGCACCTACCTGCTGCTCAAGGAGCGGGCCGCGGCGTTCCGCGCTGACCCCGAGGTGGTCGAGGCACTCGCCGCCAGCAAGGTCGGCGAGCTGAACACCCCCACGTTGAACGCGGGCGAGGGCTACGACGAGTTCCTGGCCGACCGGTCCGCGTTCGAGGATGTCGACGTCGACGCGGTGGCCGCCCGGGGCTTCGGCTTCGTCCGGCTCAACCAACTCGCCGTCGAGCACCTGCTCGGCGCTCGCTGAGGCCCGCCATGCCGTTGGTCGCAGGCGTTGACTCGTCCACCCAGTCCTGCAAGGTGGTGATCCGGGACGCGGAGACCGGTGCCCTGCTCCGGCAGGGCCGGGCACCGCACCCGGATGGCACCGAGGTCGACCCGGAAGCCTGGTGGCAGGCGCTGCGCAGCGCCGCCGACCAGGCCGGCGGGTTGGCCGACGTGGCGGCGATCTCCGTCGCCGGCCAGCAGCACGGCATGGTGTGTCTCGACGAGGACGGCCGGGTGGTCCGCCCGGCGCTGCTGTGGAACGACACCCGATCCGCCGACGCCGCCGCCGATCTCGTTGAGGAGGCCGGCGGCGGCGCGGCCGGGCGTCGGTTCTGGGCCGAGGCAGTCGGCAGTGTGCCGGTGGCCAGCTTCACCATCACGAAGCTGCGCTGGCTGGCCCGGCACGAGCCGGAGCTGGCCGCCCGGGTGGCCGCCGTCTGCCTCCCACACGACTGGCTGACCTGGCGGCTGGCCGGCGCGCCGGGGTTGGGCGCGCTGCGTACCGACCGGGGTGATGCCAGCGGCACCGGTTACTGGTCGCCGGCTATCGGCGACTACCGACTGGACCTGCTGGAGCGGGGCTTCGGCCGGCGGTTGGTGGTGCCCGAGGTGCTCGGTCCGGGTGAGTCGGCGGGCAAGCTGGCCGACGAGCTGGGTGGACCGGGCGGCGCGCTGCTCGGTGCGGGCACCGGGGACAACGCCGCCGCCGCGTTCGGCGTCGGTGCCGGCCCGGGTGACGTGGTCGTCTCGATCGGCACGTCCGGCACCGTTTTCAGCGTCGCCGACGTGCCGGCTGCCGACGAGAGCGGTGCGGTGGCGGGCTTCGCCGACGCGTCCGGTCGTTTCCTGCCGCTGGTCTGCACGCTCAACGCGGCCCGTGTGCTGGATGCCGCCGCCGCGATGCTCGGCGTCAGCCTGGACGAGCTGGCCGACCTGGCGCTCTCCGCGCCAGCCGGCGCGGACGGGCTGGTCATGGTGCCCTACCTGGAGGGTGAGCGGACGCCGAACCGGCCGCTCGCCACCGGCGCGGTGCACGGGCTGACCCTGCGCACGTCGACCCCCGCGCACCTGGCGCGGGCCGCCGTGGAGGGCATGCTCTGCGCGCTCGCCGACGGACTGGACGCGCTGACCGCGCAGGGTGCCACCGTCCGCCGGGTCATCCTGGTCGGCGGCGGGGCCCGGTCGGCCGCGGTGCGTCGGATCGCGCCGCAGGTCTTCGGCTGCCCGGTCGTCGTCCCGCCGGCCGGCGAGTACGTCGCCGACGGCGCCGCACGGCAGGCCGCCTGGGTCGCCCTGGGCGGTCCCACGCCGCCGGTCTGGGCGGTCGAGGGCACCGAGGAGTACGCGGGCGAGCCTGTCCCCGCCGTCCGTGACCAGTACGCCGCGGCTCGTGGGTTGGTCCTCGACCGGCGCTGACCGTCGGGATCGACGCGGGTGGGTGCCGGCGGGAAGCTGACCGGCACCCACCCGCGTGACGACCTCGTCAGCGGAGTCTGATTGGCTGCCCGTCATGACGGTGACCAGTGGCGGGCCCGGCCGGGGCCGGGCGGAGCCCGGCCAACGCCCGCACGGTCGGGGCGGTGGCCCGGCGCACCGGTTGTACAGCGTCGTGGTGTTCGTGCTGCTCGCCTCACTGGACAACGTGGCGATCGGGCTGGTCCCGCCGCTGTACGGCCCGATCTCCGACGCGTTCGACGTGTCGGGACGGCTGCTCGGTCTGGTCACCGCGGGCAGCTTCCTGGTCAGCGCGGTGGCAGCGGTCGGCTGGGCGTACGTCGGCGACCGGACCAACCGTAAGCCGCTGCTCATGGTGGGCACGCTGCTCTGGGCGGCGGGCACCGGCGGCAGTGCACTCGCCGGCGGGTACCTGACGTTCCTCGCCGCGCAGCTGGTCGCGGCGGTCGGTTTGGGCGCGGTCGGCTCGGTGGGCTTCTCCGTGGTCACCGACCTGATCTCACCGACCCGGCGAGGGCTGGTGATGAGCTTCTGGGGGCTCTCCCAGGGGGTCGGCACCCTGGCGGGCACGCTCGTCGGCGGGCTGCTCGGGGCGACCGACTGGCGGCGGCCGTTCCTGCTCCTGGCGGGCGTCGGCCTGGTCGCCACCCTGGCCTACCTGTTCACGTACGACATACAGCGTGGCCAGAGCGAGCCGGAGCTGGCCGACAGGCTGGACGCCGGCGCCGAATACGACTATCGGATCAGCCGCGCCGACCTGCCGCGCATCCTGGCCCGCCGGACCAACCGGTGGCTGATCCTGCAGGGTCTGACCGCGCAGGCGGCGTTCGGCTCGCTGGTCTGGCTGCCGGTGCTCTTCGCCGAACGGGCCGAGGCCCAGGGTTACTCGGCGTCGACCGCAGTGGTGGTGGGCAGCGTGTTCGCCACGCTGTTCCAGCTCGGCGGGGTGCTCTCCATCGTGGGTGGGCTCATCGGCGACGCGGTGCAGCGGCGTACGCCGAGAGGGCGGGCTTTGGTCGCCGCGGTCGGCATCCTCGCCGCGTTGCCCTTCTACCTGGTGCTGTTCTTCGTTCCGGTGACCATCGACGTGCCGGACGGCGCGAGCGGCGGTGCGGTGGTCGGTGCGGTGCTGGCGAGTGTGTTCACCGAGCCGTCGGTGGGGCTGAGCCTGCTCACCGCGATCGTGGCGCTCGCGCTGACCTCGGCCAACTCGCCGAACTGGTTCGCGCTGATCGCCGACGTCAACCCACCGGAGCACCGGGGCACGGTCTACAGCCTGGGCAACCTGGTCAACGGAGTCGGTCGCGCCGCCGGCAACGGGTTGGTCGGGGTGGCGTTCCAGGGGTTGCGAGCGGCCTTCCCGCCGCCGCTGAACTTCGCCGTGGGGCTGGCCGCGTTCCAGCTCTTCTTCATACCCACCGGTGTCATGTACTGGCTCGCCTCGCGGACCTCACCGGCGGACATCGACAACGTGCACGACCTGCTGCACGCCCGCGCCGACCGCCTGTGAGGAAGGGCCTCTCGTTGACGAGAGGCCCTTCCCCGCAGCGTTGATCAGGCGGAGCGCAGCCAGACCGTCACGTCGGTCGAGATTGCGCCGTCGTCGTTCAGAGGCGCGCTGCTGGCGAGCACCTCGGCGCCGGCCGGCACCGGCACCGGGGCGTCACCGAAGTTGGTCAGCACCGTCAGCTCCGCGTTGCGGAAGGTCAGCACCTCGTCGCCGGAGGACAACCACTCCAGGGTGCCGCGACCCAACCCGTGGGCGCGACGCAGCCGCAGCGCCGTGCGGTACAGCTCGTACGTCGAGCCGGGCACGTCGCGCTGGCGGTCCAGCGCGTACTCCGCCCAGAGCGAAGGCTGCGGCAGCCAACTCGCGTCGGTGGGCCCGAAGCCGTACGACGGGGCGTCGGCCTCCCACGGGATCGGCACCCGGCAACCGTCCCGGCCGCGCTGGGTGTGCCCGCTGCGCGCCCAGGTCGGGTCCTGTCGGGCCTCGTCGGGCATCGTGGTGTGCTCGGGCAGCCCCAACTCCTCGCCCTGGTACAGGTATGCCGAGCCGGGCAGGGCGAGCATCAGCAGGGTGGCCGCCCGGGCCCGGCGCAGGCCGAGCGCGGCGTCCGGCTGCGGGTCGCCGATGCCGATGCCGTTGGGTCGTACGGTGCCGATCGGCAGGCCGAGCCGGGAGGCGTGCCGCACCACGTCGTGGTTGGACAACACCCAGGTGGTCGGCGCGCCGACCGAGTCGGTCGCCTCCAGCGAGCGGGTGATCACCGCGTACTGGGCCGGTGCGGTCCAGGAGGCGAGCAGATACTCGAAGTTGAACGCCTGGTGCATCTCGTCCGGGCGGACGTAGCGGGCCAGCCGCTCGGCCGGCTCCACCCATGCCTCGGCGACCAGCACCCGCTCACCGGGGTAGCTGTCCAGAACCTGCCGCCACTGCCGGTAGATCTCGTGCACGCCCTCCTGATCCCACATCGGCGGGCGCGGCTTGTCGACCTCGTTGCCGGAGAGGATCTCCTGTGGCTCCTGCCAGTCGGCCAGGTCGGCCTGCTTGATCAGGCCGTGCGCCACGTCGACGCGGAAGCCGTCCACCCCACGGTCCAGCCAGAACCGCAGCACGTCCAGGAACTCCGCGTGCACCTCCGGGTTGTCCCAGTTGAGGTCCGGCTGGCCGGTGTCGAACAGGTGCAGGTACCACTGGCCGGGTTGCCCGTCCGGGTCCACGGTCCGGGTCCAGGCGGGGCCGCCGAAGACGCTCTGCCAGTCGTTCGGCGGCTGGTCGCCGCCCGGGCCGAGGCCGTCCCGGAAGATGTATCGGGAGCGTTCCGGGCTGCCGGGCGCGGCGGGCAGCGCGGCCTGGAACCAGCGGTGCGCCGAGGAGGTGTGGTTCGGCACCAGGTCGACGATCACCCGCAGGCTGCGGGACCGGGCCTCGGCGATCAGCTTGTCCGCGTCGGCGAGGGTGCCGAAGAGCGGGTCGATGTCGCGGTAGTCGGCCACGTCGTAGCCGGCGTCGGCCTGCGGCGACGGGTAGAAGGGGGAGAGCCACACCGCGTCCACGCCCAGCTCGACCAGGTGGTCGAGTCGGGCGGTGATGCCGGGCAGGTCACCGATCCCGTCCCCGTCCGAGTCGGCGAACGAGCGGGGGTAGATCTGGTAGATGGTCGCCTCGGTCCACCAGCCCGTGATCGGGTGATCGGAGGGGGCCTGCTGCGTCGGATCGGTGTTCAGGGTGGTCTCCCGTGTCGGAGCTGTGGGTGGACTGCCGGCGGTGCTGCTGCCGGCCGCGTCGCCGCCAGCCGTCGGCCGTCGGCGGATGGTTGGAGTTCAGTCTGCCCGGGGCGGTGCGGTCGAGTCTCGGACCACCAACCGAGTGGGCAGGATCACCGGCGTGTCGCAACCGGTGTTCTGTCGACCCACGACTGGGCCCAGCGGGCGTGCCCCGAGCGGGTCGAGCAGCATTCGGGCGGCCAGCCGGCCCTGCTCGGCGGCGGGCTGCGCGACGGTGCTGAGCCCGAGCACACCGGCCAGGTCATGGTCGTCGATGCCGATCACGCTGACGTCCTGCGGCACCCGCAGCCCGGCGTCGCGCAGCGCGGTCATCGCGCCCATCGCCATCTCGTCGCAGGCGGCGACTATCGCGGTCGGCGGCTCGCCGCGGGCCAGTAACTCCGCGGTGGCCCGGTTGCCGCCGTCGATCGTGAAGCTGGACTCGACATCCAGGCTCGGCTCGGGCCGCAGGCCGGCGGACCGCAGCTCCGCCTGGTATCCCTGGCGTCGGTCGAGGTGGGTGGTGAAGGCCAACTCGTCGTCCGGATCGCCGGAGATGTGCGCGATCCGGTGGTGGCCGAGGTCGATCAGGTGCCGGGTGGCGGCTCGGGCGGCCGCGACGTCGTCGATCCGTACGCACGGCCAGTTGGGCACCCTGCTCCCCGAGCTGATGGTCACTCCGGGCAGGTCCAGAGTGGCCAGCGCGGTCAGGTCGGCCGGCCGCAGTGGCGTGGCGACCAGCATCATCGCGTCCACCCGCTTGTGCAGGTTGGCCGTACGCAGGACTCGCTGGCGGACCTGTTCCCGGCCGCCCAGGTTGTAGAGCAACAGGTCGTAGCCGGACTGGTGGAGATACTCCTCGACCGCCTCGACGACGGTGCTGAAGAACCAGCGGGTGATCCGGGGAACCACCACCGCGACTGTGCCGGTCCGGCCACCAGCGAGCCGGGACGCGCTCGGCGAGACTTCGTAGTCGAGCTGCTCGGCGGCGGCGAGCACCCGACGGCGGGTGGCGGCCGAAACCGTCGGCAACCCGCGCAGGGCCCGCGAGACGGTGGCCGTGGACACTCCGGCCAGCCGGGCCACATCATCAATCTTCGTCACGGTTCCCCCGCTCGGTGCCCGGAGCGCCCGCCGCCGCCCGAGGGGCCAGGCGGCGGCGGGCAAGCGGGTCAGCCCTTGACGCTGCCGGCGAGCAGGCCTCGCACGAAGTAGCGCTGCAGGGACAGGAACACGATGAGCGGTACGACGATCGACACGAACGCGCCAGCGGTCAGTCGTTGCCACTCGTTGCCCCGGGTGCCGGCCATCTCGGCGAGCCGGACGGTGAGCGGGGCGGTCTCGTCGCTGCCGCCAGCGAAGATCAGTGCGACCAGCAGATCGTTCCAGACCCAGAGGAACTGGAAGATGCCGAGCGCCGCCAGCGCGGGGGTGATCAGTGGAAGCACGATGGTGCGGAAGATCTTCGGGTGGGTGGCACCGTCGACCCGGGCCGCCTCCATCAGGTCTCCCGGTAGTTGCGAGATGAAGTTGTGCAGCAGGAAGACGGCGAACGGGAGTGCGAAGCAGGTGTGCGCGAACCACACCTGGGCGAACTTCTGTTCGTCGACCAGATCCCAGGCCGGCATGATGGTGACGCCGCCGAGGGAGACGCCGGTGGAGAAGAACTTCAGCAGCGGGACCAGGGCCATCTGCAACGGCACGATCTGCAGCGCGAAGATCGCGATGTAGAGCCAGTCCCGGCCGCGGAAGTTGATCCACGCCAGCGCGTACGCGGCCAGGCACGCGAAGGCGATCGGGAAGAGCACCGACGGGATGGTGATCGCCAGGGAGTTGATGAAGTACCCGGCGAGCTGCCCGGATGAGGACGACCGTCCGAACAGGACCTGCTGGTAGTTCTCCAGGGTGAACTGCGGGTTGGTGAAGGCGGTCCACCAGCCGGTGGTCTTGATCTCGTCCTCCGGCCGGAGGGAGGAGACGAGCAGGCCGAAGGTCGGGATGGTCCAGACCACCGCGATGACGATCGAGACGAGCGTCGCGGTACGGCTGTTCAACCGCTTGCGAACCCGCCCGGCGGTCGACGTGGGGCCGTCGGTCTTCTGCGTGCCAACGGCGACGGTGGGCGTTGCGGTCGTCATCTCAGCCCTCCCGCTGTTGACGGAGGTTGCGGATCTGGTAGATCACGATCGGGATGACCAGGATGAAGAGGAAGACCGCGAGCGCGGAGCCCTGGCCGTTCTCGCCGTACCGGAATGCCTGGTTGTACATCTCGTTGGCGATCACGCTGGTGTCGTAGTTGCCGTTGGTGGCGGTCCGGACGATGTCGAAGACCTTGAGCGAGCCGATCGAGAGGGTCACCACCACCACGATCAGCGCGGGCCGGATGCTCGGCATGGTGATCTGCCAGAACATCTGCCACGGGCTGACCCCGTCGAGCCGGGCGGCCTCCACGATGTCCCCGGGGATGGCCTTGATCGCGGCGGAGAGCACCACCATGGCGAAACCGGCCTGGATCCAGATCATGATGACGATCAGCAGCAGCGTGTTCAGGGGTGATTCGAGCAGCCACTGCTTGGGCTCACCGCCGAGGGTGACCACGATCTGGTTGAGCAGACCGATCTGGTCGCCTTCACCGCGGTAGGCGTAGACGAACTTCCAGATGATGCTCGCGCCGACGAAGGAGATCGCCATCGGCAGGAAGATCAGGGACTTGGCGACGACCTCGAACCGGGCCTTGTCCACCAGAACGGCGTAGATCACGCCGAACGCGGTCGCCACCAGAGGGACCAGGAGCACCCAGACCAGGCTGTTGACCAGGACCCGGACGATGGAGTCGTCAGAGAACATCCAGCCGTAGTTGCGCAGCCCCACCCAGTTGTTGCTTTCCCTGTCCATCAGGGAGAGCGACACGGTGCGGATGGCTGGCACGACCAGGCCGATGGCGAGCAGCAGAAGCGTCGGCAGCAGGAAGAAGAGGGCGAAGAGACCCTCGCGTTGCTTGAGTCGCCGGGTGATCGGCGCTCCACTCGCGGACGCGGCGACGAGCTGCGCCTCGCGTCGCCGTGCGAACCAGGCCGGTACGACGTCGAGCAGCAGGAGCAGACCGCCCACCACCACCACGAAGGCGATCAGCCCGTACATCAGCATGAGGAGCTTCGGCTGCTGATCGGCGAAGTCGAACTCCATCAACCCTCCCTTCCGGGTCTACTCGGCCGGTGGCCCGGCCCGCGAGCGCGGGCCGGGCCACCGCCGGGATCACTTAGGCCAGCTGCTCTCGATGCCCTGGAGCACCGGGGCGGTCGCCTTGCCGTTCAGCCACTCGACCATGCCCTTCCAGAACGTTCCCGCCCCGACACCGGCCGGCATCAGGTCGGAGCCGTCGAAGCGGAAGACGCCGGTCTTGTCCTGGAGGATCTGGACGGACAGCTTGTCGATCGGGCTGGCCACGTTGGCGATGTCCAGCTTGTTGTTCGCCGTGACCCAGTTGCCGAGCTTCGCGCGGCTGTTGACGTACTCGCCGGAGGCGAGGTAGGTCTGCACCGCCTGGACCTCGGGACGGTCGGCGTACGCGACGACGAACTCGCCCGCGCCCAGCACCGGCTTGCCCTTGGCCGGGTCGATGGCCGGGAAGTAGAAGGCGAACGCGTCGCCGTCCTCAGCCACCTTGGTGCCCTCGGGGAACTGGTTGGCGTAGAACGAGGCCTGCCGGTGCATGGCGCACTTGCCGTTGGTGACCGGCACGCCCGCCTCCTGGAAGGAGGTGGTGGTGATGCTCTTGACGCCGCCGAACCCGCCGTTCATGTACTTCTCGTTCTTGAGGATGGTGCCGGCGCGGTCGACCGCCTCGGCAACCTTCGGGTCGTTGAACGGGATGGCGTGGGTCGTCCACTGGTCGTAGACCTCGGGGGTCTGCGTCCGCAGCATCATGTCTTCGATCCAGTCGGTCGCCGGCCAGCCAGTGGCGTCACCGGACTCGACACCCGCGCACCACGGCTTCATGCCGCTGGCGGCGATCTTGTCGCTCAGGGCGATCAGCTGGTCCCAGCTGGTCGGGACCTCCCAGCCCTTCTCCTTGAACGTCTTCGGCGAATACCAGACGAAGGACTTCACGTTGGCGCCGAGCGGCACACCGTAGAGCGTCCCGTTCACGGTGCCGTACTTCAGCCAGTCGGCCGGCATGTTCTGCTCGGCCAGGGCCTTGGTGTCGGCACCGAGGGACTTCAGCTTGCCGGCGTCCGCGAACCGCTTCACGAGGCCCGGCTGGGGCACGAAAGCGATGTCGGGGGCGTTGCCGCCGTCGACCCGGACGGGGAGCTGCGCCTCGAACTCGCCGCTGCCCTCGTAGTCGATCTCGATGCCGGTGCAGTCGGTGAACTGCGCCCACGACCGCTCCAGCAGGTCGGCCTCCGCGTCACGGATGGACGCGTAGATGGAGACCTTCTTGCCGTCGTGGCCCTCGTACTTGTCGTATGCGGCACACTCCGCGGAGCCCGCGTTGTCGCTCTTCTTGTCGTCGCCGGTACCGCAGGCGGTGGCGCTGAGCGCCAGCCCGAGTACGCCGGCGATCGCGAAGGCCTGGCGTGGTCTGGTGAAGACCGCCATGCCGTCCTCCTTTCTAGCCGGCGCGGTCGTGCTCAGAGGCCCGGCGCCGGTCCCGATGGGCGTGCACACATGTAAGCGCTTGCATCCGGTCCGGTCCAGCCCCTGTCAGACACGAGCGAGTAACAATCCAGAAACCTCCGGGCCGCCTCGTGGGCGCGCTCCCGAGCCAGATCTTCGAGTCTTTCGAAGAATGACGATATCTGTCAGGCTGAACGCCTCGCATCGAAGGTTTTCGACATAGGAGGGGTTGTATGCCTAAGCGATGGATCAGCCTGCTGGTGACGGGTCTGCTCGTCGGGGGAGCACTGGTGCCGGCGAGCCCGGCCCTGGCCGCGCCGACCTTCAAGGTGCCGTTCCCGTGCAATCAGTCCTGGTCCGGGCAGACCCGGTCGGGTCACAGTCCGGCCAACGCCGTCGACTTCAACCGCACCGACGACCTCGGGGACCCGGTGGTGGCCAGCGCCCCCGGCACCGTCGACCGGGTGACCGACCTCGGCGGCACCAGTTACGGCAAATACGTCCGGATCAACCACGGGGGCGGTTACAGCACCTATTACGCCCACCTCAACGGCTTCAATGTCTCGGTCGGGCAGACGGTCGGCTACGGCAAGGTGCTCGGCTGGGTCGGCAGCACCGGTGGCTCGACCGGCCCGCACCTGCACTACGAGCAGCGCCTCAACGGCGCCGACATCCAGGTCCGCTTCAACGGCGCCCTGGGCCTGTACTGGGGCACCAAGACCTACACCAGTGACAACGGGTGCTCTTCGGGCAGCGGCAACGGCACGGTCGACACCAGCGGCACCCCGCTGACCGTCCGCTCCGGCCCCGGCACCGGGTACGCCTCGGTGGGCACCGTCGCCGACGGCGCCCGGGTGACCATCGCCTGCCAGACCAGCGGCACCACGGTCACCGGCACGTACGGCACCAGCTCGATCTGGGACCGGATCGGCTCCGGCAGGTTCATCGCGGACGCGTACGTGTACACCGGGCACGACGGCTACATCCCCGGCGTGCCCCGCTGCTGACCACGCAACGACGGCGGTCTCCGGTGGGCGGTGCTCGCCGGAGACCGGCGGTCAGGCGTTCAGCCGCCAGATCGACAGGTTCAACGCGGCGGCGAAGGTGACCCAGGCCCAGTAGGGCAGCAGCAGCGCAGCCGCAGCTCGGGACACCCGGGCGAACAGCACCACGGTGAGCCCGATCGCCAGCCACATCACCACGATCTCGGCGAACGCCAGCCCGTACTGCCCCGCGCTGAAGAACAGCGGGGTCCAGATCGCATTGAGCACCAGTTGGGCGGTCCATGCCCAGAGGGCCGGACCGAAGCCGACCCGGCGCCACACCAGCCAGCCGGCCACCGCGATCAGTGCGTAGAGCAGCGACCAGACCGGGCCGAACAACCACGAGGGCGGCGCCCAACCGGGCTGCCGCAGGCTCGCGTACTCGCCGGTGGTGCCCTGCACGCCCAGCCCGCCGATCGCGGCCGCGACGAACACGGCCGCCGCGAAACCGGCGAGGGCCCACCAGGACCGCCGGCCGGAGGTGGGTCGCGTCCTCTGCAATGTCTTCATGGTCGAGATATCTCCCTTCGACCGCCCGTCGAACACGCGGAAAAGAAGGCGCCGGGATCGCCGTGTCCGGTGCTCCTGTCGGGAGGACGAAGCTCCGGTCGCGGCGACCCCGGCGGGTCCCGGTGTTGAAGGTGCGATCGCTAATTGAAGATGCTGACACCACCCGGGCCGACCAACAGCCCGACAACGATGAGGACGATGCCCCACAGGATCTGCCGGCGGAACAGCGCGAGGATGCCGGCGACCACGAGTACGACTGCGAGAATCCAGAGAATCAGCTCCATGACCTCTGACTACCCGACTGGCCGATCGGGGAAACCTGGTCGGTGTCAAGTTGATCGCCAACGTGGAAGACGCTGTACGCCTGCTTGATCACCGGGTGCGCGACGTTGCGGACGCGTACCCCGCCGGGGGTCGTGCCGCGCTCGGTGCCGGCATGCGCGTGCCCGTGCAGGGCCAGCGCCGTGGGCGCCGAGTCGATCGCCTGACCCAACTGGTACGAGCCGAGGAACGGGTAGATCTCCAGCGGTTCGCCGACCAGCGTGTCCGGCACCGGCGCGTAGTGGGTGAGCGCCACCAGCATGTCGCAGTCCAGCGAGCGCAGCGCCGCACCGAGGCGGTCCGCGCTGTCGGTGGTGGTCCGCACGAACGACTTCATCTCCGGCTCGCCGAAGTCACTCGCGCACCGCCCGGCGAACCCGCCGCCGAAGCCCTTGACGCCGGCGATGCCGAGCCGGCCGCCCGCGCAGTCCAGCACCACCCCGTTGCCCTCCAGCACGGTGATGCCCGCGTCCTCGAGCACCTTGACCACCTGCGGCACCTGGTCACACTGGTGGTCGTGGTTGCCCAGCACGGTCACCACCGGCACGGCCAACCCACCGAACTCCTCTGCCACGCAGCGCGCCTCGGCCTCGGTGCCGTGCCGGGTCAGGTCCCCGGCCAGCAGCAGCACATCGGCGCAGTCCGGCAGTTCTTCCAATGCGGGACGGAATCGGCCGACCACGTCCTGGTCCAGATGCACGTCGCCCACGGCGGCGATCCGGATCACCATGAAACCTCCTTCAGGGCAGTTGCTCGATCTCCGTGGGCGCCTGGACGCGGATCACCCCGATGTCGCTGGTGATCGGCACGTCCGGGAAGCGCTCGGACACCCGGCGCAGGATCTCCTCCCGCCGGTGCGGGCTCTCCACCTCGCCGTGGAGCACGAGGGCGCGTTCCCGTCGGACCACGGTGATCCCCTGTTCGGCGACGGCGGGGTCCTCGGCGAGCAGCCGTTGGATCTCCGCTTCGACGTACTCGTCCGGTGGCCCGGCGCCGATGTCCCGATGGTGGGTCACGATGTCCCCTCTCCTGGCTGGGTGCCGGCGGCCGGCACCACCTCCAGTCGGTCCAGCAGCACCAGGAACGCCTCGGCGTACGGCGAGTGCTGCGTCTCCTTGCGTACCCTTTCCCAGTCGATCTGCTCCCTCAGCGACCGGGCCAGTGGCAGGCCGCGGGCGAAGTCGCAGTAGTGCTGGGAGAAGCTGAGCAGCTTGTGCACCATCAGCTGGCTGGCGGACAGGACCGGCATCTGGATCGCGTCCACTGGCCGGATGACCGTGTCGGCGAACGTCTCCTCGGTCACCGGCGTCTCGATCGGCCGGTGGATCAGATCCACCATGCGCCCGTCGTCGAAGACCTTCACCAGCCAGTCCTCCGGTGGACGTTCGGCGACGAATCCGGCGGACACCAGGGCCTCAAGCGACCGTTCCACGTCCGACTCCCGGATCAGGAAGTCGACGTCGTGCTCGCTGGAGTGGCCGCCGTGGGCGTAGACGGCGAAGCTGCCGCCCAGGGCGAACGGGATCTCGGACTGCTTGAGCACGGCGGCGACCTTTTTCAGGGTGTGCACCAGACTCTCGTCCCCGTGCTCAGCCATCTGGTTCTCCCGTCGTCATGTTGGTGGACCGGCGGTTGGATTTCGAACTCCGGTACCCGGCATTCCGGTCGGCCACACCTGCGCGCGTCCCGGTCGGGCCCCAACCGGGATGAAGCACCACAAACCTCGCGGACTCGGTGCGTGGGTCGGATAACCTGTCGAGGGTGGCCAGATCAGGGATGCGACGCGGCAGGGCCCGGTTGCGCACCGTTGCCCTGATCGGCATCGACGGTTCGGGCAAGACCACTCAGGCGCACCGGCTGGCCGACGCACTGACCGCCGCCGGCCGCCCCGCGAAATACCGACGCAACGCCAGCGGGCGGCGGTGGCTCGGACGGCTCGCCCACCGGCTCGGGCGGCCGGACGCTCAGCGCCTCGTCGGGCGCGACGGTGTGCTGGCCGTGGAGTCCGTGCTGCGCTGGCTCGCCATCGCCGTAGCCCTGCTCAGTTGCCTGCTCACCGGCCGGACGGCCGTGATGGATCGCTACTCGGCCTGCCAGTACGCGAGCATCCGGGCGCACGGTGGGCACCGCTGGGAGCGGTTGGCCCGCGCCGGCTACCGCCTGTTCCCGACGCCGCAGGTGACCTTCCTGCTCGCCGTCGACCCGGCGGAGGCGTACCGGCGCATCGAGGAGCGCGGCACCGACCACGAGACGATGGGCTGGCTGACCGCGGCGGACACCGCCTACCGAACCCTTCCTGAGTACCCGAGCTTCGTGCTGGTCGACGCGGGCCGCCCGACCGAGGAGGTGACCGAGCAGATCCAGGCTCACCTGGAGACCTGGCTGCCCCCGTCCTCCGATCCGGCGCCGGGTGACAGCGGCCCGTTGGTGGCTCAGGCCCGCCCGTAGACCGGGACGGTGGCACCGCTGGTGGGGGCGGACTCCGCTGACGCGAGGAACCGGATCACCGGCGCGATCTCGTCCGGGGTCACCCAGCGGGAGTGGTCGGCGTCGGGCTGGGCGACCCGGTTCGCCGGGGTGTCGATGACGCTGGGCAGCACGGTGTTGCAGCGCACGTTGCGCGACCGGTACTCCACCGCGACCGCGTTGGCGAAGGCCAGCACCGCCGCCTTGGCCGTCACGTAGCCGGCCGCACCGGGGAACGGGGCGACCGCTGCGCGGGCCGAGACGCAGACCACCGCGCCGCCGCCGGCCGCCACGAGGTGGGGCAGCGCGGCCTGGGTGACCAGGTAGGTCGGTCGCAGGTTGACGGTGAGCATCCGCTCGAAATCCTCGACCGGCGTCTCGTGCACCAGTCCACCGCTGGCGTACCCGCCGACCAGGTTGACCACCGCCCGCAGCGGCGCTGCCGGCTCACCGGCGGCGGCCTCGACCACCCGCGCGGCGCCCGCCGGGTCGCTCAGGTCCGCGACCAGCCGGACCACGCCGTCCGCCGCCGGCTCCGAGCCGGGCCGGGCTTCCCGTCCCGGTACGACCACCCGCCAGCCCGCCTCGACGAACGCGGCGACGACCGCCCCGCCGAGCCCGCCGGTACCTCCGGTCACCAACACGCTGCGCTCCGCCATGCGCTCACGCTAGTGCCCCGGTTACTGGGCATCGCCCGGTGGCCCGCTGCCGGCGCTCTGCCGAGAGCAGACTGGCTGGCCGAATCGCCCGTCGACCGCGCAGGATCAGCGGATGCGGATCCTTATTCTTGGTGGCACCCGATTCCTCGGCCGGGCGGTGGCGCAGCTCGCCATCGAGCAGGGCCACGACGTGACCTGCGCGGCACGGGGCGTGTCCGGCGTCGCGCCGGCGAAGGCCCGCTTCGTGCCGGTCGACCGAGACGATTCCGAGGCGCTGGTGCCGCTCGCCGATGAGGGTTTCGACGCCGTGGTCGATGTGACCCGCCAGGTCAGCCACGCCCGGTACGCGCTCGCCGCCCTGGCTGACCACGTCGACAACTGGTCGTTCGTGTCGACGATCTCGGTGTACGCGGACAACACCACCCCGGGTCAGACCGCGGCGGACGCGCCGGTGCTGGCACCGGCCCCGCCGGACGTCGATGGTCCGGTCGGCCCGGACAACCGCTGGTACGGCGAGTGCAAGGTGAGCATCGAACAGGCGGTTCGGGAGCGGGTGGGCGTGGACCGCTCGTTCATCTGCCGGGCGGGGCTGATCGTCGGCGCGGAGGACCCGAGCGACCGCTTTCCCTACTGGGTGCGGCGGCTGTCGGCCGGGGGAGAGGTTCTCGCGCCTGGACGGCCGACCGACCGGGTGCAGTTCGTGGACGTCGCCGATCTGGCGGCTTGGTTGCTGCGCGCCGCCGGCACCCGCCTCAGCGGCACGTACGACGGCACCGGGCCGGCGATGTCCCGGGCCGACCTGCTGGCCGGGGTTGCCGCCGGGCTGGGCGTCGCCGATCCGGACCTCACCTGGGTCGATCAGGAGTTCCTGCTGTCCCAGGACGTACGCGAGTGGTCGGGGGAGCGGGCGCTGCCGCTCTGGGTGCGGCTACCGGAGTGGGGCGGCCTGATGGACCGGGACGCCCGACCGGCTCTGGACGCCGGGCTGGCGGTCCGTCCGCTGGCCGACACCGTTCGGGCGACCGCGTCCTGGATGACAGCACACCCGGCCGCCGTACGGCAGGGCGGACTCGACCCGGCGGATGAGGTGGCGGTACTGCGGGAGTGGCAGGCTGTGCGAAGCCGGTGATCCCAGCCGACGGGAGTTTCTCCCACTCCGGACCGTCATAGTTGACGCTCACGCCTGGTGAAAGTAAGTTTCATCCGTGGCGAAGAGTCCGAAGATTTCTGCGAGCCAGGAGCCCGGTGGGCTGATCGTCCACATCAGTGGACTGCTGCCGTCGCTGTCGCCCGCCGAGCAGCGGGTTGCCCGGCTGGTCGTGTCCGATCCGGCCGCCGCCGCCCGGCGGACCATCACCGACCTCGCCACCGCGGCGGAGACGTCGGAAGCGACAGTCATCCGGTTCTGCCGTTCCGTGGGCATGGACGGCTACCCCCAACTGCGCATCCGGCTCGCCGCCGAGGCCGCCCGCCGGATCGAGCCGCCGGACGCCCGGGTGGTCGGCGGTGACATCCCGCCCGGTGCCGACCTCGCCCAGATCATCGCCACCATCGCGTTCAACGACGCCCGTGCGGTCGAGGAGACTGCCGAGCAGCTCGACCCCGCCGTCTGCGAGCAGGTCGTCGAGGCGATCAATGGTGCCGGTCGGATCGACATCTACGGCGCCGGCGCCAGTGGGTTCGTCGCTTCGGACTTCCAGCAGAAGCTGCACCGCATCGGCCGGATCGCCTTCTACTTCCCGGACGTGCACACCGCGCTGACCTCGGCCGCCCTTCTCAGTCGCGGAGACGTGGCGATCGGCATCTCGCACACCGGCACCACCTCCGACGTCATCGAGGTGCTGGAGCAGGCCCGTACGCGAGGCGCGGCCACCGTGGCGCTGACCAACTTCCCGCGCTCGCCGATCACCGAGGTGGCGGACTTCGTGTTGACCACGGCGGCCCGGGAGACCACCTACCGCTCCGGCGCGACGGCCAGTCGGCTGGCCCAGCTCACCGTGGTCGACTGCCTCTTCGTCGGGGTGGCCGCCCGTAACCGGGCACGAGCCCGCAAGGCCCTCGAGGCGACCGCCGAGGCGGTCCAGTCGCACCGGGTGGGTGCCAACCGGAGGCGGGCATGACGCCCGGTTCGGTGGAGCCGGACGAGGACGTGCCAGCACCGCCCGCCCGCCCGGCGGTCCGGGTGGGCGCCCCCACCGAACGGCGCAACCCGCTCAGCGTCGACCTCGACCTGATGTCGACCCGGGACGTGCTCACCGTGATCAACGAGGCGGACCGGCGGGTGCCGGCGGCGGTCGCCGCAGTGCTCGACGAGATCGCCGCCACCGTCGACCTGGCGGTCGCGGCACTGCGCGGCGGTCACCGGGTGCACTACTTCGGGGCCGGCACCTCCGGCCGGCTGGGTGTCCTCGACGCGGCCGAGCTGGCCCCCACGTTCAATTCGCCCCGGCACTGGTTCTGCGCCCACCTCGCCGGTGGCCCGGACGCCATCTGGCGGGCCGTGGAGGACGCCGAGGACGACGATCGGGGCGGGGCGGCCGAGGCGGCCAGTTGTGTGCGTGCCGGTGACCTGGTGGTCGGTCTGGCGGCCAGCGGACGCACCCCGTACGTCCTCGGGGCGCTCGCCGCGGCCCGCGCCAAGGGCGCCTCGACGGTGCTGCTCTGCGCCAATCCGGAAGCGGAGGCCGCCCGGTCGGTCGACGTGTTCATCGGGGTGGACACCGGACCCGAGGTGGTCACCGGGTCGACCCGGATGAAGGCGGGCACGGCGCAGAAGTTGGTGCTCAACACGTTCTCGACCGCCGTCATGGTGCGCCTGGGGCGGGTCTACTCGAACCTCATGATCGATATGGTGGCGACCAACGCGAAGCTCCGCGGACGAATGATCTCGATTCTGATGGAGGCCACCGGCTGCTCGGAGGAGGTCTCCCAGCGGGCCTTCGCCGAGGCTGACGGTGACCTGAAGACCGCGCTCGTCTCCCTGGTCTCCGGCGCCGAGGTGGACGCCGCCCGAGCCGCGCTGGCCAGATCCGCCGACCAGGTCCGGGGTGCCCTCGCCCTGCTCGCCTCTTAGCCTCCCGCGCCTCGGGAAGCGAACGGGGCTCCGGATTGTTCATCTGGCCGGGGGGTAATAACACCTCCATGGATGAACCGACCGGGCCACCGGTGCGTATCTGGCAGTGACCAGGATCGCAGCGTGGTGGTGACCCGGGTCGCTGTGCCCCCGCGGCGGGCGGTGTTGCCATGGTTGGGACCCGTGCGTGGTGTGCCCAGCGGCGAGCCACCCGACGGGGTGCTGACAGCAAACATGGACCGTGCTCTCAGCTATCACTCAGGCATTCGTGACACTTTCGACTCACGCGATGGAATCCCCGACACGTCTCATCTGTTGTGTAGGTGTCAGCACCGATGGGCACAGCAGAAGTTACCAGGGGCTGACGGACGTGGGGAATGGCAAGGAACCGGGCAACCGGCGCGAGCGAGGGGACCGTGGGCAACGTGGACAAGAAAATCGGCATGCGAACCGACGAGGTTGCCGAGGAGCGCGACCTGGTCGGCGTCTACCTGCACGAGATCTCTCGGACGCCACTGCTGGACGCCGCCATGGAGGTCGATCTCTCCAGGGCAATCGAGGCCGGCCTCTACGCCGAGCACCTGCTCGGTGAGGACGCCGTTCCCGCCGGTGTCGATCGGGCCGACGTGGAGTGGCTGGTCGTCGAGGGAGAGCGTGCGAAGGACCTCTTCATCCGCGCCAACCTCCGGTTGGTCGTGTCGATCGCCCGTCGCTACGTGCGTTCGGGCATGCCCATGCTGGACCTGATCCAGGAGGGCAACACCGGCCTGGTCCGGGCGGTCGAGAAGTTCGACTACGAGCGTGGCTACAAGTTCTCCACCTACGCCACCTGGTGGATCCGCCAGGCGATCAGCCGGGCGATCGCTCAGCAGGAGCGCACCGTCCGTCTGCCGGTGCACCTCGTGGAGGACGTCAACCGGATGCGCAACGTGGCCCGGCAGTTGACCCGCGAGCTGGGCGCCGACCCGGAGCCGGAGCAGATCGCGGCATCCCTCGGCGTCACCGTCGAGCGGGTGAACGAGCTGCGCCGCTGGTCGCAGGACACCGTCTCGCTGGACACCCCGGTGGGCGACGACGGCGACACGAGCCTCGGCGACCTGGTCGCCGACAGTGACGCGCCGTCGCCGGAGGACATCGTCCTCAGCGGCCTGGAGCGGCAGCGCATCGAGGGTCTGCTCAACCACCTCGACGACCGTTCCGCCGGCATCATGCGGGCCCGCTACGGGCTGGAGGACGGCCGGGAGCACTCGCTCACCGAGGTCGCGTCCCGGTTCTCGCTGTCCCGCGAGCGGATCCGGCAGCTGGAGATCCAGGCCCTCGGTCGGCTGCGTGAGCTGGCTCGGGCGGAGGGGCTGCAAGCAGCCTGACCTGGTATTAATTACGGCGAGCGGCCGGCGTCCGATAGGGGGACGCCGGCCGTTCGCCGTAGCCGGTCGCAGCTAGCGAACCCGGCCGTAACCCTGGATGGGCATCATGTTCATGCCCCGCTTGAGCACGTTGCGTCCCGCGCTCGGCGCGTCGATCACCTGGCCGCCGCCCACGTAGAGGGCGACGTGCCCGAGCCCGCTGTAGAAGACCAGGTCACCCGGGCTCAGGTCGCCCCGGCTGATGTGGGCGACCGCGCCCCACTGGAGCCGGGTGTTGTGCGGCAGGGATTTCCCGGCCGCCCGCCAGGCCGCCGAGGTGAGCCCCGAGCAGTCGTAGCCGTTCGGCCCGTCGGCTGCCCAGACGTACGGCTTGCCCAGCGCACCGAACGCGTACCGCACCGCGGTGCCGGCAGCACCGGCCACCGTGGGCACGTTCTTGGCCTCGGTCGCCGCGGTCTTGGGTTCGGGTCGCTCGGTGGCCGCCCCGTACGCCTGCCGGCGTAGCTCGTACAGCTCGGCCAGGTCCCGCTCGATCTGCTTCTTGCCCGTCGCGAGCTGACGGGCCTGTGCGGCCTGCCGGGTCAGCGTGGTGTCCAGGCGGGACTTCTCGTCGAGCAGCCGCTGCTGGTCGGCGGTGAAGCCGGAGATGCGCTCCTGCCGCTGGCGGGTCAGTTGGTCGAGGGTGCCAAGACGGTCCAGCAGCGCGGCCGAGCCGCCGGGACGCAGCAGGGCGTCCGCGGTGCGCAGGGTGCCGCTCTTGTACGCGGTGGAGGCCAACTCGGCCACATCGGCCCGGCTCTGCTCGGCCTGCTGTTCGAGTGGGCCGATGCGGGCCGATAATCGGGCCACCGCGGCCTCGTTGGTCTTCATGTCCTCGCGCAATTTGTTGTACGACTCGACGACCCGCTCCAACTCGGCCGAGGACGTCTCGATCCGGCGGGTCAGGTCGGCGGGGGACGGCTCGGCGCGGGCCACCGCCGTCGGGGCGATCAGCGCGGCCGACATGCCGGCCAGCGCCACGGTGCGCAGCAGGTTTCTCAGGGATGACAAGAGCGGAAGGCCCCTCTCCCACGGCCGCCGGGGCTGCTGATGCCCTCGGCGACACCGGCCGGGGCCACCCGGGCGGACGGCACTGGGCCGGACCGGCCTGCCCAACCTAACCCGGGACGGCTGTCGCCCGCAGTTGAAGCAGGGGCGAAAGTTGGGAGAGTGGCTCGTCGTGCCCGTGTGTTGGGTGGCGTCATCGTGGCTCATGACACCTCCGGCAGAGCGTGCGACGCCCGCTTCATGAGCGACTGACGGATATACGACTTTCGTCGTTCCGGACGCATGCCGTCGGAATGCTGCCGTCCATAACGGATAAAACCTGAAATGGATGCTGTTTCTCGGCGATGTCCCCGGTTGGGGGAGCTGTCGAAAGCCCGCAAATGCCCAGACCGGCTGGCGGTGCCCCAACACAATGAGGACCGGAGCCGGGAATCCCGTCGACAGGCAGTGATGCCTCTGACCAGCGGATCAACTCGGCCAACCGTCCCAATCGGGAGGAACCGTGAATCGTGAAGGCGCAAAGATGCGACCGCCGCGAACGGTGCCGGGCGCCCGGTCGACCCTGCTCTACGCGCGGCCCGGCATCATCGTGACCGTCGACCGGTTCACCGTCGGCCGGACCAGCTACCGGGTCGCCGACCTGACCCACCTGCGTACCACCCGGGGCCCGCACGATCGGATCGCCGTCCGGGCCGTCGTCATCACCGCCACCATGCTCGGCGGTGTCGGGCTGCTGCTCGGCTTCACCGGAGGTCTGCAACACCTGACCGCCGGGGCGTACCTCATCCTCGGTGCGGTGTTCCTGATTCCGGCTGCGCTCGCCCTGGTCGGCGATCGCTGGCGCCCACCGTCGTACGAGCTGTGGGGGTGGTACCAGGGAGCGGAGGCGCTGCTGTTCAGCGCCGACGACGAGCGGCAGTTCGGCCAGGTCACCCGGGCGCTGCTGCGGGCCCGGGAGGTCAACCGGTACGGCGGCTGGGTCGACCCGCTCGCCTCAGCCGACCCGTGGCGGCCCAGCCGCTGACCGGAAGACGGTGGGCCGGCGCCGAGCTGGCGTCGGCCCACCGGCCGTTCAGTGGGCGACGGGCTCCGGAGCCCGTTCCTCCTGCGGCGCGGCCACCCAGGCGCTGACTCGGCGCTCGGCGAAGAACGAGACGAACGGCACAGTGCCGGCCAACATCACCAGCAGCATCCGCTTCAGCGGCCAGTCGGCTCGGCGGCTCAGGTCGAACGCGGCCAGCAGGTAGACCATGTAGAGGAAGCCGTGCGCCTGCCCCACCGTCTCCACCACGACGGGGTTGTCGAACACGTACTTCAGTGGCATGCCGATCACGACCAGCACGATCAGCACCACGCCCACGATCCAGGCGATCACGCGGTACCGGGTAAGGGCAGCGCCCACCTTCGTCCGTCCTTCCGAGCCCGGCTTCAGCCGGGATAGTCACCGGGCCGGGCGCCCGGATTGGCGTTCAACCATGACAGGTAGTGGTTGTAGGCGGCCAGGTCCGTGTCCTCGACGGCGTCGCCGGTGGCCGGCACCCGGGACACCCGCACCGGTCGGCGTACCGCCGGTCGGGACCCGATGGTGACAGCCGGCGCCGGCTCGGAGGCCGGGACATCGGCCGGGTTCGCCGGCGGCGCGTCGGCCTCCGCCGCCCTGCGGCGGGCCAGCTTCACCTCGCGCCACCAGACGTAGACCACGAAGCCGGCGAAGATCGGCCACTCGACCGCGTACCCCCAGCTCAGGCTGTTGCCGGCGGTGGCCCGGCTGATCTGCCACCAGCCCAGCCCGAGGAAGCTCACGGCCAGCACGACCATGGCCACGTGACGCGCGATCCACGCCGGGGTCCAGAGCCGCCTCATGGCATCGAGGGTACCGGGGGCGCTGCCGGTCTCCGACACCGTGTCGTAGTTGCCACGTCGGCGGGGATGGTTTGGCGTCACCACGCCTGGGCATTCGTCTAGACGCCAGCCCAAACGAGATCAAGGGGGGCGACGATGACCGGATCGATACGTGAGGACGGCTTTGCGTCCAGCGGCAGCGCGGATATGAGCCCCGAGCAGCGGGTGCCCGAGTGGGACGGCGATCAACTCGCCGACCCGGCGGGCGCCACGAATCTCGACGGCGACCTGCTCGGCATCGACCCGACGGAGTTGACCGACGAGGATCTCATCCGCGAGATGCACAGCCTGCACCGCACCCGCCTGGACACCCTGCGGCACGCGGCGGACTCTGCCCTCGCCAACCACCTGCGCCGCACGGCGGAGTTGGAGACCGAGTACCTGGCCCGTCACCCGGGCCGGGAGGTCGACCCCAGCCGACTGCGGGACGCGTGATGCCGGCGCGTGCCGTGCGCGGCATGTCCGCGCCACCCGAGGTGGTCTTCAACACGGCGACCGACCCTAACCGCGCCTCGGCCTGGCTACCGGAGCCGCTGCGCGGCGACGGTAGCCCCGCCGCGGAGATCAGCGGTGACGAGTTGCGGGCCCGATGGGGTGCCGACGGCACCGATGCCTGGTCCGCTGAGATCCGGGTGGAGCCGGCGGATTCCGGCGGCGCACGGATCGAGCTCGACCTGACCGACGGGTCGGGCGGGTCGGGCCCGGACCAGTTGGCCGACCAGGCGCTCACCAACCTGGCTCGCGAGGTCGCCGACAACCTCCAGGCCGGCTGAGCCGGCCGCGCGGGACGCCGCTCCCGCACCACCACAAGATATGAGGAGATCGGGTGAGCGACACTGGCCTGCGACAGAAGGCTGCGCGGCTGAGAAGGGCGTACGCGCCGCACGAACACCGGCCGCTCGGCGGCTACCTGGTGGCGATGGGCGCCTACGCCGGGGTGACCGGCGCGCTCGCCGGTCTGGTCAAGGTCACCGGTCGGCCGGTGCCGGAGCGTCCCGCCCCGTCCGACGTGGTGCTGCTCTCCATCGCCACGCACAAGCTGAGTCGGCTGCTGTCCAAGGACGCGGTGACCAGCCCTCTACGGGCACCGTTCACCCGTTACGACCATCCGATCGGCAGCGGCGAGGTGATGGAGCAGGTCCGCGACTCGGGCAGCCCTACCCGGCACGCCATCGGCGAGTTGCTGAGCTGCCCGTTCTGCCTGGCGGTCTGGGTGGCCACCGGGCTGACCGGTGGCCTGGTGCTCGCGCCCCGGCTGACCCGGCTGGTGGCCACCGCGCTGACAGCGGTCGCCGCGTCCGACTTCCTGCAGATGGCGTACGCGTCAGCGCAGCAGGCCGCCGAGGGCGGGCACGACGACGACTGACGGGTTGAACGCAGTGGGGCCGGCTTCCGCCGGCCCCCACTGCACGTACGCCTCAGCGTTGCATGCCGGACCAGCCGTGCGGCGACTCCGGCTCCCGTTCGTCCTCGTCCGCCCCGGTGATGATGTCCCGGTCCACAGCGGTGCGGTCGTGTTCGTTGGCGAAGTCCGGCTCGGGCGTGGTGTCTCTGCCCTTCGGCGGTTGACCCAGCGCCGGCATCTTCTCGTCGTGGTCCTCGTGGTGCGTCATGTCGGTGTCCCTTCTGGGGTCGCTCATGCGATGGAGCCGCCGAGCAGGTCGCTGGCTTCGTCCACCGCGTATTCGCCCTCGGGCAGCGCGTCGATCCGGGCGAGCAGGCCCGGCGGGAGTTCGGCGGCGACCGCCCGGCGGTAGATGTCCGCCTGGGTGACCCGCTCCTGACCCCGGTAGATGTCGTCGAGCAGGTCGTCGAGGGCCCGGGTGTCCGGCTCGCCGGCCACGGATGCGTCGTCGGTCACGCCGATCAGCTACCCGGGCCGGAATCGGTCAAACGTCACGCCAGGGTGCCGTCCACGTGGGTCTGGGCGTACAGACAGCGCCGCCCCCGGCTGGTGGGCCGGGGGCGGCGCTGGTGTCGGCGTGCAGGTCGCCTCTCGGCGAGTGGCACTACGCGGCTCCAGCCGGACGGTATTCCGCGAAGGCTATTTAGGTGAGGCCCGGGGACACTGGACACACCGACACCCCTGTCAACGAGCCGACCCCCGCCCGTGTTCCGCGGCCGTCGGTGTCGGCCGTCACACCGTCAGACCGTGGTCGGCAGGGTGGCCCGGCGGGCCCGCACGGCGGAGGCCAGGTGGTCGAGCACCTCGGCCGTGTCGTCCCAGCCGAGGCAGGCGTCGGTGACCGACCGGCCGTACACCAGCTCCCGGGTGGGGTCGAGTTCCTGCCGGCCGGGCAGCAGGAACGACTCCAGCATCACGCCGGTGATTCCGCGTTGGCCGGCCGCCAACTGGGCGGCCACGTCCGCGGCGACCTTCGGCTGGTTGCGGTGGTCCTTGCCGCTGTTGGCGTGACTGGCGTCGATCACCAGCCGCTCCGGCAAATTGGCCGCACGGAGCAGGTCGAGCGCGCCGGCGACCGACTCCGCGTCGTAGTTGGGCCGGCCGCCCCCGCCGCGCAGCACCAGGTGGCCGTCCGTGTTACCCCGGGTGTGCATGATCGCCGGGGTGCCGGAGAAGTCGATGCCGGGGAAGACGTGCGGCACCCCGGCGGCGCGGATCGCGTCCACGGCGGTGCCGATGCTGCCGTCCGGGCGGTTCTTCATGCCGATCGGCATGGACAGGCCGGAGGCGAGCTGGCGGTGCACCTGGCTCTCCACGGTGCGGGCGCCGATCGCACCCCAGGCCACCGTGTCCGCGATGTACTGCGGTGTGATCGGGTCGAGGAACTCGCAGCCCACCGGCAGGCCGAGGCGCAGCACGTCGAGCAGCAGCGCCCGAGCCAGCCGCAGGCCGGTGTTGACGTCCCCGCTGCCGTCCAGGCCCGGGTCGTTGATGAGGCCCTTCCAGCCAACCGTGGAGCGCGGCTTCTCGAAGTAGACCCGCATGACGATCAGCAGGTCGTCGGCCAGCTGGTCGGCTGCCGTGCGCAGGCGCTGGGCGTAGTCGAGCGCGGCGGCCGGATCGTGCACCGAGCAGGGGCCGACCACCACCAGCAGGCGGTCGTCCTCGCGGTCCAGCACGCGACCCACCGCGCGACGGCCGTTCAGCACGGCCGAGGCGAGCGGAGCGTCCAGGGGCAGCTCGTGGTGCAGCAGGGCGGGTGTGGTCAGCGGCACGACACGGTCGATCCGCTGATCACTGACCCGATCGGTCTCCGGGGTCGTCACGGTGGGCATCCTTCCGCCGACCGTGCCCGGGGCCGGTGCCCGGGACGAGCCGGCTGCTCGTACGCAAAAGGGCAGGAACGACAGCTCCTGCCCAGCCGGCTTGGTCCGTGGTGACGTCAGTTCATGGTGAAGTCACCGGCGTGCCAGCCGGCTGCCTAAACCATCGATACGAACGCGTCACGTCGCCCAGCCTACCCGACCGGTCGCGGACGCCGGCCGCGTCGTCCCAAGATGCGGGGCGGACATCGCGTGCCGAGGGCGAGGTCGGGGTAACAGGGGTGCCATGACTGACGAGCAGAGCGATCAGAGCCGGGTGGAGTCCCGCGCGCACCTCCTGCCCGAGGAGGCGGCGGTGGGCAGCGACGACCCGGAGGCGCAGGCCGAGGCCATCCTCACCGAGTCCGACATCCGTGAGGAGGACCAGAACGCGGCACCGGACACGGTGCTGGAACGTCGTACCTCGGATCAGACGGTGGTCGCCGTCGAACCCCCGGACTGAGCGCTCGCCCCGCGGGCCCGGCGTGACCCCCGATAGGTCTGCTCGCGCAGCCAGGCCAGTGGGCCTGCCACCCGCAGTTCGGGTGGCAGGTTGCGCACCGGGTCGAACGCGAGCGCCGCGTCCTCCTCGGTGCTGAGCTGGGTACCGATGCTGACCTGCCCGAACGGCCGCCACGGCCCCACGGCGGACGCGACCGCGAGCACCAGGCGTGGCGTGTCCGTCCGGGCCGCGGCGGCGACGGTGGCCAGGCTGCGGCCGAGGTTCACCGAGTCGGGGTCGGCCAGCGCGGCCAGCCAGAGTCGGCGTGGGCCCACGCGGTAGCACATGATCGTGCTGTACGTCCCGGTGAAGCAGCGTCGGGGCAGCGGCAGGTTCCGTAGCAGGGGAGCCGCGCCGCTGGAGCTGACCAGCAGGTCGAACGGGCGGCCGGCGTCATCGTGCAGGCGCAGCGCGAGGCCCAGCACGTCCGGCCAACTGCCGGGCGTGGGCGTTCCCTTGGAGAGGCGCACGGTGGCCCGGTACCGGCCGGGGTCGTCCAGCAGACCGACCCCGGTGGGTGGTCCGGGCGTACCCCAGATCATCATCTCGCCGGCGAACGAGCGACCGGCCGGATGCAGCAGGCGGCCGCGGCGCAGCCGGCTGAGCGCGGCGCTGGCGCGTTCGACGGCGGTGGCGGCCCGCTCGACGGTCGGGGACGCGGGCGGGGTGGCGGTCGGCGGGGTCATTCCCCTCCGGTACCCCGACCGACGGCCTCGATGCCAGCGGGTCGGCTCGCCGACCGACCGCGCGTCACCTTTCCGCCTGCGAGATCAGATAGCGTCGGGGCATGCCCGACAGTGGTTACCCCTGGCCCATCGAGACGTCCCGACTGGACAACGGCCTGCGTGTGGTGGTGAGCGAGGACCGCACCGCGCCCGCCGTGGCCGTCAACCTCTGGTACGACGTCGGCTCCCGGCACGAGCCGGCCGGGCAGACCGGCTTCGCCCACCTCTTCGAGCACCTGATGTTCGAGGGCTCGGTGAACGTCGCGAAGACCGAGCACATGAAGCTGATCCAGGGCTCCGGCGGCTCACTGAACGCCACCACCAATCCGGACCGCACCAACTACTTCGAGACGGTCCCGGCCGAGCACCTGGAGTTGGCGCTCTGGTTGGAGGCCGACCGGATGGGCGGCCTGGTTCCCGCGCTCACCCAGGAGACGCTGGACAACCAGCGGGACGTGGTCAAGAACGAGCGCCGGCAGCGCTACGAGAACGTCCCGTACGGGGACGCCTGGCTGCGGTTGCTGCCGCTGCTGTACCCGTCGGGGCACCCGTACCATCACGCGACGATCGGCTCGATGGCCGACCTGAACGCCGCCGACCTCGCCACCTTCCAGGCGTTCCACCAGACGTACTACGCGCCCAACAACGCGGTGCTCACCGTGGTCGGCGACGCCACCGCCTCCGATGTGTTCGCGCTCGCCGACAAATACTTCGGCGCGCTGCCCGCGCGCGATGACATCCCGCCAGCCCCGGACGGCCGTAGCGTCCCGGCGACCGGGCAGGCGGCCGCCGAGTCGGTGAGCGCGGACGTGCCGGCGCCACGGGTGTACATCGCCCACCGCACCTACGCGTTCGGCAGCCCGGAATACAACGTGATCACCGTGCTCGCCACCGTCCTCGGCAGTGGCCGGGGCAGTCGGCTCTACCAGCGGCTCGCCGACGGTGAGCGGATCGCCCAGCCGGACCTGGTCGGGGCGTACGGGGTGGACCTCGCGCACGCCCCGGCACCGCTGATCGCCACCGCCACCGCCCGCCCCGGAGTGAGCGCCGAGCGGCTGGCCGAAGGGCTGGCCGAGGTCGTCGACGAGCTGGCCACCGTGCCGGTCACCGCCTCGGAGCTGGATCGGGCCAAGGCGTTGCTGAGCACCGGCTGGTGGCGTCAACTGTCCACGGTGGACGGCCGCGCGGACCTGCTCGGCCGGTACGCCACGCAGTTCGGTGACCCGGCCCGCCTCGCGGACCAGTTGCCGGGCCTGCTCGCGGTCACCGCCGAGCAGATCGCCGAGGCCGCCGCCGAGGTGCTCGCCACCGACCGGGTGACCCTCACCTACCTGCCCGAGGAGACCTCATGACGCTGATCGCCGACCGTCCCGGCCCGGGTGCGGCCCGCCCGTACCGGTTCCCGCCGGTGGTCCGCCGCGCCGTGGCCGGTGGTCAGGTTGTCGCCGCGCACCTGCCCGGGCAGAACCTCGCCGTGGCGCTGCTGCTGCTCGACGTGGGCGCGGGCCAGGAGCCGGTCGGCAAGGAGGGCCTTTCCGGGGTGCTGGCCAAGGCGTTGGAGGAGGGCACCGCACAGCGGGACGCCGCCGCGTACGCGCTGGCCGTCGAAGGGCTCGGCACCGCGCTGATGACCGGGCTGGACTGGGACTCGTTCCAGGCCAGTGTGGTGATCCCGGTGGACCGGCTCAGTGCGGCCGTGGAGCTGCTCGCCGAGGCGGTCCGGACGCCCAAGCTGGATCCCGCCGACGTGCGTCGGGTCCGTGACGACGAGGCGACCGCGCTCCGGATGGACTGGGCCAACCCCGGCCCGCGCGCCGACGCCGCGCTGCGCGCCGACCTGTTCGGCGCGGAGAACCGTTGGGGGCGGCCGATGCACGGCGACCCGGAGTCGGTCGCCGGGTTGGACGTGGAGGACGTGACGGTCTTCCACTCCGAGTGGTTCCTGCGCCCCGGCACCCTGATCGTCGCCGGCGACCTGGAGCGGATCGACCTGGACGCGCTGGCCGCCGCGGCGTTCGCCGGCACCGGTGGCGGCCCGGCCCAGCGGGGCGGCCCCATCGAGGTGCCGCTGCACACCGGCCGGCGGATCATCCTGGTGGACCGGCCCGGCTCGGTGCAGTCCACGCTGCGGCTGGGTCACCCGTCGCCGCACCGGGCGCACCCCGACCACGTGTCGATGACGCTCGCCGGCACGGTCCTCGGTGGGGCGTTCACGTCCCGGCTCAACCACCTGCTCCGCGAGGTGCACGGCTACACGTACGGGATCCGGGGTGACTTCGCCTCGTCCCGCCGGTTCGGTCGGTTCGCGGTGAGCTCCGGCGTGCAGACCGCGGTCACCGCGCCGGCCCTGGTCGAGGCGGTGGGCGAGATCACCCGTACCCAGGCCGCCGGGGTGACCGAGGACGAGCTGGCGGTGGCCCGCTCCTGGCGGGCCGGGCAGCTCTCGGTCGAGTTGCAGAGCCCTCGGGCGATCGCCTCCGCGCTGACCACGCTGGTCGTGCACGACCTGCCGGACGACTACCACGCTCGGTTGCGGGAGTCGCTGCTCGCCGCCGACGTGGACCAGGTCTCGGCGGCGGCCGCCACCCACCTGCACCCGGACGCGCTGACCCTGGTCATCGAGGGCGACGCGGCCCTCATCCGCGACAACCTCACCGCCGCAGCCCTAGGCGACCTGATCGACCACCCCTAACCCCACCCCACCCCCACCCCCCAACCCCCCAACCCTCCTGCCTCACCCCACCCGCCTCGTTGATCATGAAGTTGTTGTCACCCGGAGCGGCGTGTCGGGACAACAACTTCATGATCAACGGAGGGGGAGGTTCGGCGGGTTGGGGGTGGGGGTGGGTGTGATGCGGGACCCGGGGGGTGGGAAAGGGGTCCCGGTTGTGGGGGTGGGCTGGGTAGCCTCGCGGGCATGAGGATCGGCATTGTGGGGGCCACCGGCCAGGTCGGTGGCGTCATGCGGCAGGTGTTGGCAGAGCGGGAGTTCCCGGCAGAGCAGGTGCGGTTGTTCGCCTCGGCGCGGTCCGCCGGGCGTACGATGCCGTGGCGCGATGGCGAGGTGACCGTCGAGGACGCCGCGACCGCGGACTACTCCGAGCTGGACATCGTGCTCTTCTCGGCAGGTAAGGGCACCGCCCTGGAGCTGGCACCCCGGGTCGCCGAAGCCGGTGCCGTGGTGATCGACAACTCCTCGGCTTTCCGGATGGACCCGCAGGTGCCGCTGGTGGTCGCCGAGGTCAACCCGCACGCGGCCCTCGACCGCCCGAAGGGCATCATCGCCAACCCCAACTGCACCACGATGGCCGCGATGCCGGTGCTGCGCCCGCTGCACGCCGAGGCGGGCCTGGTCGGCCTGGTCATCTCCACGTACCAGGCGGTCTCCGGTGCCGGGCTGGCCGGCGTCGCCGAGTTGGACGAGCAGGTCCGCAAGGTCGCCGAGCACGCCGCCGGGCTGGCCTTCGACGGGTCGGCCGTGGAGTTCCCCGCGCCGCGCTCGTTCGCCCAGCCGATCGCCTTCAACGTCCTCCCGCTGGCCGGTTCGATCGTCGACGACGGCTCGTTCGAGACCGACGAGGAACAGAAGCTGCGCAACGAGAGCCGCAAGATCCTGGAGATCCCCGACCTGTTGGTCTCCGGCACCTGCGTCCGGGTGCCGGTCTTCACCGGCCACTCGCTGCAGATCAACGCCCGGTTCGCCCGGCCGCTCACCCCGCAGCGCGCCCACGAGCTGCTGGCCGACGCGCCCGGGGTGGCGCTGACCGACGTGCCGACGCCGTTGCAGGCCGCCGGCCAGGACCCCACCTACGTCGGGCGGATCCGCGCCGACGAGACCGCCGAGTACGGGCTCGCTCTGTTCTGCTCCAACGACAACCTGCGCAAGGGCGCCGCGCTGAACGCGGTGCAAATCGCCGAGCTGGTCGCCGCCGAACGTCGCTGACCGTCGCCGTCGCTGTCACCATCACCGAGCCCTCGCCGTACGTCGGCGGGGGCTCGGGTTCGTTCCGGCTGGCCGCTGATGGTGTCGGGCGCGGCGGTCGGGCGTGCTTGGATGGGATCGAAGCCGACCGTCCCACCTGGAGGAAACCGTGCCGGATGACCGCACCCAGCAGGCGTTGACCGATCTGGTCGCCGGTCGCTCGATGGGCGTCCTCGCGACGATCAAGCGGGACGGGCGGCCACAGTTGTCCACCGTGGTCTACTCCTTCGACCGGGACGCGGGCCTGATCCGGGTCTCGGTCACCGACGGCCGGGCCAAGACCGCCAACCTGCGCCGGGACCCGAGGGCCAGCTTCCACGTCGGCAGCGACGACGGCTGGGCGTACGCGGTGGTCGAGGGTCGCGCCGAGCTGACCACGCCGGCCGCCGAGCCCGCCGATGAGACTGTCGAGGAACTCGTGGCGCTCTACCGGGGCTTGCGCGGCGAACACCCCAACTGGGACGAGTACCGGCAGGCCATGGTCGACGAGGGGCGGCTGGTGTTGCGCCTGCACGTGGAGCGGATCTACGGCATGCCGCCCCGCAGCTGACGCGCCCGCCGCCGCACGGTCAGCCCGGTTCGATCACGGTCGCCCCGGGCCAGCGCTGCGCCGGCCGGTGCCGGGCCAACCGCTGCCGGGACCGGGCCACGTCCACCCGGGCCGGGTTGTGCCGCCAGATCCCGCCCAGCAGATCCTCCAGGCCGTACGGGGCGCAGACCTCCAGCCGGTCGGCGGGGTCCAGCCGGACAGCCACCGCGGTCGCGTACTCCGGCCAGGTGGCGATCGCCTCGGCCACGCTGCGGTACGGCTCGATCGGGTCGCCGCCGAACTTCGCCGCGTACCAGGTGTGCACCGCCGCCTGGTTGCGTGCCTGCCACGGAGGCTCCGGCCAGGCCGCCATCAGGCGGGCGGTGGCTCGGTGGTCGTCGTCGCGGGTCAGCCTCGTCGGGTCGAAGAAGACCACGTCCACGTCCCGGACCGTGGTCGGGTCGAACCCGTCGCCGTACCGCTCGCCCCAGACCAGGTCGCGTAGGGCACCCGCGCCGATCCAGGCATCCGGCAGTCCGGAGTCACGTGTCACGGTCAGCGCCCGGGTGAGCCAACCGCTGCCGGCGACCAACTCCCGCAGCTCCCCCTCGCCCGTCATCCCCTCAGGGTAGGCAGCGAAGCCGGGGCGTGCCGCCCTCCACCGGGTGTGCGGCGCGTTGACGGGTATACGGCCCTTCCCGTGCCTGCATCGCCGTCGCGGGACATCGGGGGAGGGGTGGGATGGGCGCCTGCGGCACTCCCCGGATAGCCACCGGCAGTCGGCGTTACCCCGTCCCGGGCGGCGGGTAGACGGACCGTGCCGACACCGAGAGGGGAGCACCATGACAACGGTCGGAGAGTTCATGACGACCCGGTTGGTGACGATGGACGGCAACGACACGCTCATCGCAGCCGCGCAGGAGATGCGTGACAGTGCCATTGGTGACGTGGTGGTGACCGACGGCGACAGCGTGGTCGGCATCGTCACGGACCGGGACATCACGGTCCGAGGTGTCGCGGAGAACATGGATCCGGGCTCGACCCGGCTGAGCCAGATCACCACCCGCGATGTGATCACCGTGAGTCAGTACGACGATGTCGTGGCCGCCGCGGACCTGATGCGTACGTACGCCGTACGCCGGCTCCCGGTGATTGACGACGGGCGCCTTGTCGGCCTGGTCTCGATGGGTGACCTCGCGGTCGAGCGCGAACCGCAGTCGGTGCTCGCGGACATCAGCGCCGACGACCCGAACAACTGACCATCCGCCGCGTGCGCGCCGGCCCTCCCCTTGCGGGAGGGCCGGCGCTGCGGTGTCGGGACCAGGTCGAGTGGTCAGGGCTGGTCGAGTGGTCAGGGCTGGTCGAACTCGAGCCGCACGTCGGTGACAGCGCGGGCGGCGGCCACCGTCGCTGCCTCGGCGTCGACCTCCCGCCGGACCCGGGCGGACAGCGGCGACCACGGGCTGACGGTCAGCGTCAGCCGCCCCTTTCCGGCCTGCCGCGCCCGCCACGTGCCGGTCACCTCCCCGTCCACCAGCAGCGCGCCAGGATTGCCGATGGCCCGCCACAACTGCTGCTGGTGCTCCCGTCTGGGCACCAGCAGGTCACGGTCACGGCCGGCGAGGAAGGGATCGCCCGGCGGCAGCAGCCGCACCAGCCGGGGTGGCGGCGTGCTCGTCAGCGCCTTGGCCGCGTCGGCCGGGAGCCAGGCGGGTCGGCCGTCCACCCGGACCTCGACCAGGCCCGTCGGCCAGACCCGACGCAGCTCCGTCGCCGAGGAACCGAGGAAGCCGGCGGCGTCGGCCGGGGTGGCCGGGCCGAGCAGCCGCAGGTATGTCGTGACCAGCTCAGCGGTGTGCGCGGCGGCGGCGGGCGGGTCGGGGCGCTCGGGCAACGGGGCGAGCCTGGCGGCCCGGCCGGACACGACGAGGCGCACCCCGCCGGCGAGCCCGGCCTGCTGAAAGACCGCCCCGGAGATGTGTCGGGCCTGGCACACCCGGCAGTCGTAGGTCAGCTCGACGGGAACTCGATCGGAGACGGCCCGGCTGACCACGCCGCGGTCCAATTCGGTGGTGACCACCGAGTGGAACGCCTCGGCCGTGGCCCGGAACGCGGCGAGCCCGAGCCGCGCCCCCGCGCGGATCTGGCCCGGGATCCGCCGGGTGGCATCGGTGTCGCTGAGCGGCCAGAGCGCCGCGGCCAGCCCCGGCAGCTCGGCTCGGCGGTGCAGGTGCGGGGCGCCGCGCATCGACCAGACCAGCTCCAGACGGTCGTCCGGCCCGGTCACGCCGCGTGCCGCCAGCGCTTGCCGCGCGCTGCCGTAGGGCGTGTCCTGCACGCCGAGACCCAATACGGCCAGGTCGCCTGGACGGAAGTCGCCAGAGCGGTCGAGCTGCTGGGCCGCTACCCGGTAGGCGAGCACCTGCCGCCGGTCGACCTCTGGCGTCTGCACCGGCATGTGCCCCCGTCCTGGACGTCCCCTCTTCGCCCGGGACGCTACCCGGCTGGCCGGACAACGCCCGGCCGCTCACCCGATCCGGGCGAGGTTGACCGGGGAACCGGCGGGGACCCGTGCGGGGACGTGCAACGCCGGCCGTCCGCGCGACGCGAGCGCGGTGGGTGGGATCCCGGGCCCGGCAACTGGGAGGAGTGGACCCGATGGTGGACGCGACCACGAGGTTCTTCGAGGATCTGGACCGGCGGGGGTACGAACCCCTGCTGGCGAAGACCTCCGGGACACTGCGCATCGACCTGCACGAGGGGGCGCAGACCCGGCATTGGCTGCTGAGGATCGACCACGGCCGGCTGAACGTCAGTCAGGAGGACCAGGAGGCCGACACGGTCATCGGGGCCAGCCCGGCGCTCTTCGACGACATAGCGGCCGGCCGCGAGCACGGCCTGGCCGCCTTGTTTCGCGGGGACATGACGGTGTCGGGTGACGCCCGGCTGGTCGTGCAGGTGGAACGCATCTTCCCTGGGTCCCCGGATGCCCGTGGGCCCCGTCGCCGCTTCGTAGGGGAGGGCCACTGATGGGCCAGAGCAACACGGTCCGGATCCTCGACGGCAACACGTTCGTCGTCTGCGAGGACACCGGCGACATCGAGGCGACGCCGAGCGAGCCGACCGGGCTCTTCTCCCTCGACACCCGATTCCTGTCGACGTGGGTGCTGACCATCAACGGTGAGCGGCTCAACTCGCTCTCGTACGACGACCTGCAGTACTTCGAGTCCCGATTCTTCCTGGTGCCGGGGATGGCCACGCACTACGTGGACGCGAAGCTGTCGATCATCCGAGAACGCGCGGTGGGCGGCAGCTTCCGGGAGCAGCTCACCATCCTCAACCACGACGAGAAGCCGGTCGACCTGGAAGTTCGGATGGACGCGGCGGCGGACTTCGCCGACCTGTTCCAGGTCAAGGACGAGATTCTGAACAAGAAGGGCGAGATCTACTCCGAGGTGGAGTCGGACCGGCTGCGGTTGGGATACCGCCGGGGCAACTACCGGCGCGAGACGACCATTTCGTCGTCGATGTCGGCCCGGTACGACAGCAAGGGGTTCGCGTACACCGTCCACCTGGAGCCCAACGAGCAGTGGGACGCCTCGATCGACGTCCAGACGCACGCAGTCGGGCCCGGCGGCCGGGACCTGCGTTTCGGACTGCGCGTGCACGGCACCGAGCGGCTCGCCCTCCAGCACGACCTGGAGCAGTGGATCGCCGACGCACCCAAGGTCAACAGTGAGCACGGCCGGGTGGCCAGCACGTACCGGCGCAGTCTGATCGACCTGGCGGCGCTGCGCTTCTCGCCGCTGTCGCTGGGCGGCGCCACCCTGCCGGCCGCCGGCCTGCCCTGGTTCATGACCATGTTCGGCCGGGACAGCATCCTCACCTGCCTGCAGACGCTGCCGTTCACCCCGCAGTTGTCGAAGACGACGCTGCGCATCCTGGCCTCCCTGCAGGGCAGCCGGTTCGACGACTTCCGGGACGAGGACCCGGGGCGCATCCTGCACGAGATGCGCTACGGCGAGACCGCGGCCTTCGAGGAGCAGCCGCACTCGCCCTACTACGGCTCGGTGGACGCGACGCCGCTGTTCGTGGTGCTGCTCGACGAGTACGAGCGGTGGACCGGGGACGTCGCGCTGGTCAAGGAGTTGGAGCAGGAGTCCCGGGCGGCGCTGAGATGGATCGACACCTACGCCGACCTGGTCGGCAACGGCTACATCTGGTACGAGCGGCGCAACACCGACACCGGCCTGGAGAACCAGTGCTGGAAGGACTCCTGGGACTCGATCTCCTACTCCGACGGCACGCTGCCACCGTTTCCGCGGGCCACCTGCGAGGTGCAGGGGTACGCGTACGACGCGAAGATCCGCGCGGCCCGGATGGCCCGCGAGTTCTGGGACGACCCGGAGTTCGCCGACCAGCTGGAGCGGGAGGCGATGCAGCTGAAGGAGCGGTTCAACCGGGACTGGTGGGTGGCCGACGGTGAGTACTACGCACTGGCCCTGGACCCGGACGGTCGTCAGTGCGACGTCCTCAGCTCCAACATCGGCCACCTGCTGTGGAGCGGGATCGCCGAACCCGAGCGGGCGGAGAAGCTCGCGCAACACCTGGTGGGGCCGAGGCTCTTCACCGGCTGGGGGGTGCGTACGTTGGCCGAGGGTGAGGCCCGGTACAACCCGATCGGCTACCACAACGGCACGATCTGGCCGTTCGACAACTCGTTCATCGCCTGGGGCCTGCGCCGGTACGGCTTCGCCGAGGAGGCCGCCACCATCGCCAGCGGCATCCTGGACGCGGCCACGTACTTCGATGGTCGGTTGCCGGAGGCGTTCGGCGGCTATCCGCGGGAGCTGACCAAGTTCCCGGTGGAGTATCCGACGGCGTGCAGCCCGCAGGCCTGGTCGACCGGCACGCCACTGCTGCTGCTGCGGACGATGCTCGGTCTGGAGCCGCACGAGGGTCACCTGGCGGTCGAGCCGCGGCTGCCGGTGGGGATGGGCCGGATCGAGGTGCTGGACATCCCGGGTCGCTGGGGGCGGGTGGACGCGTTCGCCCGAGGCCGACTGGACCTGGGCAACCTCGCCGACTGACCGACTCGAAGCAGACCCGGCGGCGACGCGCAGTCCGGCGTCGCCGTCGGGTCTCCACCCAGGCGATCCACAGACCGGCAGGGTAGATTCTGCGAATGCCGGAGCTCGTGTACCCGCCCGTTATCGCTGCCGCCAAGACGATGTTCCGGGTCCTCGACCTGAAGATCAACATTGAGGGCGCCCACCACGTACCCCGCACCGGCGGGGCGGTGCTGGCCAGCAACCACGTCAGCTACCTCGACTTCATCTTCGCCGGCCTGGGCGCGAACCCCTCGGGTCGGCTGGTCCGGTTCATGGCCAAGCAGTCGGTCTTCGCGGACCGGATCGGTGGCCCGTTGATGCGCGGGATGAAGCACATCCCGGTGGACCGGCAGGCCGGCGCGGCCTCGTTCCGCGCTGCGGTGGACGCGCTCAAGCGCGGCGAGGTCGTCGGCGTCTTCCCCGAGGGGACGATCAGCCGGTCGTTCACCGTGAAGGAGCTCAAGAGCGGCACGGTCCGGATGGCCCGCTCGGCGAAGGTGCCGGTGCTGCCGGTCGCCGTGTGGGGCACCCAACGGCTCTGGACCAAGGGCCGCCCGCGCACGCTCACACGCCGGCACACGCCGATCACCATCCTGGTCGGCGAACCGATCAACCCTCCGGATTTCCCGGACCCGAACGTGCTGGCCGCCGAGCTGACCACCCGGCTCAGCGCGCTCGTCGACCGGGCCCAGCGGGAATACCCGGACGTGCCAGCCGGCCCGGACGACACCTGGTGGCTGCCCGCGCACCTGGGCGGCAGCGCGCCCACGCCGGAGGAGGCCATGGCTCTGGACGCCGCCGCCGAGCACCGCACCCCCAGCGCCTGACGCCGATCTGGCCGGATCGTTCCGCACCCGGGCATGATGGTGTCTGCCGGCGCGGCCCCCGTCCGGCCAGGATCTTCAGTCATGAACAGAGCAGCACTCGTCGTGATCGACGTACAGGAGTCCTTCCGCCAACGCCCGATCTGGGCGCACGGCTCCAACCCCGACATGATCCGACAGGTCGAACGGCTGGTCGCCGCTGCCCGGGAGCGCGGCGACCTGGTCGTCTGGGTCCTGCACTCCGAGCCCGGCTCGGGCGGGTTGTTCGATCCCGCACTCGGGCACGTGCGGCTGATCGACGGGCTGGTCCCGGCCGAGGGCGAGCCGACGCTGATCAAGACCGCGCACAACGCGTTCACCACCACGAACCTCCAGCAGTTGCTCACCCAGGGCGGCATCCACGACATCACCGTCTGCGGCATCCGTACCGAGCAGTGCGTGGAGACCACCACCCGGGTCGGCGCGGACCTCGGCTACCGGATGACCTTCGTCACCGACGCCACGCTGACCTTCCCCATCCCACACCGGGACCTGCCGGAGACCGCCACGGTCGCGGAGATCCTCGCCGACCCGCGCACCCTGACCAACGAGGAGATCGTCACCCGCACCGAGTACGCGCTGGCTGGCCGCTTCGCGACCATCCGCACCGTGGACGAGGTGACCGGCGCGACCCTCGCCGGCGCTCGGGGCTGACGCGATGACCCGGGTCGTCTTCCTGCTGGTCCCGCAACTGCACCTGTTGGACCTCGCCGGGCCGGCCCAGGTCTTCTCCACCGCCGCCGACCTCGGGTACGACTATCGGCTGCACTACGTCGCCGAGCGGGAGCAGGTGCCGACCGTGCAGGGCGTACCACTTGTCGCCGACACGGGGTGGCCTGAGCTGGCCCCGGACGACCTGGTGATCGTGCCCGGCTGGCGGCCGGCGGCGCACGGGCCGGAGGGGCCGGTGTCGCCCGGCGACCTGCGGCGGCTGGCCGAGCACCACGCGGCCGGTGGCACGGTGGCCAGCGTCTGCGCCGGGGCGTACGCCCTCGGGCGGGCCGGGCTGCTCGACGGCCGACGCTGCACCACGCACCACGAGGTGCAGGACGATTTGGCCCGCCGGCACCCGGCGGCCCGGGTCACCCGCGACGTGTTGTACGTCGTCGACGACCGGGTGGTCACCTCGGCGGGCATCGCCAGTGGCATCGACGTGGCGTTGCACCTGGTGGCTACCCGGCACGGCCCGGCGACCGCCGCGCAGATCGCCCGCACGCTGGTCGTCTACGCCCGCCGCAACGGGAACGAGCCGCAGGCCAGCGCGTTGATGCGGCACCGCTCCCATCTGTCCGACTCGGTGCACCGGGTGCAGGATCTGATCGACAGCCGCTACGCCGAGCCACTGCCACTGGCCGATCTGGCCGCCGCCGGCGGCGTGGCCGAACGGACGCTGACCCGGCTGTTCCGTGCGACGACCGGGCTCACCCCGCTCGGCTACCAGCAGCAGCTGCGGGTGGAACGTGCCGAGCACCTGATCGGGCACGGCGCGACCGTGGAAGCGGCCGCGCGGATCGTCGGCTTCACCGATGCCCGGATGCTGCGCCGCCTGCGAGCCCGCTCCACGAGGTCGGCTCCGGTCCCGAGCGGTAGTAGTCGTCCCGGGAGTGGAACTCCACCGGCAGTGAGCCGGGCAGCGTGACCCGGGTGTCCCCGGCGAGCAGGCCGGGGCCGGCCCGCAGCAGCAGCACGTCGCGTTCCTGAGCCGAGAGGTCGACCAGTTCCGGGCGGGTGAGCCGGAACTCGGCAACCGCCCGGCGGACCTGCCGGGCCAGCGCGGCGACCTCACCGGCCGGCCCGCCGAGGGCCAACGCCGGCTGCTGGATGGTGCGCAACGCGTCACAGACGATCAGCAACTGCGCCGACGCGTCCTGCTCGGCTGCCGGCAGCTCCAACCGGGACGGCCACTGCCAGCGGATCTGCCCGCTCATCAGACCGTTCAGCCGGGCGGGCGGCCGGGACCGGGGTGTGTCGTCGACGACCAGAGACAACTGCGAGCCGCTGCCCACCCAGCAGATCCGCTGGTCGGTGACGGTCACCGTGACGGGCCCGGGCAACCACCAGCCGCGCTGCGCTTCCGTCGGCCCGAGCAGGTAACCCGCGACCCGTAGTCGGTGCTGCCCGAGCACCCGCTCACCGGGCACCGGACGCAGGTTGTAGCGGCGATCCAGGCTCGGCCCCATGTCGTCGTCCGGAGCGTCGAACCGGTGGGGACCGATGAAGAAGGGGGACGCGTCGGATTGCATCGTCACGACCTCCCGGTCAGCTGGTTGTGTGGTCAAGCCTGACGGACCTGTGGGCCGCTGTCATGACGCCTGTTAGGGGGTCGGCTGGTCGTGCGCCGCCTGTGACCGGTAGATGCCGATTTCCTCCGGGCGGACGAGGCCGTCCTCGATCGCCCGGGCGAGTAATGCCGCCTTTGTGGCGGCTGGCCGCCCCGCCCGGGTGTACTTGATCCGCGCCCGGTCGACGTACTGCTTCACCGTGTGCTCGCTGATCCGCATCCGGCGGGCCACCGACGCCTTGGACATCGACTGGAACCAGAGCAGCAGCGCCTCACGCTCCTTGTCGGACAGCATCGGCCGGTCCGGCCGTGGGTCGCCGACCATCGCGCCGGCCAGCGCGGGCGGCACGTACGGGCGGTCGCTCGCGGCGGCCAGCACGGTCGCCACGCAGTGCTCCCGGCCCTCGTGTTTGGCCAGGAACGCCACCGCCCCGGCGTCCAGTGCGGCGAGCATCGTCTGCGGATCGGTGTGTTCCGAATAGACCACCACCCGCCGCCCGGCGGCGCTCAGCTCGGCCAACTTGTCCAGCGCCATCCGCCCGTGCAGGCGCAGGTCGAGCAGCACGACGTCGGCGTCCGGCGCGGCCCGCAGCACCTCGTCCGGGTCGTCCCCGGTGGCCAGCACCGTCAGCCGCGGCTCGGTGGCGAGCCAGGCGCGAACCCCCTCGACCACCACCGGGTGGTCGTCGACGATCGCCACCCCGACCGGCCGGTCGCCGGTCACCGCCGCCACCGGGTCTGCGCCCATCTGATGTTCCCGTCCCGTTCGTAGAGGTGCTGCACCGGCCCATCGTCATGCTCCCCGAGCGGCGGGCCGGTCGCCTCCGGCCCCTCCCGGTCCGGTGTGACCAGACTGACCACCACCTCACTCGAGTCGGAGACCACGGTCAGTCGGGCCCAGCCCTGGGCGTCGGCGAGGATGCCCGTGAGCGGGTCGGCCAGCCGGCGTCGGATCTCCACCGGCAGCGGAGGCGGGGTGCCGATGGTGACCAGGTCGATCGGCAGACCGTTGCGTTCGGCCAGGTCGGCGGCGGCCCGCAGTTCGTGCAGCAGCGGGTCGGGCACGTCGTCGGACTCGGCGATCAGTCGGCGCAGCCGGGCGGCGGCCAGCATGCACCGGCGCTGCACCTCCAGGTCGTCCGGGTTGGCCTGACCGGCGGCCAACTCCCCGAGCACCCGCCCGGCTGCTGAGCTGGCCAGCGCGAGCCGCTCGTGGCGTTCACGCCGGCCACGCTCGGCTGCATCCCGCTCCGCGGCCATCGTGTGGCCGGCGGCCGAGACGGCGGCCCGCTCCCGAGCCAGGCCCACGATCGCCGCGCTGCCCACGAACACCGCCACCGGCAGCGAGAACGTGCCGTAGACGTACATCACGTAACGGGCCACGTCGGCCGGGCCGGGGCCGTGCCCGAGCACGGCGACCAGGGCGATCAACGCGTGCGTGCTCAGCAGCGCGACGAGCCCCGCGATCCGCCGACCCCACAGCGCCAGCACGAAGAACCAGCCGAGCGTGCCCCACACCCAGTTGGCGGCGGCGAACAACTGTCGCTCGCCGACCGCGAGGAAGACGGCGGCGTCGACGGCCAGGAGCAGCCCGGCCAACGGCCACGGCGGCAGCGGCGAGCCGCGCAGCAGCCGCACCCCGGCCACCGCGCCGGCCAGGGCGACCAGCGCCCAGGCGCCGAGCACCACAGCTGGCGCGGCGAACTCCGCGCGGGCGGCCAGCACCGCCGGCAGCCCGATCGCGATGTGCCAGGCCAGAGCGATGGCGACGGCGACGATCCGGGCACCCCGGTCGGACGCGTGCGCCACGGCGGCCGGCGCGGCGAGCTCGGCCGTGGACACCGGCTCCCGGGGCGCCGGCACGCGGGTCAGGTCCGGTGCCTCCGGTACGCGGGTCGGGTGCGCCGGGGCGCCGAGGTCAGCCGACACCGGGCCACTCCAGTCGGATCCGGGTGCCCGCGCCGGCTGCCGAGTGCACGGCGGCCCGGCCACCGACCGCCGCCATCCGGCCGCGGATCGACTCGCGCAACCCGTACCGGTGGGGCGGGACGGTGGCCGGGTCGAAGCCGGGGCCGTCGTCGGCGACCTCGACCACGACGCCGATCGCGTCCCGGCTCAGCCGCAGCGTGGCCCGCGCGCCCGGTGCGTGGCGGACCACATTGGACAACGCCGCGTAGGCGCTCTCGCTGATGGCGTCGGCCACCCCGGCGGGGACCGTGCACGAGGCCAGGTCCAGGCTCACCGGAAGCTCGGGCAGACGGCCCGCCACCAGCCGTAACCGCCCGTCCAGCGGCACCGGGCCGTCACCGGCCACCGGGCCGACGTCGGTGAGCGCGACGAGGGTACGCAGGTCGGCCGCGCATCGGTCACGAAAGGCCGCTGAGGGCCCGGCCACCGCGCCGAGCCCCACCATGGTCAGCGTGCCGAGCACAGTGTCGTGCAGGTCACGATTCTGCTGGCGTTCGGCGTCGCGGGCGGCTCGGGCGACCAACGCCTCCCGGGTCAGCCGCTGATGCTCGGCGAACGCGCGGTCCGCACGACCGATCCGTCGCCGCATCACCCCCGTCATCATCGCCGTGCAGGCGGTCTGCACCAGCAGAGTGGTCGCGTGCGCCCGAGCCTCCGTGGGGTTGCCGGCGGCCTGCGCGCCCGTCGCGTACGTGGCGACGATGAGCAGCCCCGCCGGGATCGACCAGCGCGCCGGGGCGGTGGCCTGTGTATTGATCACCGTGGTGCTGGCCAGCACCGCGATCCAACTGCTCTCGCCGGGCAGCACTCCGGGTGCCACCAGCACGGGGATGAGGAGGCAGGCCGCCGCGGTGACCGCGACGTCACCGGCGACCAGTACCGGGGTGATCCCGTGGCGCAACGCGCGGTGCGCGTACCAGAGCGACCAGCCGGTCAGCGCGGCCACACCGGGGAACAGCAGGGCTGGTTCGACCGGCGGACCCTGCACCGACAAAGCCACCACCGCGCCGACCAACCCGCAGGTCAGCCGCAGCAACGCCGGCAGCGTGGTGAAGATGAGGCCGAACGCGCCACCAGCCGGATTGTCCAGCGTGGGTGGCGGCACGGTTCGGGTGGCAACGGCCGGCATCGGGAAGTGTCCTTCCGACAACGACCCGGTCCGGGTCCGCACAACGGAGATCGACATCGGACAATAGCATGTTCCGCAACGAGCGATGACCCGCCGTGTGCGGAGTGTCGCTAATGCGTCACTCTGTGCTGCGGGGCTGGAGCAGGTCCCACCGGTTGCCGTAGAGATCGGCGAAGACCGCTACCGAGCCGTACGCCTCGTGGCGCGGCTCCTCCAGGAAACGCACCCCGGCCGCCACCATCCGGGCGTGGTCCCGGGCGAAATCCTCCGTGTACAGGAACAGCCCGACCCGACCGCCGGTCTGGTCGCCGACCCGGGCACGCTGCTCCGCGGTGCTCGGCCGGGACAGCAGCAACGCCGTCTCCCGCGCGCCCGTCGGACGGACCACCACCCAGCGTGAACCGTCCGGTCGGGCGGTGTCCTCCAGCAACTCGAAACCGAGGTCGCCGACGTAGAAGTCGATCGCCTCGTCGTACTCCCTCACCAGCAGCGCGACAAGTCCCAGATGTGCCATTCGGTCATTCTGCCGGCGGGTGCTCCGGGCCCACCTGACGGCGTCCCCGCCGGTCACCCGCGTCACGCCGCCGGTCACTCAGGCGAACGCGATCGGGGTGGACTGGATGAACCAGTCGACGTCCCGACCACGGCCGTCGACGCTGTTCACGTAGCCGATCGCCGCGTACTGGCGCCCGGCCTCGGGCATCGTGAAGGTCTCCTGGACGTCGACGCCCGTGCCCGAGACGACGCGCACGACGTGGCGACCCGGTGGGACCTGCACCGGGAACAGAACGAAGTTGTGCTGGCCCTCGACCGCGAATCGTCGATCGACGATCTCGGTGCCGTCGATGCTGACCGTGAGGACGACCGGGTCGTCCGTGAACGACTGGTTGCTCACCCAGAGGTGCAGGTCGGCCTGGTGCTCCTCGACGAGGCGGACGGCGGGCGCGGTCAGGCTTGATATCGCTGGGTTCGGCGCCGCGTCTGTCGACGGGGGATCCGGCGCTGCGCTCGGCCCGGCGCAGCCCACCACGGCAACGAACGCCGTACCGCTGAGGACCGCGGCACGCAGGAAGACGTTTCTGTCCATCCCGCTGTGACGCCGAACGGCGGGTGTCGGTTCCGTTGCCCCTTGCCGGAACCGGGCGTGCCGGGTGTCCGTCCCATTGCTGGCGGAAGGGTGGTGAGCCGGATGCGCTCGGGTCGGACGGTACTGGCGGTGGTGGTGCTCGGCGTGGCGCTTGCTGGCTGTGGGGGCGCGGACATCGGGCCGGGCGCGGCGGACGAGCCCGGCCCAGCTCAGATCGTCGATGCGTGGACCTCCTGCGCCAAGGCGGCACCACGGGCCGGCGAGGTCTTGACGGTGCCCGGCACAGGGACGCCGGCACCGGCCGTGGACGAGCCGGAGATCGGGCGCATCGACCCCGCGTTCACCCCGATCGCCGCCGTGCTCTGCGGGCGCGAGATCCGGCCAGGCGCCACCGGCGGCCAGGAACAGGTCGCCACCGAGCGGCACACCGAGGAGATCGCACCGCTGCTCACCGCGCTGCGCCTGCCCCACCAGCAGGTGGACGGTGACGTCGCCTGCACCCTCGACATGGTCATCCCGCCGTGGCTGGCCCTGCTCGACGAGCGGGGGCGCTGGCTGCGGCCGTACCTGCCGACGGACTCCTGCGACAAGCCGCGCGCCGAGGTGAACGCCGCACTGGCCGGGCTGCCGTGGACCACGGTGGACACTCGTACCGTCGGGCAGGTCGAATCCCCGGCGGCCGAGGCCGCCGGGTGCGCGCAGCAGTGGGCGGACATGGTGTGGGTGGAAACCACAAACGGTCGCCCCGGGCCGCCCACGTCTCTGGCCGCCGGGCCGCTGCGCCTCTGCGTCTACCAGGTGCCCGCGTCGGAGCGGGGTAGCGCAAAACCGGCGGGCGACTTCGTGTACGGCGGGCCACTACCGCCCGAGCGCCAGGCGGGCGTGCTCCGAGGGCTGGCCAACCGTCGAGCGGTGGCCGACTGTGCCACCCCGGCGTCCCGCTTCGCGGTGCTGCGCCCGCTGAACGACGTCGGTCCCGACCGCTACGTGGAACTCGACGGCTGTCAACGTTTCCTGGTCGCACCGCCGACGGGTGGGGCGCAACTCGGCCAGGGCGACGACACGCTGGCCGCTCTGCTGGGGCTTCTCTGAGCCGGCGGTAGCGGTGAACCCGGGAAAGTCGGAGGTGCGCGCTACGGTCCGTTCATGGCAGCCAGAATCACTCTGACACTCGACTCCACCGACGCGCAGGTGCTCGCCGCGTTCTGGAAGACGGCCCTGGGCTACATCGACGAGCCGCCGCCACCGCCCTTCGCGACGCGCGAGGAGTGGTTCGCCCAGTTCGACCCGCCAGAGGACGACCTTCCCGAGCACGGCGCGTGGCTGTGCGACCCGGATGGCGTCGGCCCCTACCTCTCCATCCTCAACGTCCCCGAGCCCAAGACGGCGAAGAACCGGCTCCACATGGACATCCGGGTGCCGGGCAACGGCAGCCCTGACGAGCGGTGGGCGCGGATCAGGGCCGAGGCCGAGCGGCTGGTGGCGGCCGGCGGGAGTGTCCTGGAAGAGGTCGACCAGCACCACGTGGTCATGGCCGACCCCGAGGGCAACGAGTTCTGCGTCGCCGCGACCGCAGCCTGACGGGCGAGTCCGGGCCGGCGGCTGGCCTGTCCCGGTCTATCGCCGCACCCATTCGTCGTCCTTGGAGCGGATGACAATCACCAGCATGACGGTCCCGACCGCGGCGAAAACCAGTCCACCCGGGATGGCGGTCCAGGACATCAGGAACGACAGCGAGCCGTTGGTGTGCCCGTTCTCCGCCACGAACTTCTCCGGGGCGGCCGGGTCGACCCAGACGGCCATCTTCGGCCCGGGAGTCTTCCGGCAGCCGGTCCCGCCAGCGCAGGGGATCCACGTGCTGTACTGCTTCGACTCGTACAGATAGGAGACCTCGATCCGGTCGATCCCGCTGCCTCGACCGCTGCCCCCGGCCCGGTCGGACACGTTGGCCGTGACCGGTACACCGTCGGAGCGCAACCGGTCCGCCTCGGACGACACATGCCACCGGTAGGCCAGGGCACCACCGGCCAGGCCCAGACCCGGCAGCAGCATGGCCAGCCCCATGCCCAGGACCTGCATTCGCGGACGGATGCCATTCGCGGGCGGTCTCGTCGGGGCGCGCCGTCGCTTCTCCACCAGCCGATCTTCGTCTGATGGCGCAACACGTTGCCGGAGGGTCCGAGCACGCGTCGGCGCCAAGCGGCGGTACTCCTGCGGAGAGATCTGTTGGCATAGCCTCGAATCCGGGGGAGACCAACGAGGTCATCGGCGGGTTCTGCCAGGCCGCCAGGCGATATGACATCCCCGCGATCCGGCTTGTAACGTCACCGAGCAGGACCGTGCTGGTGGAGTCCAGGATGGACCAGGTTTTGGTGACGGCATCGGACGAGGCCGCTAAGGACCTCTCTTCGGCTGACTTCGCTGTACGAACGGCTGTACGAGCGTCGTGGTGATCATTCGGGCCGGAGGCGGGAAGCCGCCGACCTGCGGTGATGAGGGGTGCGCCCGGTAGGGTTCGAACCTACGACCTTGGGATTAGAAGTCCCCTGCTCTATCCGCTGAGCTACGGGCGCGTGTGGCGTGGATGTCGCGCCCAGAGGGTACCGCCGTCCCGCTGCCCGGTGGCGAAAAGGGTGCCCGCGTCCACGTCGCCGAGCAGGGTCTCACGTCGGCCGTGCGGCGGGCATCTGGGTTCCCACGGGCCGGCCTGGCCTCGGACCGTACCTTTGGTTGGTGCTGCTGGATCCTGACGCCGAGAACGACGTCGCCTACGAGCTGTGCCAGATCGTCGGTCGCGCCATCCTGCCGTACCGGTCGTCGGACGGCGACGACCACGCGTACGGCACCGCGTTCTTCTTCCAGGGCGGCGACGACCCGGTGGGGGAGTCGCTGCTGACGGCGGCCGACCTGGTCGGCACGTCTGGCGGTGAATTGGGGCTGCGCTCGAGCGTCACCGAGCCGGCCGGGGTTGCCCCGGCCGCCGTCTCCGAGGTCGAGATCGTGCCCGGTTGGGCCCGCTTCCCGGGCGACGGGGTCGCGGTGCTGCCGACCGCCGGCCTGCACCGCTACGCCGGCGATGGCGGCTGGCGGTGGCGGGTCCAGCCGGTGCCCGGGGATCGCCGCCGGGCCCGAGGTGGTCGCCCGCCTCGGCGCCGACGCCGGTTCCGCTTTCGTGCTGGCCCATGGGGTACGCGAGGACGGGTCGCGTCCGCTGGAGGTCGCGATCGAGCGGGTGGTCCGCGACGGGGACGCCGTGCGGATCACCACGGAACTGCCGCCGGGTTACGTAGGCGCGCCGGTCTTCGTCGTTCAGCACGACGCCACCGGGGAGGTCTCGCTGTACTGCCTCGGCCTGGTGCTACCCGGCGTCGGCGGTCACCCGGTGGCGACCTTCGACCGGATCCGCGCCGTCCTCCCGGCGACACCCGGCGACGTCTGAGCCGCGATTCGCCTTCCGACCTGGTCAGCCGCTGGGCGTCGCCGCACCTGCCGTGTCGGCCGTGGGACGTCGGCTCTCCGGCGGTCGGGCCTCCCCAGCGGTCGAGTCGGTGTCAGTCGGGGCTCCGACGGCCGGCGGGTGGTCGGCCGGCGGGGGGTCGGCTTTGGCCGTGCCGGTCGGGGCCGTGTCGGCTGTGGCCGTTTCCGCTGGCGCGGGGTCGGCTGTTCCCGTCTCGGCCGGGGCGGTGGGGCCGGCGGCGAGGAACGCCTCGGCCCAGCGGCCGACCTCGTCGAAGACCTTTCGGCGTACGGCGGGGCCGGAGAGCGTGAGGTCGTGCATCCCGCCGTCGAAGCGGGCCAGGGTGACGTGGCGGCCGAGGCGGGGCGCGTACCGGACCATGTGCTCGACGTCCAGCACGGCGTCGGCCAGGGTCGCGTTGTCGTGCCACTTGGTGCCCCGGAACGATCGGGTCGAGCAGGCCAGCAGCACCGGCACCTGGATGTCCAGCCCGGCGCGCAGCCGGCGTTGACCGGTACGGATCGCGTTCAGCCAGCCGGCAGTGACCGGGAACCCGGCCAGCGGCTTCCACGCCAGGTCGTAGGTCCACTCGCCGCGGTGGTCGGCGTGGAGGCTCTCGCCGTACACCGTGCCCAGCCCGAACGGCACGATGCGGTGCGGCGCCCTGCGGCCGAGGCGGGAGACGGCGGCCGCGAGGGGTCGGCGCACCGCCCAGGGGGCGTTCAGGTCGAAGAACGGGCTGTTGAGCACCAGGCCGTCGACGGTGCCGGCGTCGCGGCGGGCGTCCGCCCAGAGCGAGATGATCAGGCCGCCGGTGGAGTGGCCCATCGCCAGCAGGGTGTCGTGCCCGTCGTCCTTGCGGATGATCTCGGCGGCGGCGTCCAGCTCAGGGAAGTAGTCGCTGATGTCGCGGCAGAAGTTCGGGGTCTGGCCCGGGAGCAGGCTGCGGCCGTATTTGCGCAGGTCGAGCGCGTAGAAGTCCCAACCCCGCTCGGCGAAGAAATCGGCCAGGTGGGTCTGGAAGAAGTAGTCGACGAAGCCGTGCACGTAGAGCACGGCCCGCCCGGTGGGGCGCTCGGCCCGCCGCCGGACCAGGGTCGCGACGACAGGTCCTTCGTCGTCAATGCCCAGGTCGATCGTCTGCCGCTCGTACGGCGGCCCCAACACGTCCGGTTCCACGACCGCGACGCTACGCCGCCAACCTACCCAGCGGTAGCCCGCGCCCACCCCCGCCCCTGCCCCGCCCCCGTCCCTGCCCCGCGATCTTGCACTTGGTGCCGTGGCATAACGCGCGATAGCCGCGTTTCGGGGTCCGCAAGTGCAAGATCGCGGGGACGGGGGTGGGTGGGTCAGGCCGTTTCTGCGTCGGCTCGGGTTGGGTCGGCTACGGGGTCCTGGTCCTGGTCGTCGGTCGGGACCTGGGGCTGCGGGACGTCGCGCAGGTGCTTGTTGTGCCGCGGCTCCTGGCGGGTCTTGGCGTCGTTGAGCCGGCGGCGCAGGTCGTCGCGGACGTCGTTGAGCGCGGCGTGCAGGTCCTCCTCCGCGGAGGTGGTGACGATCTTCTGTCGGCCGGCGATCCAGCACTCCAGGGTGACCTTCTGGCCGCGGGCCTCCCGGTCCTTCACCGACACCTCCAGCTCGGTGGCGTCAGCGTGGAAGCTGGCCAGCCGGGCGTCGAGAGTGGCGAACTGCTCGGCGATCCAGTTGCGGTCACCCTGCGAGAACCCGGCACCCACACGCAGGCACTCAGCAACGGTGGCCGGGTTCGCCACGGCGCTCATCGCTGCGCCTCGGAAGCGTTCGCGGAGCCGATTTTAGTGATCATCATGGCGCTGACCTCTCGTCGACGTGGAGCTGTCGGTGGTGCGTTGATCATGTACATACCCACTCTGGTCGGACTTGGAAACCGCCGACGCCCACCCGGGCGCGTCGGCCCTACCACATCGGGGCGTGATCAGGGCGTTGTCCACAGGTCGCTTCGTCGTCCACAGGGCGGGGGAGGGCGCTGGTGATGGTCGCCCTCAGGGCACAGGCTCGGTGTCGAGTCGACTCGCGCTGGCAGCAAGCCCCGATCCCCTGGAGGGACGATGTTCGACACTTACGTAACAATTGTCGGCAATGTACTGACTACGCCCGAGTGGCGGCGTACGACCCAGAGCAACACCCTGGTGGCCAACTTCAAGGTCGCCTCGACCGCCCGTCGGCTGGACCGGGACAGCGGCCGATGGGTCGACGGCAACTCGCTCCGCGTCCGCGTCAACTGCTGGCGCAAGCTCGCCGAAGGGGTGGCCGCCTCCGTGATGGTCGGCGATCCGGTCGTGGTCTGCGGCCGGCTCTACACCCGCGACTGGACCGACGACGCCGGCAACCACCGCACCCTCTACGAGCTGGAGGCGGTCGCCGTCGGCCACGACCTGTCCCGGGGCCGGGCCCGGTTCCTGCGTAACCGGCCGAGCATGACGACCAGCACCGTGGAGGACTCGGAGGCCGAGAGTCGGGTGCGCGGCGAGCCCACCGAGCCGGTGCTGGCCGGTCAGGCGCCCGTGCTGCCCGACGACCGCCCGATGGACGACGACTTCGAGCCGCCCGACTACGCCGCGCTGCGAACCAGCGCCTTCGCCGACGGTCCGGTGGACGACGATCTCTCCCCGAACGGCGGGCAGATCGGGCAGGCCACCGTCCCGTCGGGCCTCGACGACGAGCTGGCCCCTCCACCCGAGGAGAACGACGACAACGCCGACGACGACCTGGACGACGAGTTGGGGCCGGTTCCGGACGAGGGTCAGCCGGAGCCCGCGCAGTCCGGTCGGGGACGGCGTGGTCGGGGCCGGGTTCCGCAGCCAGCGTGACCGATCGGATCGGCCATCGAGGTTCGGGCGGCAACCGAGCTGCCTGAGGTCCCGTGCCGGTCGCGGGCGCTCCGGCGGCGCGGCAGCACACGACACCGCACGACGGGGGCGGGGTGGCGGCGCGACCAGCGTCGTCACCCCGCGTGACGGCAGGGTCAGTGCTGGTGAAGGCCGGTCGGGCTGGTTCACGGGGCGCTCGTCGTCTGTTAGAGCACCGGGGTCGGGCTGGTTCACGAAGCGCTCGTCGTTTCTTGGAGCGCCGTGGGTCGGGCCGGGTTCACGGGGCGCTCGTCTAGGCTGGCCGGCCGGGGGTGGTGCGGGTGCGACGGACAGCGCCGATGGCGAACGCGGTGGGGCTGCTGGCCGGATACGCGCTGGACAGGCTGCTCGGCGACCCACGCCGGTGGCACCCGGTGGCCGGCTTCGGGCAGGCCGCGGGAGCGTTGGAGCACCGCCTCTACCGACCGGACCGAACGGCGGGTGCGGCATTCACCGCGCTGGCCGTGGGTGGGCCGGTGCTGCTCGGGGCGGTCGCCGCGGCGGCTACCCGGCACCGGCCGGTGACCCGGGCGGTGCTCGTGGCCGCCGGCACCTGGACGGTGCTGGGCGGCCGCACGCTACGGCACGAAGCCACCGTCATGGGTCGGACGTTGCGCGACGGTGACCTGCCCGCTGCCCGGCGACGCCTCGGTCACCTCTGTGGGCGGGACCCGTCGACGCTGGGCGAGTCGGAGTTGGCCCGCGCCACCGTCGAGTCGGTCGCGGAGAACACCTCCGACGCGGTCGTCGCTCCGCTGGTCTGGGGTGCGGTCGCCGGCCTGCCCGGGCTGCTGGGCTACCGCGCGGCGAACACCCTCGACGCGATGGTCGGGCACCGGTCGGCGCGCTACGCGCGGTTCGGCACCCCGGCCGCGCGGCTGGACGACGTGCTCAACCTGGTGCCGTCCCGGCTGACCGGGCTGCTGACCATCGCCGTCGCGCCGGTCGCGAACGGGGATCGGCAGCGGGCCTGGCGGGTGTGGCGACGTGACCGCAACGACCACCCGAGCCCCAACGCCGGCCAGTGCGAGGCGGCGATGGCCGGTGCGCTCGGCGTCCGCCTCGGTGGCCGCAACGTCTACTTCGGGCGCTCCGAGGTCCGGCCGTTCCTCGGCGACGGCCCCCGTCCGGAAGGGCGGCACCTGAAGCGGGCCGCCCAGATCTCCGGCGCGGTCGGGCTGGCCGCGCTCGGGCTGGCCGCCGCGTACCCGGTGACCCTCGGCCGTCTCGTGGGCGCTCTGGGCCGGCGCGGGTTGGTCGCCGCGACCGGGGGCGGCGTGGGCCGGTCGCGGCCGCCGCCGGAGAGCGCGGGGCGCGGGGCGTCGGGCCGGGCCGGGCTGGTGGGGCGGGGCGGGGGAGCGGTCGGTGAGCGGCGGGTTGCTGGTCGCCGGCACGACCTCCGACGCCGGCAAGAGCGTGCTCACCGCCGGCATCTGCCGCTGGCTGCACCGGCAGGGCGTGAAGGTGGCGCCGTACAAGGCGCAGAACATGTCGAACAACTCGGCCGTGGTCGTCGGTCCGGACGGGCGCGGCGGCGAGATCGGACGAGCCCAGGCCATGCAGGCGGCCGCCTGCGGGCTCGCACCCGATCTGCGGTTCAACCCGGTGTTGCTCAAGCCGGGCAGCGACCTGGCCAGTCAGGTGGTGCTGCTCGGCGAGGCGGTCGACACGATCACCGCCGGCACCTTCCGGCATCTGCGTCCCCGGCTCGCCGAGACCGCGTACGCGGCACTGGCCGAGCTGCGGGACACGTACGACGTGGTGATCTGTGAGGGCGCCGGCAGCCCTGCGGAAATCAACCTGCGGGCCGGTGACTACGTCAACATGGGGCTGGCCCGGCACGCCAACCTGCCCACCATCGTGGTCGGCGACATCGACCGGGGCGGCGTCTTCGCCTCGATGTTCGGCACCGTGGCCCTGCTGGACCCGGCCGACCAGGCGCTGATCGCCGGCTTCGTGATCAATAAGTTCCGCGGTGACCTCGGGCTGCTCCAGCCGGGGCTGGACATGTTGCGTCACGTCACCGGCCGTCCCACGTACGGGGTGCTGCCCTGGGCACTGGACCTGTGGCTCGACGCGGAGGATTCACTCGCCTACGGCCGGGTGCTGGGCCGTCCCGCCGCCCCGCACGGCACCGAGTGGTTGGACGTGGCCGTCGTCCGCCTACCCCGGATCAGCAACGCCACCGACGTGGAGGCGCTCGCCACCGAGCCGGGTGTCCGCGTACGGCTCACCATCGAACCGGCCGAGTTGGCCGCCGCCGACCTGGTCGTCCTGCCCGGCTCCAAGTCCACCGTCGCCGACCTCGCCTGGCTGCGCGAAACCGGCCTCGCCGACGCGGTGGCCGCACACGTGGCAGCCGGCAAGCCACTGCTCGGCCTCTGCGGCGGTTTCCAGATGCTCGGTCGCGCCATCCACGACCCGGTGGAGAGCCGACGGGGCAGCGTGCCAGGGCTCGGCATGCTGCCCATCGAGGTCACCTTCGATCCACGTAAGACCGTCCGGCAGTCGGTGGGCACCGCTCACGGCGACCTCCCGGTGCGCGGTTACGAGATCCACCACGGGTACGTCTCGCAGACCGACCCCACCCTGGCCCCGTTGCTGACCGGCGACGACGGCATCGGCGAGGGAGCTGTGCTCGGCGTGGTGCACGGCACGCACTGGCACGGAACGTTCGAGTCCGACGGGTTCCGCCGGTGGTTCCTCACCGAGGCGGCTCGCCTGGCCGGCCGCACCGGTTTCCGGGTCGCACCGGCCACCAGCTTCGCCGCCGCCCGGGAACGCTCGCTCGACCTGCTCGGTGACCTGGTCGAGGAACACCTGGACACCGGCGCCCTCTGGCGCCTCATCGAAACCGGCCCGCCCGGGAACCTCCCCTTCATCCCACCCGGCCCCCACCGTCCTGATCGCCCCATCAGCCATCCGTAAAGCCGACCGCCCTTCCCGGACCGCGTCGATCATGGAGTAATGGTGCCCGGCCTGCCCTGTTTAGTTACCTTCATCCCCCACCACAACTCCATGATCGACGCAGGGGTGGGGGTGGGGTGGGGTGGGGACCGGGGGTGGGGCGGGACGGAGGGGAGGGACCGGGACGGGGTGGGTGGTTGGGGGTCGGGGGTCAGGGGCGGATGTCGGCGGGGCGGTCGGTTGTTGGGAGGCCGGCGGCGAGCCAGGCGTCGACGCCACCGATCATGTCGGTGGCCCTGCGTAGCCCGAGGGTCTGCAGGCTGGCGGCGGCCAGGCTGGAGCTGTAGCCCTGCCGGCACACCAGCACGATCTCCCGGTCGTAGCCAGTGGCTTCCGGGATCCGCCAGGCGCTGGCCGGATCGAGTCGCCATTCCAGCACGGTCCGGTCGACGACGACCGCGCCCGGCAGGTCGCCCTGTTCGCGGCGCTGCAGTTCGGTACGGGTGTCGACCAGCAGTGCACCGCCGCGGACCGCCTCGACGGTCTGCTGCGGAGTCAGTCGGTGCAACCCGGCGCGGGCCTGTTCGAGCAGGGCGTCAATACCGGGGCTCATCACGTCTCGGAGCACCACCCGATCATGCCGATTCGGTAGCACCACGGGCGGCGAACGGGCCGCCCGTCACCCGTCGCCGCCCCAATTCCCCCGGACGTGATGGTGCCCGACGAGGGCGGTCAGCCGGACGTGTCAGCCCGGCCCACTCTGGCGGCTGCTGCGGCGTGATCCACTCGGCTTCTGCGATAGCGCGGTATCCCTGTCGGCGGGATACCGCGCTATCAGTGATCTGGAGTCGATCACCCCGGCTGCGGGTGGCGGCGGCATACTTCGGTCGTGTACGAACCCGCCAGCCGAGGGACCACGCGAGGCCGCGGTGACCCCCGAGACGAGGCCGCGGTGCCCCCCGAACCCGGTCGGTCGGCCTCGGGCCCCGAGGTCGTGGACGTCAGTGGGCTGCCGGATGGGGCCGGGGGCCCCGAACCCGGCTGGTCGGCATCGGGCCCCGAGGCCGTGGACGTCAGTGGGCTGCCGGATGGGGCCGGGGGCCCCGAACCCGGCTGGTCGACATCGGGCCCCGAGGCCGTGGACGTCGGAGGGCTGCCGGATGGGGCCGGGACCGTCGAGGAACTGCCCGGCAGGCCGCCCGTGGCGGTCGTCGAGGCGTACGCCGAGTTGGCTCGTCGGGTGCTCGCGGGCCCGGCGCGGTTGGGGCGGACCCGGCTTGTCGCGGTCGACGGGCCGAGCGGCGCGGGCAAGAGCCGGTTCGCGGCGCATCTCGCGGATGCCCTGGCGGCGCTGCCCGGCGGCCGACCGCCGGTGGTGCACACCGACGACCTGCTCGATGGTTGGGACGACCAGGTCACTTTCTGGCCCCGGCTCGACGAGTGGGTGCTCGCCCCGCTGCGCAGGGCGGAGCCCGGTGCCTACCGGCGTTACAGCTGGGTCCGGCAACGCTTTCTGCCGCGGCCGGTGCCGGTGCCGGTGGCGCCGGTACTGGTGCTGGAGGGGGTCAGCGCCGCGCGTGCCGTCGTCCGGCCGGAGCTGACCCTGGCCGTGTTCGTCACCGCACCCGCGTCGTTGCGGCTGACCCGCGCGGTCGTCCGTGACGGGCCGGGGATCCTGCCGGAGCTGCGTCGCTGGCACGCCGGGGAGCAGGCGCACTTCGCCGTCGACGACACGGCGACCCGGGCGGACCTGCTGGTGGATGGCGCGCCGACGCTGCCGCACGATGCGGACCGCTACTACGTGCGCATCCGCTGAGCGGCGTATGGGCGGCCGGTTCGGTGACGGTGCGGGCTCCGCCGGCACGCCACGGTAAGGCCGGCATACGATGCCGGTCATGACCTCTCCGATCATGTCCGAGCCCGAGGTGCGGGCTGCCATCGAGCGGGAGATGCCCGGCGTACGAGCCGACCTGGAGCGCCTCGTCCGCATCCCCGGCATCGCCTTCGAGGGCTTCGACCACTCGCACGTGGAACGCTCCGCCGAGGCGGTCGCCGAGCTGCTGCGCGGCTGTGGCCTGGACGTCGACATCGTGCGTTCCGGCGGCCAGCCTGCGGTGATCGGCCGTCGGGCCGCCCCGCCCGGTGCGCCCACCGTGCTGCTCTACGCCCACCACGATGTCCAGCCGGTCGGCGACCGGTCGCTGTGGGAGTCCGACCCGTTCGAGCCGGTGGAGCGGGACGGCCGGCTCTACGCGCGGGGCGCGGCCGACGACAAGGCCGGCATCATGGCGCACGTCGCGGCGCTGCGCGCGTACGGTGACGCGCTGCCGGTCGGCGTGGTCCTCTTCATCGAGGGCGAGGAGGAGTACGGCTCGGACTCGCTGGAGCAGCTGCTGATCGAGCACCGCGACGAGATCGCCTCGGACGTCATCGTGATCGCCGACTCCGGCAACTGGGACATCGGCGTGCCGGCACTGACCACCTCGCTGCGCGGCATCGTCAACTGCTTCGTGGAGGTGCGCACGCTGGACCACGCGGTGCACAGCGGAATGTTCGGCGGTGCCGTGCCGGACGCGCTCACCGCGCTGGTCCGGCTGCTGGCGACCCTGCACGACGACGCCGGTGACGTGGCCGTGGACGGGCTGGTGGGCCGTGAGGGCGCCGTCGTCGACTACCCGGAGGACCGGGTCCGGGCCGAGGCTGGGCTGGCCGATGGCGTGCAGTTCATCGGCACCGGCCGGATCACCGACCGGCTCTGGACCAAGCCCGCCCTGGCGGTCCTCGGCATCGACGCGCCGTCGACCGGCGAGGCGCCGAACGCCCTGGTCCCGGCCGCGAAGGCGAAGCTCAGCGTCCGCCTCGCTCCGGGCGACGACCCCAAGCGGGCGTACGCGGCGGTGCGCGCGCACCTGGAGAGGCACGCGCCGTGGGGCGCCCAGGTGACGGTCAGCTTCGAGCACGACGGTGACCCGTGCGTGATCGACGCGTCGGGGCCGATGTTCGACGCCGCCCGTTCGGCCTTCCGGGCCGCCTGGGACGGCACCGACCCGGTGGACATCGGCGTCGGCGGCTCGATCCCGTTCATCGCCACCTTCCAGGAGATGTTCCCGAAGGCGGCGATCCTGGTGACCGGCGTGGAGGACCCGCACGCCCGTGCGCATGGCCCGAACGAGAGTCTGCACCTGGGGGAGTTTGCCCGGGTCTGCCTCGCCGAGGCGCTGCTGCTGGGCAAGGTGGCGGCAGTGGGCATTTAGGTGTCGGAACGGCAACTTTGGCCCTGATCTGGGAGTTTACGGCGTGTCGAACGGTTGGTTGTTATAGCCTTTCGAACATGAGTACGAACGAGGTGATGGCCCGGTTGGGGGCCGCTGTCAGCGCGCTGGGAGACGTCGACGTCTCCGCGTGGTCCGAGGACACGCTCAACGAACAGCTCGGTGAGCTCTCCGCCGCCCTGGTCGCCCTCGACTCGGTGCTCTCCCGGGTCGCCGGGGAGGTTCGTGCCCGGGGGTTGCGCATCGAGGAGCCCGTCTCCGCCTGATCCGTCGTCCGCGCAGAGGCGGGCGGCACCCTGCCGACACCGCCCGGGCACGGCAATGCCCGGGCGGTGTCGGAGGTGACTGGCAGGATGGGCTGCGTGCGGTTCCTCGACCTGGCAGCCACCTCCGCCGCCGTCGGCGCCACCAGCGGCCGGCGGGCCAAGGTGGAGCTGCTCGCTGATGCGTTGCGCCGCCTCGACCCGGCCGAGGTCGAGCCCGGCGCCGGCTATCTCGCCGGTGAGCTGCGCCAACGGCAGACCGGGGTCGGCTACGCGAGCCTGCGTGACCTGCCGCCACCGGCCGACGAGCCGACGTTGACCGTGGCCGCCGTCGACGCGGCCATCGCGCAGATCGCCGCGGTGCATGGTTCGGGCTCGCAGGCTCGGCGTCGGGCGCTGCTCGGCGCTCTCTACGCGGCGGCGACGGCCGACGAGCAGCGCCTGCTCACCGGCCTGTTCAGCGGTGAGCTGCGCCAGGGTGCCCAGGCCGGGCTCCTCGCCGACGCGGTGGCCCGGGCCGCCGAAGTGCCGGTGGCGACGGTCCGACGGGCCCTGCTCCTCGCCGGTGACCTGCGGGCCGTCGCGGTGGCCGCGCTGGCCGGAGGGGCCGCCGAGTTGGCCGGGTTCGGTCTGCAGGTCGGCCGGCCGCTGGCGCCGATGCTCGCGCAGAGCGCCCCCTCGGTCGACGAGGCGCTCGCCGCGACCGGCACGCCGGCGGTGGTCGACGTGAAGCTCGACGGCATCCGCATCCAGGTGCACCGCTCCGGCGCCGACATCGCCGTCTTCACCCGCAGCCTCGACGAGATCACCGCCCGGGTGCCCGAGGTGGTCGCCGCGGTCCGTGCCCTGCCGGGCCGGGAGCTGGTGCTCGACGGCGAGGCGATCGGCCTGGACGAGACGGGCCGCCCGCTGCCGTTCCAGCAGACGTCGAGCCGGGCCGCCCGACGCACCACCCCCAGCACCACCGGGCGCACACCGGTCGCCCCGGCGGTGCTCGCGGCGGCCGCCAGCACCGGCACGACCGTGCTCACTCCGTACTTCTTCGACCTGCTGCACCTCGACGGTCAGGATCTGATCGACCTGCCTGGCCGGGAGCGGTGGGCTGCCCTCGCCGGTGCGGTGGACGCCTCGCTGCTGGTGGGGCGCATGGAGGTCGACACCCCCGAGCAGGCCGCAGCCGCGTTCGCCGCCGCGCTCGACGCCGGGCAGGAGGGCGTGGTGGTCAAGGCACCGGACGCCCCCTACGACGCCGGCCGGCGCGGTGCCGCCTGGGTCAAGGTCAAGCCCCGGCACACCCTCGACCTGGTGGTGCTCGCCGTCGAGTGGGGCAGTGGCCGACGACAGGGCTGGCTGTCCAACCTGCATCTGGGCGCGCGTGACCCGCACACCGGCGACTTCGTCATGCTCGGCAAGACGTTCAAGGGGCTCACCGACGAGTTGCTGCGCTGGCAGACCGAGCGCTTCCTCGACCTGGCCGTGGAGCGCGGCGACTGGGTGGTCCGGGTCCGCCCCGAGCAGGTGGTGGAGATCGCCTTCGACGGGGTGCAGACAAGCTCCCGTTATCCCGGGGGAATGGCGCTGCGGTTCGCCCGGGTGGCGCGGTATCGCGACGACAAGTCCGCCGCCGAGGCCGACACCATCGACGCGGTCCGTGCCATCCACACCGGCCGCCCCACCGACTGACCGAGCGGAGCGGGCCGGGTCAGGCGGACGCGCTCGGCGTCGGCTCAGCCGCCCGGTCCAGCGGAACCGGGGTGGCGCCGATGCCGGCGGCGCGGCGGGCCTCCCGGCGAGCCACCCAGCCGTAGCCGAACAGGGCCATCACCGCGAAGAGCCACCACTGCACGACATAGCCGAAGTTCTGCCAGTTGTTGGCGTGCCCGACCGGCACCGCCTTGAACACCGGGTCAGCCGCCGGGGTCTGCTCGTCGAGCAGCAGGTAGGCGCCGTAGACCGGGTAGGGCAGCTCGCCGGCCAGCCGCGACACCCCGATCCGTCGGATCTCCAGCCGCCCGTCGCGCCGCGCCACCGCGCCAGCGCCGCTCTCCGTTTCGTGCACCCGACCGACCACCGTCACGTCGCCGGTCGGCGAGGCGGGCACCGGCGGCTGGGCGGTCGCCCCACCCGGCGCCGGCGGGATCCAGCCCCGGTCCACCAGCAGCGCCGAGCCGTCGGCGAGCACCAGCGGGGTGAGCACCTCGAAGCCGACCCGGCTGTCCACCGTCCGGCCACGGACCAGCACGGTGTTCGTCGGGTCGTACCGGCCGGTGACGGTGACCCGGGTCCAGACCTTGTCCTTGGCGGGGGCCGGGCCCACCGTCCCGGCGCCGCCGGTGGGGACGCGCAGCGCGTTGGCCAGCGGTGCCGGGGCCATCCGCTGGCCCGCGTCGATCTGTTCGTTGACCTCGGTACGCCCCCGGTAGCGGTCCAGCTGCCAGTTGCCGAGGAACACCATGACGGCAGCCGCTACCAGGGTCAGCGCGAGAGCGCCCAGCCAGCGTGGGCTCAGCAGGAACCGGTACACGGCACCGAGGCTACTCGTATGACCGGCGCCACTGAGCTGGACCGGGCCGGATCCGTGCCGGGAGCGGTCCGCTGGCCCCGGTTGGCGGTGCTCGCGTCTTCAGTCGGACGGGTATCGTCACGCCGACGGATCGGCCCCGGTCGTCCCGTCGCGTACCCGCTGCCGCTCGCGAGGAGTCGATGATGACCGTCGTGCCGCGCCTGGTGCTCAGCGCGCCGTCCTCCGGGCACGGTAAGAACGCGCTGGCGATCGGGCTGCTCGCCGCCCTGGCCGAGCGGGGTGTCGACGTCGCCGGGTTCAAGCTCGGGCCGGACCACGTCGACGCCGCCTACCTCGGCCTCGCCTCCGGCCGGCCAGGTCGGGTGATCGATCCCCGGCTGGTCGGCATCGACCGGCTCGCTCCGCTGGTGGCCCACGGCGCCGCCGGTGCCGGGCTCGCCGTGGTGCAGGGCAGCATGGGGCTGTACGACTCCGTCGGTGGCCGCCCGGAGCAGGAGTCCACGGCCGCCGCGGCCGCCGCGCTACGCAGCCCGGTGGTGCTCGTCGTCGATGTTGCCGCGATGGGTCAGTCGGTGGCGGCCCTCGTGCACGGTTTCCGCTCGTACGACGAGCAGTTGTGGCTTGGCGGGGTGATCCTCAACCGGGTGGCGTCCTCCCGGCACGAGGACATGCTGCGTGAGGCGTTGGACGACGTCGGTGTGCCGGTCTACGGCGCGCTGCGCCGCCACGACCTGCCGGCGGTGCTGCCGTCGCGGCGGCATGGTGTGGCGCCGGTGGTCGACGGGTCCGCCGACGCCGTCCGCGCGGTCCGCCGGTTGGGCGAGGCCGTCGCCGCCACGGTCGACCTGGAGCGGCTGCTCGGGCTGGCCCGCTCCGCCCCGCCACTGCCGGCACCGGCCTGGTCTCCCGAGGAGGCCCTGGGTGCGTTCACCGCCCCGGCGGAGCGCCCGTTGGTGGCAGTGGCGGGTGGGCCGGGCGGCAGCTTCAGCCACGCGGAGACCGCCGAGTTGCTGCGGGCCGCCGGCGCCGAGGTCGTCACCGTCGATCCGCTGCGCGACGAGGCACTGCCGGTCGGCACCCGTGCGCTTGTCGTCGGGGGCGCGCTGCCCGAGACGTACGCCGAGCAGTTGTCGGCCAACCGGCGGCTCTGCATCGCGGTGGCCGAGTTGGCGCGTACCGGGCGTCCGGTGGTCGCCGAGGGCGCGGGGCTGCTCTGGCTGGCCCGGGAGTTGGACGGGCTGCCGATGTGCGGTGTCCTGGACGCGGTCGGTGTCAGCCGGGACGGCCTGGTGGCCGGCTACCGGGAGGCGACCGCCCAGACCGACAGTGTTGTGGCCGCCCACGGCACGGTGCTGGTCGGCCACAAGGCGCACCGTGCCGTGCTCACCCCCCGCGCCGGTCAGCGCCCGGCGTGGAGCTGGGATGGTGGCGCGCCGGAGGGCTTCGTCTGGCGCAATGTGCACGCCTCGCAGCTCACCCTGCACTGGGCCGGTCATCCGGCTACGGCCGCCCGGTTGGTCGCCGCGGCGGCGGCCGACCCGACGAACGAGGTGGTGCCCGCGCAGCCCGGCGGGGTGTCGGTGTGATCGGTCAGGTGGCGGTGCGCCGGTTCCCGGCCCTGACCGTCTCCACTCCCCGCACCGAGGTGCGCCGGCTCACCGCGGCGGACGCGGCGGCGGCCGGGGAGATCTTCGCCGACAAGTTGACCCGGCGTTGGCTGCCGCTGCCCGGCGACTCCGGTCCGATCGACGGGCACGCCTGGTGCACCGAGCTGGCCCGGCAGCGGCGGGACAGCGGTGAGGGTGACCACTACGCGGTCCTCCGGCGGGAGGACGACCAGATGGTGGGGTCGCTGTGGACGCGGCGCACCGACTGGGGCGCCCGCCTCACCGAGATCTCCTATGCGATGGCACCACACGCGCGGGGCTTCGGTCTCGCCGCCGAAGCCGTCGACGCGGTGGCCATCGCGTTGATCCTGGAGCATGGCTTCCAACGGGTCGAGCTGCGGGTGGCGCCCGGCAACCTGGCCTCGCGCCGGGTCGCCGAGAAGGCTGGGTTCAGCTACGAGGGTCTGCTGCGTAACGCCGGGTTCGTCAGCGGTGGACGGGTGGATCTCGAGGTCTGGTCGTTCGTCGCCGCCGACCTGCGCTGACGTCAGCCGACGATCGCGTCCGATGGTGGGGTGAACTGCCGGGTCGGTGTGCCCTTCAGTCCGTCGCGCAGGGTCTCCGAGACCGCCTTGATGGGGATCTGGGACTGCCCGTCACCGACGGCGTTGAACGGATTGTCCGGGTCGGAGATGAAGCTCGCCGCGGCCAACTCCGGGGTGTAGCCGACGAACCAGGCGGACCGGGTGCTGTCGGTGGTACCGGTCTTGCCGGCCACCGGGCGCCCGACCGTGCCCCGCACGCTGTCGGCGGTGGACCAGCCGCCGCAGCTGCCGCGCGCCGGGGTGTCCCCGGTCGGGCAGCGGGCCGCGTCGGTGGCCGCCCGAGCGGCGTCCGCGCTGACCACCTGACGGCAGCGTGGCTTGGCCACCTCGCGATGGATGCCGCCAGGGGTGGCGTACGTGGCTGGCGTGCCGTCCCGGTTCATGATCGCCGACACTGGGATCGCCTCGCAGTAGCGGCCGTCGGCCGCGACGGCGGCGTAGGCGTTCGCCATCTCCAGCGGGGTGGCATCGGAGACACCCAGGGTGAACGCGCCCCACTTCTTCACCTTGGTCGGGGACGCCTGTTCCCGGTCGACGTCGGTGCGCCACCGCAGCCCGAGCTGCTCGGCCAGCCGGACCGCCCGGTCCGCTCCGACCTTCTCCTCCAGCCATACGAAGTACGTGTTGACCGACTTGCCGAAGCCGGACCACATGGTCTGTTGGCCGGTCATCGCGCCGCTGGCGTTGGAGGGAGCCCAACCGTCGTAGACGGCTGACTTGTAGCGGTACGGGGCGTTGAACGATGTCGAGAGTGTCATCCCCGAGTCGAGCGCGGCCAGCATCGGGAACATCTTGAACGTCGACCCGGCCTGGTAGCCCGCCAGGTCACCGCCGCCGAGCAGGGGCGCCACCGTGTTCGGGTAGTTGGCCTTCACCTTTGGCCCGGCCTCGGGGTTGGAGCTCTGTGGGTTTTCGCTCAGGTCCAGTGAGTACGTCCGGTTCACCGCCATCGCCTTGACCCGCCCGGTGCCCGGCTCGGAGACCACGATTCCGTTGGCGAACGGGCTGCCGGTGGCCTCCTTGGTACCGACGTTCTTCTCCGCCGCCTCCTGGATCTTCGGGTCGAGACTGAGCACGATCCGGTAGCCGCCCCGGCGCAGCTTGTCCATCCGCTCCAGCCGGTTCGCCCCGAATGCGGGTTGCGTACTCCACCAGTTCTTCAGGTAGTCGCAGGCGAAGCCCCAACTGTTGTACTTCTCCGACACTGCGGCGCAGTCGTGCGGCGGGGTCGTCAGCTTCAGCCGGATCGGCTCGGACTTGGCGGCGGCGACCGAGTCGGGGGAGAGGTACCCGAGCTGGCTCATCCGGTCCAGCACGTAGTTGCGCCGCCCGGTGGCCTCCTTCTGGTCGGAGTCGGCCGGGTCGTACTCCGACGGGGACTTGACCAGCCCGGCGAGGGTGGCGGCCTCGACCGGGGTGAGGTTCTTCGGGGTCTTGGAGAAGAAGATCTCGCTGGCCGCGTAGATGCCATACGCCCGGTGCCCGAAGTACGCCGAGTTCAGGTACCGCTCCATGATCTGTTCCTTGCTCATCTCCTTCTCCAGGTCCAGCGCCATCCGCATTTCCTTGACCTTGCGCAGGCTGGTCTGCTGGGTGGCTTCCTGGACCTCCTTGGGTGTGGTCGCGCTGTCCCGCAGGGCCATCCGGACGTACTGCATGGTCAGGGTCGAGGCACCCTGGGAGACCCCGCTGGAGCGGGCATTGGAGACGAAGGCACGGGCGACGCCCTTCGGGTCGACGCCGTGGTGCTGGTAGAAGCGCGAATCCTCGGCGGCGACGATCGCCTGCTGGATGTTCGGCGACATGTCCGACAGCTTGGTGTACTGCCGGTACTCCTCGTAGAACATGGTCAGCACGGTCTTGCCGTCCGGGGCGTAGACGTAGGAGGTCTCGGCGGGCATGGCGGTGGCCAGCACTCTGGTTTTCTGGTCCACGGCGTGCGCGGTGGCCTTCGCGCCGAGCCCGGTGAGGGCCACGAGTGGGTACGCGGCTGCGGCGATCACGATTGCGGCGATCAGTCCGGCGCGGAGTAGAGGGACGAGTCGACCAGCGGCAGCAAGGGGTCGGTTGCTCACATGGACAAGTTATGACATTTCCGATTCATACCTGAGAAGAACTCTTAAACCGGTGGGTGGTGACGCGGCTTACGCCGAGATCGACTGTCCCGCCGGCCACCTTCCCGGCAGGATCGCGGACATGTCTGATCAGCCGAACGGAGCGGTGCCGGTCGCCGAGGTCGTGCCGACGGCCTACCCCGAGCCAGATCTGGCGCACCACGGCGACGCGGAGGTCGGCGACGGCCTGATCGACCTCGCCGTCAACGTCCGTCAGGCGCGACCTCCCGCCTGGTTGTCCGGTCCGATCGCCGCGACCCTGACCGACCTGGCCCACTATCCGGACCCGGCGCAGGCCCGGGCGGCGGTCGCCGCCCGACACCGCCGTCACCCGAACGAGGTGCTGCTCACCGCCGGCGCCGCCGAGGGCTTCGTGTTGATCGCCCAGGCGCTGCGCGGCGTTCGTCGGCCGGTGGTGGTGCACCCCCAGTTCACCGAGCCGGAAGCGGCACTGCGAGCCGCCGGACACCCGGTCGAGCGGGTGCTGCTGGACCCCGCCGACGACTTCCGCCTCGACCCGTCCCGGGTGCCCGACGATGCCGACCTGGTGATGATCGGCAACCCGACCAACCCGACCTCGGTGCTGCACCCGGCGCAGACGGTGGCCGCGCTGGCCCGCCCCGGCCGGGTGCTGGTGGTCGACGAGGCGTTCGCCGACACCACCATCGCCCCCGGGCACCCCGGCGAGCCGGAGTCGCTGGCCGAGCGGCGCGACCTACCCGGGCTGCTCGTGCTGCGCAGCCTCACCAAGACGTGGGGCCTGGCCGGCCTACGGATCGGTTACCTGCTCGGCGCTCCGGAGCTGCTGTCCCGACTGGCCGCCGTCCAGCCGCTCTGGGCCGTGTCCACACCCGCGCTGGCCGCCGCGTCGGCCTGCGCCAGCGCCGTCGCGGTCCAGGCCGAACGCGCGATCGCCGCCGACCTCGCCGCCGACCGCGACCACCTGGTCGCCCGCCTCGCCGCCCTGCCCGGTGTACGCGTCGTCGGCCGCCCTGCCAGCGCGTTCGTCCTGCTGCACCTGCCGGGCGCGACCCCGATCCGGGCCGCCCTGCGGGAGCGGGGCTGGGCGGTGCGCCGAGGCGACACGTTCCCCGGCCTGGGGCCGGACTGGCTGCGGGTGGCGGTGCGCGATCGAAACACCACCGACGCGTTCATCGAGGTGCTGCGCGAGACCATGGAGGCATGATGCTGGAGACCACGATCGCGGCGATCCGCCCGGCGGACGAGACGGCCATGGCCGCTGCCCGCGAGCTGCACGGCCGACTGACCAAGCCGGCGGGCTCGCTGGGCGCACTGGAGGAGCTTTCGGTACGCCTCGCCGGCCTGGCCGGGGCCTGCCCGCCACCGCTGCCCGAGCCGGCCGCGGTGGCGATCTTCGCCGGTGACCACGGGGTGCACGCCCAAGGGGTGAGCCCATGGCCGCAGGAGGTCACCGGGCAGATGATCGGCAACTTCCTGGCCGGCGGTGCGGTGGTCAACGCGTTCGCGCGGCAGGCCGGCGCTTCGGTCACCGTGGTCGACGTCGGTGTGGCCACGCCCCTGCCCGCTCAGCCCGCCGCCGAGGCGGCCGTCCTCGACCCGTCCGCGCCCCGACTTGTCGTCGCGTCCGTCCGCCGGGGCACCCGCGACCTCGCGGTGACCGCCGCACTCACCCGGGACGAGGCGCTGGCGGCGGTGCGGACCGGGATCCGGATCGCCGACGAGCTGATCGACGCCGGGGCCGGCATCCTGCTCACCGGCGACATGGGCATCGGCAACACCACCCCGGCGGCCGCGCTGATCGCCGCGTTCACCGGCGCCGACCCACTCGACACCACCGGCCGGGGCACCGGGGTCGATGACCCGACGTACGCCCGCAAGGTGGGGGTGGTGCGGGCGGCGCTGGCCCGGCACCTGCCGGACCCGGCCGACCCGCTGGGTGTTCTGGCTGCCGTCGGTGGGCTGGAGCACGCCGCCCTGGCCGGGTTGATCCTGGGCGCCGCGGCCCGTCGCACGCCGGTGCTGCTGGACGGCGTGATCGCGGTCTCGGCCGCGCTCGCCGCCGCCGCGTTCGCCCCGGCGGCGGTCAGCGCCATGGTCGCCGGCCACCGTTCGGCCGAGCCGGGCGCGACGGTGGCACTGCGTCACCTCGGCCTCGACCCGCTGATCGACCTGGGACTGCGCCTCGGTGAGGGCACCGGCGCGCTGCTGGCGTTGCCCGTGGTCACCGGCGCGGTCCGGGTGCTGCACGAGGTCGCCACCTTCGACTCCGCCGGTGTGGCCGAGAAGTGACCACCAATCCGTACCCCCTCGGCCTGCGGCTCGACGGGCGGCGGGTGGTCGTGGTGGGCGGTGGGGCGGTCGCCACCCGGCGCGTGCCCGCGCTGCTGGACGCCGGTGCGGACGTCCTGCTGGTGGCACCGGAGCTGACCCCGGCGCTGCGCGCCCGGGCCGACGCGGGCCGACTGCGCTGGGTGCCGCGCCGGTTCGCGCCCGAGGACCTGGACGGGGCGTGGCTGGTCCAGGTCGCGATCGACGACCCGGCCGCGGCGGAGTCGGTCAGCGTCGCCGCCGCCGAACGGCGGATCTTCTGCGTCCGGGCCGACGACCGGACGGCCGCCACGGCCTGGACCCCGCGGTGACCCGCCACGGCCCCGTCACCGTGGCGGTGCTCGGCGGCGGCGACCCCCGCCGTGCGATGACCGTCCGCGACGCGATCCGCGACCTCCTCGCCGCACGGAGCGGCACCCGATTGACGCCTCAGGTGGGGCAGGGGCCCCTTATTGACACCGTCGGCGGGCGGGTGGCGCTGGTCGGGGCGGGGCCGGGTGACCCGGAGCTGATCACCGTGCGGGGCTGGCGGTTGCTCACCGAGGCCGACGTGGTGGTGGCTGACCGGCTGGTGCCCGGCCTGCTGCTGGACGAACTACGCGCCGACGTCGAGCTGGTGGACGCCTCGAAGATCCCCTACGGCCCGTCCCGGACCCAGGAGGAGATCAACCGGATCCTGGTCGACCGTGCCCTGGCTGGTGCCTTCGTGGTGCGGCTCAAGGGCGGCGACCCGTACGTCTTCGGCCGGGGCGGCGAGGAGTTGCTGGCCTGCGCGGCCGCCGGTGTGCCGGTGACCGTGGTCCCCGGGGTGACCAGCTCGATCGCCGCTCCGGCGGCGGCCGGAATCCCGGTCACCCATCGGGCGGTGGCGCACGAGTTCACCGTGGTCTCCGGGCACGTGGCACCCGACTCGCCGGCCTCGCTGGTGAGCTGGGAGGCCCTCGCCGGTCTGCGCGGGACGCTGGTGATCCTGATGGGGCTGAAGAACCTGGCCGCCATCACGGCCAGGCTGATCGCCCACGGCCGGTCGCCGCAGACGCCGGCCGCCGTCGTCCAGGAGGCGACCACCGGCGCGCAACGGGCGCTGCGATCCACGCTGGGCGCGGTGGCCGCCGACGTGCTCACCGCCGGCCTGCGCCCGCCCGCCGTAGTGGTGGTAGGTGACGTGGTGGGTGCACTCGACGCCCGAGCCCTGTGAGCCCCCCTCCCCAGCGCGATCTTGCACTTTCCGCCCTCGAATAAGGGGGAAATTCCGCGCAGAACGACGACCGAAACTGCAAGATCGCTGAGCCGACCCGGCCCGCGAGCGACGACAGGGCCGGAGCGATTGCGCTCCGGCCCTGCCTCACGTGCGGTCGAACTACTGCTTGAGCATGTTGTCGAGCAGCAATGCGCAGCGGATCAGACCGAGGTGGCTGTAGGCCTGCGGGTGGTTACCCAGGCCGCGCTCGGCGAGCGGGTCGTACTGCTCGGGGAGCAGCCCGGTCGGGCCGGCGGTGAGCACCATCTGCGCGAACAGTTCCTCGGCGTCGGTGCGGCGGCCGGTGCGCAGGTACGCCTCGATCAGCCACGCCGTGCAGATGTGGAAACCGCCCTCACGGCCCGGCAGGCCGTCGTCCCAGTGGTAGCGGTAGACGACCGGGCCGCTGCGCAGGTCCGCCTCGATCCGGAGGACGGTGGACAGGAAGCGCGGGTCGTCACCCGGGAGCAGGCCGGAGAGCCCGATCCAGAGGGACGAGGCGTCCATGTCCTCGTCGCCGTACGCGACGCTGTACGCCTCGACGTCGGAGTGCCAGCCGTGCTCCAGCACGTTGGCGCCGATCCGGTCGCGCAGGTCCTTCCACTCGGGCCGGTCCTCGCCGCCGTGCTCGCGCATCACGTGCAGCGCCCGGTCGACGGTCATCCAGCACATCACCTTGGAGAAGACGTGGTGCCGAGGTGGCAGCCGGGCCTCCCAGATGCCGTGGTCGGGCTCGTGCCAGCGCCGACGGACCGCCTCGACCATGTTTTCCAGGACTCGCCACTCGTCGTCGCGGACCGAGCCGCGAGCGTCGGCGACGGCCGCGATCAGGTCGGCGATCGGACCGAAGACGTCCAGCTGCAACTGGTGGTTGGCGAGGTTGCCGACCCGGACCGGCCGGGAGCCGGCATACCCGGGCAGCGTGTCGATGACCGCCTCGGCACCCAGCTCGTAGCCGTCGATGGTGTAGAGCGGATGCAGTCGCTCCGGGTGACCGCCGGTGCGCTCGATGCAGCCGTCCACCCAGCGCAGCAGCGCCTCGGCCTCCTCGACGGAGCCCAGGTCGACCAACGCGCGGGCGGTCAGCGCGGCGTCGCGCAGCCAGCAGTAGCGGTAGTCCCAGTTGCGGACGCCGCCCAACTCCTCCGGGAGCGAGGTGGTCGCCGCGGCCAGGATCGAGCCGGTGGCCTCGTGGCAGAGCCCACGCAGGGTGAGCGCGCTGCGGGCGACCAGGTCACGGGCGGTGGACGGCAGCCGTAGCGACGCCACCCAGTCCTTCCACGGCTGCTCGGCGGCGGCCTGCCGCTCGTGGATCGGCACCCGGTGGTGCTCCAGGCTGTGCGTGCCGAAGCGCAGCTCCAGCACGACCTGCCCGCCAGCGGCGGAGAGGTCGACGACCGCCTTGGCGGTCTCGTACCCACCGTCGTTGCCGACCTCCCACTGCAGGCCGGGGGAGTAGAGCGCGACCGGTTCGTTGGAGCCGAGCACCAGCAGGCCGTCGCCGAGCGGCTGCAACTGCACGGCGACCTGACCGAACTCGGGCCTCGGCGCGAACTCCACCCGGGCCTTGCCACTGCCGGTGAGCACCCGTATCAGAGTCGAGTCACCGGTGACGACCGCCGGGCCGTCCGGGGTGGTCTCCCGGGCCGGCTTGTCCAGCCAGTCGGTGACGGTGAGCCCGGACCACCGGGTCTCCACGGTCATCGTGCCGGAACGGTAGCGCTGGCCCAGCGGGATGCCGCCACGTTCCGGGGCGACGCTGAAGTGACCGGCCGGGCTGCCACCGACCAGGTCGGCGAAGATCGCCGCCGAGTCCGGTTTGGGGTGGCAGAGCCAGCTCACCTTGGCTTCCGGGGTGAGCAGTGCGACGGTACGACCGTTGGCCAGCATGGAATGCCGCTCGATCGGCACCGCCCGCTCGCCGAACAGCCAGTGCCGCCGGGTTTCCAGCAGCAGCGCCAGCGTGCGCGCAGCCTCCAGCGGATCGGCCACCCGGTAGCCGGCCTGGGTGTCCCCGGGGCCGATCTTGATGCCGAGGTCGGGACCGTGCAGGTGGCCGAACGCGTTCTCGTCGGTGATGTCGTCGCCGATGAACAGCACCGCGCTGGAGGCGAGCTGGGTCCGCAGTTGGTCGAGCGCGGTGCCCTTGTGGGTGGCCACGACGGAGAGCTCGATGACCTCCTTGCCCTGGGTCACCGTGACGCCGTCGAAGGTGGCCGGGCCGTTGCGGACCGCCTCGATGGCTGCGGCGGCCACCTGCGGGTCGACTCCGCGCGTGTGCATCGCGACGCTGGCCGGCTTGCGTTCCAGCCGGATGCCAGGGTGCTCGGAGGCGATCTCGCGCAGCGCGTTCCGGACCTGGGTGCGCACCGCGACCAGCTCGGGGGAGAGCCGCTCGACGAAGCCGATGTCGAACTCGGAGCCGTGGCTGCCGACGAGGTGCACCTCGCTGGGCAGCCGGGAGAGTGCGGCCAGGTCGCGCAGTGCCCGGCCGGAGACGACCGCCACGGTGGTCTGCGGCAGCGCGGCGAGCGCGCGAACCGCGGCCACCGACTCGGGTAGCGGGACGGCCGTGCTCGGGTCCTCAACGATCGGCGCCAGCGTGCCGTCATAGTCACAGGCGATCAGGAGCTGGGGAACCCGGGCTATCCGGCCGATGGCGGAGCGCAACTCGGGGTCCATCACCCCGGTGGCGATTGCCGCTCCATCGTTGACGGTCGTGTTCACTCGGCCTCCGCCTCGGAATCTCCGAGCTCGGAGAGGAAAGACTTGGCCCAGTGGCCCACGTCGTGGGTACGCAGGTGACGTTGCATTGTCCGCATCCGGCGGCGTGCCTCGGTTTTCTCCACGTGCACTGCCCGGAGCAGGGCGTCCTTGACCGCGTCCGGATCGTGCGGGTTACACAAAAATGCCTGGCGCAGCTCCGTTGCGGCACCGGCGAACTCACTGAGCACGAGCGCGCCACCCTGGTCTGCGCGCGACGCGACGTACTCCTTGGCGACCAGATTCATACCGTCTCGCAGCGGGGTCACCATCATCACATCGGCAGCGACATACATCGCGGCCAGCTCACTGCGACTGTACGACTGATGCAGGTAATGCACGGCCGGCACGCCGACCCTGCCGAATTCGCCATTAATCCGACCAACCTCGCGCTCTACCTTGACCCGAAGTGCCTGGTAGTGCTCGACGCGCTCTCGGCTGGGTGTGGCCACCTGCACCATAACCGCGTCCGGAACTGTCAACTTTCCGTCAGCCAACAGTTCGCGGAAGGCCTTGAGGCGCAACTCGATGCCCTTGGTGTAATCCAGCCGGTCCACGCCCAGGATTATCGTCTTCGGATCGCCCAACTCGGCGCGGATCTGCTTGGCCCGGGCCTGGATCGCCGGGTCGGCGGCCATCCGCTCCATCTCCTGGGTGTCGATCGAGATGGGGAAGGCGCCCGCCTTCACCTGCCGACCGTCGACCTGGATCATCTGCCCCTCGTAGCGCAGCCCGAGCAGGTGCCGGGCCAGCCGGACGAAGTTCTGCGCGGCCAGCCGCTGCTGGAAACCGACCAGGTCGGCGCCGAGCAGGCCGCGCAGGATCTCGGTGCGGAACGGCATCTGCATGAACAGCTCGATCGGCGGGAACGGGATGTGCAGGAAGAACCCGATCCGCAGGTCCGGGCGCAGCTCACGGAGCATCGCCGGGACCAGCTGGAGCTGGTAGTCCTGCACCCAGACCGTCGCGCCCTCGGCCGCCACGTCCGCCGCGGCCTCCGCGAACCGCGCGTTGACCAGGCGGTACGCCTCCCGCCACCGGCGCTTGTAGGCCGGCGTCTCCACCGCGTCGTGGTAGAGCGGCCAGATCGTCGCGTTGGACTGGCCCTCGTAGTAGCGCTCCAACTCCTCGGCGCTGAGGGGGACCGGGTGTAGTCGGATCCCCTCCAGGTCGAACGGCTCCGGGGCTGCGCCGGTGCCACCGGCCCAGCCGACCCAGGTGCCCTGGTGTTCGGCGAGAACGGGATGCAGCGCGGTGACCAGCCCGCCGGGGCTGCGACGCCACTGCCGTCCTTCGGGTGTGCTCACCTCGTCGACCGGCAGACGATTCGCCACTACGACAAAGGAGCTACGGACGGTCACGATCGGCCACCTCCGGGTACTGACGGGTCCACCGCGATGAGCGTACTGAGCGTAGCTGCGGCGTCTGGTGCCCCGTGCCGGAGTCTCCTACCCGCCTCGTATGCGCCGAATCCTGAAGGTGATCTTGTCGACAACCACCGGTGGGGAGCTGGTCAGCCAGAGGCAACGGGGCTTGCCCGCGTACTCCTGGGGCGGGGTGATGTGGGCGAAGCGCGCCGTACCTGTCAGGATTGACGATGGCGTGCGCGCGGCCGGCTACCGGCCGGCGGCGGCGGGCGGTCCTCGCAGCCCGCGCCGCGCCGCCGATCAGCGACACCAACCGACGGAGGTAGCCCGCACCGTGGCCCAGTACATCTACGTCCTGGAAAAGGCGCGCAAGGCGCACGGCGACAAGGTCGTGCTCGACAACGTCACGTTGAGCTTCCTGCCGGGGGCCAAGATCGGTGTGCTCGGTCCGAACGGCGCCGGTAAGTCCAGCCTCCTCAAGATCATGGCAGGGCTCGACAAGCCGAGCAACGGCGAGGCCCGGCTCATGCCCGGCTACACCGTCGGCATGCTCGCCCAGGAGCCCCCGCTCAACGAGGCCAAGACCGTGCTCGGCAACGTCGAGGAGGCGGTCGCCGGGACCAAGGCCAAGCTGGAGCGGTTCAACAAGATCGCCGAGCAGATGGCGACCGACTACTCCGACGAGCTGATGGAGGAGATGGGCAAGCTCCAGGAGGAGCTGGACCACGCCGACGCCTGGGACGTCGACTCCAAGCTCGAACTGGCCATGGACGCGCTGCGCTGCCCGCCGCCGGACGCCGACGTGACCCAGCTCTCCGGTGGTGAGCGCCGGCGGGTCGCGCTCTGCAAGCTGCTGCTGGAGGCACCCGACCTGCTGCTGCTCGACGAGCCCACCAACCACCTGGACGCGGAGAGCGTCTCCTGGCTGGAACAGCACCTGGCCAAGTACGCCGGCACCGTCATGGCGATCACGCACGACCGGTACTTCCTGGACAAGGTGGCCGGCTGGATCCTGGAGCTGGACCGCGGCCGGGCCATCGGCTACGAGGGCAACTACTCCACCTACCTGGAGAAGAAGGCCGCTCGGCTCGCCGTCGAGGGTCGCCGCGACGCCAAGATGAAGAAGCGCCTCACCGAGGAGCTGGAGTGGGTCCGCTCCAACGCCAAGGCCCGGCAGACCAAGTCCAAGGCCCGCCTGGACCGGTACGACGAGATGGCCAACGAGGCGGAGAAGACCCGCAAACTGGACTTCGAAGAGATCCAGATCCCGCCGGGTCCGCGACTGGGCAGCACGGTCATCGAGGCGGCCCACCTCACCAAGGGCTTCGGCGACCGGGTGCTCATCGACGACCTGTCGTTCTCGCTGCCGCGTAACGGCATCGTCGGCATCATCGGCCCCAACGGCGTCGGCAAGACCACGCTGTTCAAGACCATCGTCGGGCTGGAGCAGCCGACCGACGGCAAGGTGCGCGTCGGCGAGACCGTCTCCCTGTCGTACGTCGACCAGAACCGGGAGGGCCTCAACGGCGACAAGACCGTCTGGGAGGTCGTCTCCGACGGGCTGGACTACCTGATGGTGGGCAAGGTCGAGATGCCGTCGCGGGCGTACATCGCCGCGTTCGGCTTCAAGGGGCCGGACCAGCAGAAGCCGACCAAGGTGCTCTCCGGCGGCGAGCGCAACCGGCTCAACCTGGCGCTGACCCTGAAGATCGGCGGCAACGTCATCCTGCTCGACGAGCCGACCAACGACCTGGACGTGGAGACGCTGTCCAGCCTCGAGAACGCGCTGCTGGAGTTCCCCGGCTGCGCCGTGGTCATCTCCCACGACCGGATGTTCCTGGACCGGGTCGCCACGCACATTTTGGCCTGGGAGGGCGACGACCAGGACCCGGCCAAGTGGTTCTGGTTCGAGGGCAACTTCGAGGCGTACGAGAAGAACAAGATCGACCGCCTCGGCGCGGAGGCCGCCCGGCCGCACCGGGTGACCTACCGCAAGCTGACCCGCGACTGACCGGCCGAGAAGGTGTCTGACCGGTTCGTTTACCACTGCACGCTGCGCTGGTCCGACCTGGACGCGTACGGCCACATCAACAACTCGCGCTTCCTCACCCTGTACGAGGAGGCGCGGGTGGCGTTGATGTTCGCCGGCGGCCGGGCCTGGGGAGTCGGCTCGTTCGCCGACGGGGTGGTGATCCGCCGCCACGAGGTCGACTACCTGCGCCCGGTCGACTACGCGCTGGGCCGGGCCACCGCGGAGGCGGCGCCCACGGTTCGGATCGAGCTGTGGGTGGAGGAGATCCGGGCCTCCCGGTTCACCGTCGCCTACGAGCTGTACGACGGCGAGGTGCTGGCCAGCCGCGCCCGTTCGGTGCTGGTGCCGTTCGACCTGACCCGCCAGGTGCCCCGGCGGATCACCCCCGAGGAGCGGGAGTTCCTGCTGACGTACGCACCGCAGAGCGACGTGGCATGACTCGGCCGGGTACGGCTGAGCCTGGCCGTGCGTCGGTGCCGACGCACGGTGTCGCCGGGGTGGCGGACGCGGGTGCCTTCCTGGCCCGACTGGTCCGGCTGGATCCGATCGCACCGGTCCGGCTGCGGCCGGCCGGTGGTCCCGGCCGGGTCGCCCTCTGGGCCCGGCTGCCGTGGCAGGTCCTGGTGGTCCGCACGGTGGCCGGTGGGCCGGCCGACGGCCCCGCCGAGGATGTCACGGTGGCCGCCGCAGAGCTGCTGGCCGAGCTGGAGCGTGGTGGCGCGGCCCTGCCGACCCGCCGGGACGCGCAGTGGCGGTGGCCGCTGCCGCCGGCGCACAGCCGGCAGGTGGAGGCGCTGCCCGTTGCCGAGCTGCGACGGATCGCGGACGCGGCGGCGGGCACCCTCCGTACGGCGAGCGAGCAGGGTGTGGCCGGCCGTGCGGTGGGTCAGCGGGCGCTGCGCGACGCGTTGCTCGACCATGTGGCGGTGCGGGTCACTCCGGACGGGGCGCCCGCGTCGCCGGTGGAGGTGCCGCAGCGGCTGGTGCAGGGGGTGGTCCGGATGGGCTTCCTCGGCGCCGCCGACGGCCCGGTCGCCGGCCCGGTCGCCGGCCACGATGAGCCCGCCGTTCAGGTGCGGGTGGCCGGTCGTTGGGTCGGCCTGGTGGGACCATACGGAGCGGCATGGTTGCAGAAGGCCACGGATCTTGCCGTGACACCCGTGGGTACTCGTCCGAACGGATGACCCGGGATCATTCTTCTGGGCTGGGGCGGTCGTTGGGGGGGTGCTTCAACTCGGCTGTCCGGGTACCGTCCATCCTCGGATCCAACGCACCGTAGGCGGCTGGATCCGCTGGGGAGTGAGGTGCGCGAGCGATGCCGTGGTGGTCATGGCGCCCCGGTCCCGCCGACGGCGGCGATCCGGAAACCCGAAGCGGGATCACAATGGAGAGCGCGGTCCGGGTCGGGCCGCCGAGCCCTCGCCAGCCGGGGGACGACTGCCCGGCCAACGAGCGGCCTGCCCTGACCGAGATGCCCGCCACCGTCGAACCGGTGAGTCTGCGCCGGGTCTGCGACGCACTCGACCTGCTCGACGTGCGCTACCTGGCCGATGGCGACGGCAACCTGCTGGCCATGTGGGAGCGGCACGCCGTGCTGGTCACCCTCGAAGGGCCGGAGGACGAGATCCTGGTCATGCGGGCACGTCCGCACGCCACCGTCCCACCGGACTGGGCTGACCGGGCATACCGGGTGGTCAACGAGTGGAACCACACCCGCCGGTTCTGCAAGGCATACATTGGCGACCCGACCGAGCGCGGGCAGCTACCGATCTACGCCGAGCTTCAGGTGCCGCTCGGCGCGGGCACCCACGACGCGCTGCTGGTCGAGATGCTCGACTGCGGCGCGGCGGTCGCCACCAGCTTCGTGGACTGGCTGCACGACGAGGGCGCGCTGCTCTGACGCTGCCCGTGGTGCGGGCGGGTCAGACGCCGTCGGCCGGGTCGTCCGTCGCGTTGACCATGAAGTACGCGGCCCGCTCCAGGTAGTCCCAGAGCGTGCCGGCGATCTCCGGCTCCAGGTCGAGCCGGTCCACGGCGCGGCGCATGTTCCGCAGCCAGGCGTCCCGCTCGGCCGCGCCGATCCGGAAGGGCGCGTGCCGCATCCGCAGCCGCGGGTGACCGCGCTGGGCGGAGTACGTGTTCGGCCCACCCCAGTACTGCATGAGGAACAGGGTCATCCGGTCCGCGGCCGGCCCCAGGTCCTCCTCCGGGTACATCGGCCGCAGCAGGGGGTCGCTGGCGACGCCGACGTAGAACTCGTCCACCAATTTGCGGAAGGTGGGCTCGCCACCGACCGCTTCGAAGAGGGTCATCGACGCACCGGGACGGTCGGATTCACCTGCGGGGTTCACCGTTCCATCCTGCCAGGTGCGCTCCGTACCGGCCCGACCCGCACACCGTGCGTCGGATCACGCCGGGCCGACGGCGCCCGGAGGCCGTGCGTCCGGCCTGCTCGTGTCGACGTCGGCTCTCCGGGTCAGGTGACCGCGTGCCGGCGGTGCCCGTCGTCAGCGCGCGGCTCGGGAGCGCCTGTGGCCGGGCGGGGAGGTGGCTCGGCGTTGGCCGCGGAGGCTGCGGCGATCGCGTCATCCACCGTCTGCCGGTCCGGCCAGCGCAGCGTGGCCACCGCCATCAGCACCACCCCGGCTGCGCTCCACACCCCGACCACCACCGGGATGGGGATCCGCTCGGCGAGCAACCCGGTGACCAGCACCGCGAGACCCTGGATGACCTGTACGCCGGTAGCCATCACACCGAACGCGCGGGCTCGGAAACCGTTGGGCAGTGCCTGAACGAACAGCCCGTTGGCCATCGGCAGCATGCCGGCGACCGCGAAACCGCAGAGGCCGGCCAGCAATGCCACCACCAGCGGTGGCGGGTCGAGCAGCGCGGGCACCAGCACCAGGGGGGCGATCACCGCGAGCGGCCGCATCAGCCTCAGTCGGCGGGCCGGCCCGAACAGGCGGCTCACCAACAACCCGCCGAGGATGAAACCGACCGGGTTGGCGACCATGATCACTGCTTGGGCCGTGCCCGCGCTCATGTCGCCGCGGCCCCCCTCGTTGGCCCAGGCGGCGGCCAGTCCCTCGGGAACGACCGAGAAGAGCATCGCGCTGAACACCAGCACCGCGATCGCCCGCAACACCGGTGTACGGAAAACGATGGTGAACCCCTGGTACGTCTCCCGCAGCAGGTGGCTGCGGTGCTCCGGGTTCAGCATCGCCGGGCGGTCCCGCACGCCGAGGCGGACCAGCAGCGCCGAGAGGCCGAAGGTGGCCGCGTTGAACAGCAACGCCATCTCCGGGCTGATCGCGGCGACAGCGGCGCCGGACACGTAGCCGACGACCTGGGCGGCCTGCCCGACGCTGCTGTTCAGGGACAGCCCCAGCACCAGCCGGTCCCCGGTGAGCAGCTGCGGTATCAGTGCGGACTTCGCCGCCTGGCTCGGCGGATTGGCCAGCGTGGCGGCGAAGATGAGCACCAACACCGCCTGGTACGGCAGGTTCGGGATGGCGATGAGCAGCATCAGCACCATGCGGATGACGTCACACGCCACCATCACCCGTCGGAACGGGTACCGCTCCGCGAGCGCGGCGAGCACGGGACCACCGAGCAACCAGGGCAGGAAACTGACCGCGAAGGCGGCCGCGGAGAGCGCGACGGATCTGGTCTGTTGGTAGACGAGCAGGGTGACGGCGGCCTTCGCGACGTAGTCGCCGACCCAGGAGAGCGCACCGGCCACCAGCACGGCCCGGAACTCGTGCTGGGCGAACACCTCGCGAAATGTGGCGGGGCCTTCCGTGGAAGGTCGCTCGTCGGGCACCGTCGCCTCCATGGGCCCCCGGGTCGGCCGCTCGTGGCAGCCCGGCCGGAAGCACTCGTCAGATCTGCGGATCAGCGAGGATGTGATCACGCTCCGGCGGGAACGCGTGTTCCGGATTCTGCCCGATCGTCTGACAACTGGCTAGGCCGAACGGATCGTTCGTCGCTTCCCCGACTAAACGAACGGACGATACCTGAGGGGCCGGGAGGCCCGCGACCCCTGAATTGGAGGACAGTGCCGGCTGGGTCAGGTAGCGCCGCCCTGACCAGTCTCACCGTCGGGCAGCGGCCGGGTCGGCAGCCCTGGATAAATGCGGGCGGCCGCGATCTGCGCGGTGATTCCCGAATTTTCCAACGCTTCCGCGAGCCGCCGACGCAACTCCCGGCCCACCGCGAACTGTCCGTCCGCGGTCGTCTTCACCACCGTCCGGATGACCGCGCCGTCCACCGTCACCTGCTCGACACCCAATACCTCCGGTGCTTCCACGATCTCCGGCGACAGTTCCGGGTCCATGGCGATCGAGGCAGCCGCGGTACGCAGAACGGCGGTGGCCTCCTCGGTGCTGCTGAAACCGATCGGCAGGTCCACCACCACGAGGGCCCAGCCCTGACTCTTGTTGCCCACCCGGATGATCTCGCCGTTGCGGATGTACCAGAGCACACCGCGACCGTCGCGCACGGTGGTGACCCGTAGCCCGACCGACTCGACAACGCCCATCGCCTCGCCCAGGTCGACGTTGTCGCCCACGCCGTACTGATCCTCGATCAACATGAAGAGACCGGCGATCAGGTCCTTGACCAGGCTCTGCGCGCCGAAGCCCAGCGCGACGCCGGCGATCCCCGCGCTGGCCAGCAGCGGAGCCAGGTCGAAGCTGAACTCGCGCAGGATCATCAGCAGCGCGATGCCGAAGACGAACGCGGTGGTCAGGCTGCGCAACACGGAACCGATCGCCTCGGCCCGCTGCCGTCGCCGCTCGGGCACGAACTCGGCCGGATCGACCGCGGCGCTGGGCACCCGTTCGCGCAGCGGCCGCAGCATCGTCGGCACCGCGCCGTCGGTGGTCGTCCGGACCAACCGGTCGATCGTCCGGTGCAGCGCCCAGCGGGCCACCATCGCCAGCGCCACGATCAGCAGCACCCGTAGAGGCTTGAGCACGATCCAGTAACTGCCCTCAGCGAACCAGGCGGACTTGGTGATCCCGTAAATCCATTCGCAGGAGGTGCTGCCCTGACAGTTCACCGATACGGCGTCGGACAGGGCTAGGGGCGTCACGCTGGCGGCACTCACCCTGTCTTCGTACCGCAAGGAGCCCGCGCGCCCGTCGCCGACCCACCGGCCGGGCTACCTGGCGCCCAAGGCATGATGCCGAGCCCGGTCGGCAGGAGTGCCGCTTGTTGCTCGCCTCTGCGCCAGGAGCAGGAGTGGCCATGGGTGGGCATGCCTCCGGCGGCCGGAGCGGCGATCCGTCCCGATCCGGGTGATCCGCTTATCAGAAGCAAGATTAGTACGTGCAATCCGGGGTCCGATCAGGGACTATTGGCCCAACGGACGTCGGTGATCGGCCGGCGTCGACCGTGTGGGCCGTCGTGCCCGGACCCGGTCGGCGGCGGTACGCAACAGCCGCTGAACCGGGAGGGTGAGCGCGATGCCTGACATACGACCCACGGTGGGCTCCGGCGCGTTGGTCCTCAACGCCACCTACGAGCCGCTGTGTGTCGTGTCGGTGCGCCGTGCCGCGATCCTCGTCCTCTCCGCCAAGGCGGTCTGTGTCGCCGATGGTGACGGCATTCTGCACAGCGCTCGCGACGCGCTTCCGGTGCCGTCCGTGGTTCGGTTGACCCGCTTCGTCCGTGTGCCGTACAGAACGCATGTCGGGCTGTCCCGGCGGGCGATCTTCGCTCGGGACGGCTGGCGGTGCGCCTACTGCCGGGGCCCGGCCGAGACCATCGACCATGTGTTCCCGCGTAGCCGCGGTGGCCGGCACGCCTGGGAGAATGTGGTCGCCGCGTGCGCCCGCTGCAACCACAGCAAGGGCGACAAGACCCCGGCCGAGATGGGCTGGCGGTTACACGCGTCGCCCGCCGCGCCGAAGGGCACCGCCTGGCGGGTCCTCGGGCACCGCGCCCCCGACCCCCGCTGGGCCGACTGGCTGGACCTGCGGGAGCCCGAAGTCGCCGCCTGACCGCCGCTGACTGGTGGCTGTACGACTGGTCAGCGTCGCCGGTGCTGGTCACCGGCTCAGTCCAGCTGGTCGGCCGCTCGGCGGGCTGCGCGCTCGTGGCGGCCGGCCGCTCGGCTGTGAGCGATCGCGAGGAGCCGGTCGACCTCGGGCAGCATCTGCGGGCCGGGCATGACGATGCTGCCGAAGCCGTATAGCGCGTAACCCGGGTGCGGCACGAGGGTGTCCAGCCGGGCGAAGTCGAATGTGTGCCGGTGGTCCTCGAATGCCTTGGGCGGGAAACCGAACAGCCTCTCGAACTCGGCTCGACCCAGGTCCAGGTTGAGGCGGAAGACACCGGGACGGTCGAGCTGTGAGGCCTCGTCGAAGCCGGGCACGTCGTGCTCGACGATGGTGGCGAACGGCTGGCGGCGGTCCTGGCCGACGTAGAAGAACCGGTCGCCCCAGGCCCCCTCGGGTGCTCCGTTCTCCTCGCTCGCCACGACGTGTTCGACGCCTGGCAGCGCGAGAATCCGATCGGCGAGCATGGTCGCGTTGACGCCGGTCGGGATGTGCAGCACCGCGTCGGCGTGCGCGACAGTGGCCTGATCCAGCGGAAAGTAGCGGTAGTCGTGTGCTCTCTGCTCGGCCGGTCCTATCTCGGACGCGTGGACGTAGCCGGGTTGGCTGGTCTTCTGCTGGAGTCTGCCTTCGTATGTCGACGTGGCGGGTGCTCCGATGCCGAGCGCGGGACTCGCGCCGAGGCTGCCGACGATCAGCACGTACTGGTCATTCAGCAAGGACGCGATGATCGCGCCGGCGCCGGCCCACGACACCTCGGTTCCGGCCATCGTCATCGTGCTCGGATGGCGCTGGAGGTGCGTGTTGTGCGCGAAGATCAGCGTGGGCCCGCGGTGTGCCTCGGTCGCCCGGATCGCGAGTAGGTTTTCGGCCATCAGCGCGTCCCGGACCCCGGCCAGGCGCGCGAAACGTTCCTCCTGCGCCAGTGGTGCGGCGGCCGCAGCGTGGTAGCGCAGCAACGCGACCGCGGACGTGGCGTGTGTGAACGCCGCCTGCCAGCCCTCGGGCCGTCGGGGTGCCTGCAGGTACAACTCGGTCAGGAGGTCGTCGGCGATCACCCGCAGACGCTGGGCGTCGGGCGAGCGCCCGATCGACCTGCCCGGCTCCCAGATCGCGGCCGTATCGCTCCACTGAGCCTCGTCCCCGATCAGGTCGTCGATCTCCGCTGACCGGTCGAGGCCGAGGAAGTCACAGACCCGGGTGAGGTAGCGCCGTGGACTCGGAGCGCTCTCCATCTCCAGCGGAGCGTCGAAGCCGTGGAACGTCAGGCGCTCGGCGACGGGCCGTCCGTCGTTCCACTCGCGCATCCACAGCAGCAGGTCGCGGTTGGCCGGGGCGGCGCCGAACCCGTGGCTGAACCCTTCGGTGAGCGCACGGTCCAGCGTGACGGCGTCGGAACCTTTCACGAACTCGTCGGCGATCAGTCCCGCCGCCCGGTCGCTCTCCAGCGCTATCGACCGGTAGCCATGCTCGGTCAACGACAGGAAGGCCTCATTGCGGATCTGCAGGAAGGCGGATTCACCATGTGTCGGCTCGCCGAGCGCGAGCAGGGTCGGAGATCCAGCAAGCAGGTCGAGAAGGTTAGTCACTCCATCAACCGTATCGTTGAACCAGCGGTTGAGGCTTACGAGCGATGGAGCGCGGTGACAACCACGAAACCCTCAAATCACGGGGTACGCCGACCAGTCGACCTCGCGCGCGTACACGGGCTGTCCGCGCAGGCCGTGCGCAACTACGAACGAGATGGCGTCCTGCCGCCGGCTGAGCGCACCTCGAACGGCTACCGCCGGTACACCGAGGTGCACGCCACGGCGCTGAGCGCCTACCTCGCGCTGATCGCGGGCCACGGCTACGCGGCCAGCGGCGACATCATGCGTGCCGTCAACCGGGGCGAGATCGACACGGCACTACGCACGATCGACCACAGCCACGCCCTGCTGCAGCGCGACCGGGAGACCCTGGACGCGGTCGAGGCGGCGGTTGCGATTCTCACCGAGACGACGCCACAGCCGGAGAGCCGGAAAGCCGTGCCGATCAGCGTGCTGGCACACCGCCTCGGTGTACGGCCCGCCACCCTGCGGAAGTGGGAGCGGGCCGGGATTCTGCAGCCGGTGCGTGATCCGGTGACCGACTACCGCGTCTACTCAGCGGACGACGTCCGCGACGCCGAACTCGCCCACCTGCTGCGTCGCGGCGGGTATCGGCTCGACCACATCGCCGACGTGCTGCGTCGAGTGCGCGACGCCGGCGGCGCCGGACCTCTCGCCACGTCGCTGCGCCAGTGGCGTGAACGGCTCAGCGAGCGCGGCCAGGCAATGCTCACCGGGGCCGCCCGGCTCGCCGAACACATCGACGCCGACACCAGGCCCACCGTGCGAACGCACTGATGGCCGTACGTTCCTGTCGCAGCGAAACCCCAATCCTCAACCAGCACGCGCCTTGACCAACGAAGCGAAGACCACGACGTTGTCCGAGTAGCCCCTCTCACCGCCGACCCATTGGCCGCCGCAGGTGATCAGCCGAAGGCTCGGGCGGCTGAAGTCGCCGTACACCTCGTCCACCGGTAGTCGCCCCTTGTCGAACCGTTCCACCGAATTCACCTCGAAGATCGCCACGCTCCGGTCGGTGCGGGTGACCTCGACCTGGTCGCCGTCGCGCAGCTCGCGGAGTTTGTGGAAGACCGCCGGCCCGCTGGTGGTGTCGACGTGCCCGACGATCACCGCTGGGCCGTACTGGCCGGGGGTTGGCCCCTGGTCGTACCAGCCGGCCTCCTGGGCGCGGGCCGCGTCCGGCACGGCAATCGTGCCGTCCGGGGCGATGCCCACGTCGTGCACGGGCGCCTCCAGGTCGATCTTCTCGATGGCGAGGCTGGTGGGATGGCTGGCCGACAGCACCGGGAACTTCTTCGGTGGCGGTCGCAGGCCGGCGCTCAGCTGGTCCGGCAACAGGCTCATTCCGGTCACCTGTTCGACGCCGAGCATCGCCACGATCAGCACCATCAGCGCGGCGACGGCCAGCACCGGCAACCCCGGTCCCCTACCGAGACGGCGTCGGGCCAGCGGTGACCCGGTCGGGCGGCGCGGTGGCAGCGGGCGGACGGCCGGATCGGTGGTGGCGACGCTGGCCGACACGGCCTGCCCGGCGACCCGGCGTAGCCGGCTGGAGGCGCGGGCCACCAGCCGGCCGGAAGCGCGCAGCGCCGGCCAGGCCCGGAAGCGGGCGCGGCGGTCCCGCCGCGCACGCGCGGATCTGCGGGTCATGGGTCATCCGGCTCAGGAGCCGGCTCCGGTCCGGCGCCGGCCGCCCGCCATTCCGAGCGCGATCGCGGTGGCCACCAGCGCCACGCCGCCGAGCACCAGCAGTGAGCCGGTACCGCGACCGCCGGCCGTCCCGCCGCCCCCGGTCGCCGGTCCCTTGCTGGGCGAGGCCATGTTCAGCACGGTCAGCGTGGTCGAGGCCGTCTGGCCGTTCTCGCAGCGCAGGTCGACCGGGTAGTCACCGGCCTGCTTGTCACGCGGAATGGTGACCTGAGCGGTCAGGAAGCCCTTGTCCGGTCTGAGCGTCACGTTCCCGAACGCATCGGAGTGCACGCTGGACTGCCGGTTGTTGTTGTCGTTGTCGCAGCTGGCCTTGATGGAGACGCGGCTACCGGCCTGGGCGCTGTTCGGCGTCACCTCGACGAAGACGTTCTCGCCGGCACGCGCCGGCGCGACCGACATCAGGACGAACGCCCCGACCAGTCCCACCAGTGTCAGTGCGGACGAGAGCGCGCGGTTGATCGTGCGGATACCCTGCATGATTTCCCCCCAACCGGCGACGACCGCCGGAACCCTCCCCTGGGCACGCGCGCTGCTTTCCCGCTGGCGCGGAGGCAAACCCGGACCGCCCCGAGGGGCCGTGTCCCCGATTTGCCGCGATCTTGCACTTCCTGTCCTGACAAAGACGTCCACACCCGGCATTTCACCGACACAAAATGCAAGGTCGCGGGGGTGGAAGGCGGGTCAGCGCTGGCGCGGGGTGGCGCCGGTGGAGGGGAGCGGGGTGATGGGGCGCCAGTCCAGGGGGGAGGAGAGGACCATCGTGCTGGAGGGCTGGCCGTACGGTGCGAGTCGGTCGATGACCCCCTCGAACGCGCCGATCGAACCGGCGGCCACCTTCAGCATGCTGCACGCGTCCCCGGTTATCCGGTGGATCTCCAGGATCTCCGGCCAGCCGGTCACCGCCGGATCGTGCAGGATGCATCGCGCGCCGTAGCAGGACATCCTGATCAGCGCGACCACGGTCCGGCCGGCTCGGCTCAGGTCGACATGGGCGTGATAGCCGGTGATGACTCCGGTCTCCTCCAGCCGGCGAACCCGCTCCGCGACCGCCGGCGGCGACAGGTGCACCCGCCGCGACAGCTCGCTGAAGGAGAGCCGCGCGTCGGCCTGCAACTCGCGCAGCAGCGCCCAGTCCATGTCGTCCACGCTCAGACCTTACTTTCGTGAACCGACTTCGCCTAGTTGCCTTTGGTTTGCCAGGAGAACGAGGTCAGAGCCGTTGATCCGGCATTCCGTAAGCCGATCCGACCGCGAGATCATGACGTCGCTAGTCCGGGGAGGGAGACAAATGGTGGATCAGACGGAGCGGCAGGCGCCGAACCGCCCTGCCTTGGTGCGACCGGTGACCCCGCGGCAGCGGGCCGCCCGCGCCGTACGCAACGGTGGCGAGCCGACACTGGAGTTCGCCGAGCGGGTGCCGTACGACGTGTACGTGCAGGCCAGCACCCTGCACCAGCTACAGCAGCCACTCAGCAGCGACCCGGGCGAGATGTCCTTCCTGATGGTCAGCCAGATCATGGAGCTGTACTTCGGGCTGACCTGCCACGAGCTGCGGGAGACGCAGCGGCTGATCCGCGCCGACCAGGTGTGGGAGGCGCTGGCCCCGCTGCGCCGCGCCGCGCTGCACCTGGAAGGGCTCAACGCCGCCTGGCAGGGTCTGCGCTGGATGACCCCGGCCGACTTCAACCGGTTTCGCAACCTGCTCGGCGAAGGCTCCGGCTTCCAGTCGGCCATGTACCGGCATTTGGAGTTCCTGCTCGGGCTGCGCGACCCGACGCTGATCCGCCCGTTCCGCCGGCAGACCGATGTGCACGCCGCGCTGACCGCTGCGCTGGCCACCCCGAGCCTCTGGGACGACGTGCTCGCGTTGCTCGCCCGGCGTGGCTTCGACCTCCCCGCCGACCTGCTCGACCGGGACGTGGCCATCGAGCACGACCCGCAGCCGTCGGTCGAGGCCGCCTGGGTGCAGATCTACACCGACACCGGCCCGGACAATCACCTGCGACTGCTCGGCGAGGCGCTGAGCGGTGTCGCCGAGGAGTTCGGCGACTGGCGCTGGAACCACGTCAAGGCGGTGCAGCGGACGATGGGTGCCAAGGTGGGCAGCGGCGGCTCCGCCGGCCTGGCGTGGTTGCAGCGCAGCATGGCCCGGGTGGTTTTCCCGGAGCTGTGGTCGGCCCGCACGGCGATGTGACCGGAGAGCGAGACACCCCTGTGAACACCCCAGAACACGAGGCGCACCGCCTCGACGAAGCCGACCCGGGCCACCGGCACCTGTTCCACGTGCCACCGGCCGACGGCGGTGACCATCCCGAATCGGCGTACCTCGCCGGCAACTCGCTCGGCCTGCAACCCCGGGCCACCCGCGATGAACTCCTCGCCGACCTGGACGCCTGGGGGCGGCTCGGCGTCGAGGGGCACCTCGATGCGGAGCGCGCCTGGCTTCCGTACCACGAGTTGTTGACCGCGCCGGCCGCGCGACTGGTCGGCGGCCGGCCCGCGGAGACCGTGGTGATGAACTCGCTCACGGTCAACCTGCACCTGCTGATGGTGAGTTTCTACCGCCCGGCCGGCGCCCGCACCCGCATCGTCATCGAGGACTCCGCGTTTCCCTCGGACAGTTACGCCGTGCGCAGTCAGGCCCGCTTCCACGGCCTGGACCCGGACGACACCGTGGTCCGGCTGCGCCCGCGCGTCGGCGAGGACTCCCTGCGCACCGAGGACGTGACCGACTACCTGGCCGCCGAGGGCGACCGGGTGGCGCTGGTGCTGCTCGGCGGGGTCAACTACCTCACCGGTGAGCTGCTGGACATCCCGACGATCACGGCAGCCGGCCGGGCGGCCGGCGCGGTGGTCGGTTGGGACCTGGCCCACGCGGCCGGCAACGTGCCGCTGGCCCTGCACGACTGGGACGTCGACTTCGCCGCCTGGTGCTCCTACAAGTACCTGAACTCCGGCCCGGGTGCCCTGGCGGGCGTCTTCGTGCATGAGCGACACCTCGGCGACCCGGACCTGCCCCGCTTCGAGGGTTGGTGGAGCACCTCGACGGCCACCCGCTTCGAGATGACCCCGGTGTCCCGGCCGCCGGCCACGGTGGAGGCCTGGCAGATCTCCAACCCGCCGATCTTCGCGATGGGCCCGGTGCGCACCTCGTTGGAGCTGTTCGACGCGGTCGGCATGCCGGCGTTGCGCGCACGCAGCCTGCGACTCACCGCCTGGCTGGAGTCGCTGCTGGACGAGGTCGTCACGGACCGGCCGCTGCGCGTGGTCACCCCGCGCGACCCGGCCCGCCGGGGTTGCCAACTCTCGGTGCGCATCGGCTCCGGCAGCGCCGCCGAGCTGACCAAACGCCTGCGGTACGAACACGGCGTCATCGCCGACGCCCGTGAGCCGGACATCATCCGGTTCGCACCGGTGCCGCTCTACTCCACGTATCACGACTGTTGGCGGGCCGCCGCAGCGCTCGCGGCGACGGTTGGGCAGGTGGCCCGATGACCGCGCGCCGCGACGAGATCGCGATCATCGGTGCGGGGCTGGCCGGCTGTCTGGCCGCCTGCTTCCTGGCCCGGCGTGGCTACCCGGTGGCCCTCTACGAGCGCCGGTCCGACCCGCGTTCGGGCTCGGCGGAGCGAGGTCGTTCCATCAACCTGGCGCTCTCCGAGCGTGGGCTGGACGCGTTGCGTCGGATCGGGCTGGCCGAGCAGGTGATGACCGACGCGCTGCCGATGCGCGGCCGGATGATCCACCCGGTCGAGGGGGAGCAGCAGTTCCAGTCGTACAGCGCCGCCGGTGACCGGGCGATCAACTCGATCAGTCGGGGTGCGCTGAACAACGCGCTGCTGGACGAGGCCGCCGCGCTGCCCGGGGTGCGGATCGTCTTCGACCACCGGTTGGTCGGGCTCGATCCGACCGACGGCACCCTGAGCTTCGAAACCCCGCAGGGCCCGGTCGCCGCCAAGGCGTCGGTCGTGCTGGGTGCCGACGGCGCCGGCTCCGCGGTGCGCGGGCAGCTGCTCGCGTACGGGTTGCTGAACGAGAGCGTGGACTTCCTCGACTACGGCTACAAGGAGCTGACGATCCCCCCGCTGGGTGGGGACTTCGCCCTGGACCCGGACGCGCTGCACATCTGGCCGCGCGGCACCTCGATGATGATCGCGCTGCCGAACCCGGACCGCTCCTTCACCTGCACGCTGTTCTGGCCCAACGATGGTGCTGGCAGCTTCGCCTCACTCAGCAGCCCGGCGGAGATCGAACGGCACTTCGCGGAGCACTACCCGGACGTCGTTCCGCTGGCCCCGAACCTGGTCGACGACTACCAGCACAACCCGGTGGGCGTGCTCGGCACGGTCCGCTGCACCCCCTGGCAGGTCTTTGGGAAGGTCGGCCTGCTCGGCGACGCGGCGCACGCGATCGTGCCCTTCTACGGCCAGGGCGCGAACTGCGCCTTCGAGGACGTGGTCGAGCTGGACCGCTGCCTGGACGAGTGCGCCGACGACTGGTTGGCGGCGCTGCCGCTGTTCCAGCGCCGCCGGCAGGAGAACGCCGAGGCCATCGCGACGATGGCGCTGACCAATTTCGTGGAGATGCGGGACAAGGTCGCCTCCCCGGTCTTCCAGCTCGGGCGGCGGGTGGAGCACGCACTGGAACGGGCACTGCCCGGCCGGTACGTTTCCCAGTACGAGCTGGTGTCCTTCTCCACCACGCCGTACGCGGAGGTTCGCCGCCGGGTGCGCCGACAGCACTCGGTGCTCGGCGCGGTCGTCGGCGGGGCCGCGTTGTTGCTGGTCGGAGCGGTCGGCGCTGCACTGAGCCGAGGGAGGCGCGCATGACCGGCACCTGGGATTCGCGGTTGATGACCGGCCACGCACCGAGTGGTCCGGAGCGGTTGCGCAACTTCGTCGCCGGCGAGTTCGTCGACGGCGGGCCGACGTTCACCAAGGCCAGCCCGGTGACCGGGGAGCCGGTCTTCGAGGTGGTCGAGGCGTCGAAGTCCACCGTGGACGACGCGGTGGCCGCCGCCCGGGCGGCGATGCGCGGTCCGTGGGGCCGGATGGGCGAGCGGGAACGCGCCGAGGTGCTGCGCCGGGTCGCCGACGAGTTGGAGCGCCGCTTCGACGATCTGGTCACCGCCGAGGTCGCCGACACCGGCAAGTCCATCTCCCAGGCCCGCACGCTGGACATCCCGCGCGGTGCGGCGAACTTCCGGGCGTTCGCGGAGATCGTGGCGACCGCGCCCACCGAGTCGTTCACGACGGTCACCCCGACCGGCGGCCGGGCGCTCAACTACGCGCTCCGCAAGCCGGTCGGCGTGGTCGCGGTCATCGTGCCGTGGAACCTGCCGCTGCTGCTGCTCACCTGGAAGGTGGCCCCGGCGCTGGCCTGCGGCAACGCCGTCGTGGTCAAGCCCAGCGAGGAGACGCCCGCCTCGGCGACGCTGCTCGCCGAGGTGATGGCCGCCGCCGGCGTACCGGCCGGGGTGTTCAACCTGGTGCACGGGTTCGGGCCGGACTCGGCCGGTGAGTTCCTCACCCGCCACCCGGGGGTCGACGCGATCACCTTCACCGGCGAGTCGGCCACCGGCGGCGCGATCATGCGGGCCGCCGCCGACGGGGTGAAGGCGGTGAGTTTCGAGCTGGGCGGCAAGAACGCCGGCCTGGTCTTCGCCGACGCCGACCTGGACGCCGCGGTGGCCGGTTCGGTGCGTTCCAGTTTCACCAATGGTGGCCAGGTGTGTCTCTGCACGGAACGTCTCTACGTGCAGCGCCCGGTCTTCGAGGAGTTCACCGCCCGGCTCGCGAAGCGGGCCGGCGAACTGGCGTACGGCTGGCCGACCGACGAGGCCACCGCCACCATGCCGCTGATCTCCCACCAGCACCGGGCGAAGGTGCTCGGCGCGTACGAGCTGGCCCGGACCGAGGGCGCCGAGGTGCTCACCGGCGGCGGCACGCCCACTTTCGGTGACGCCCGCGACGGCGGGTCGTACGTGCAGCCGACGGTGCTCACCGGGCTCGGCCCGGACGCCCGCACCAACCGGGAGGAGATCTTCGGCCCGGTGGTGCACGTCGCCCCGTTCGACACCGAGGACGAGGCGTACGCCCTGGCGAACGGCACCGAGTATGGCCTGGCGGCGACCGTGTGGACCCGGGACGTGGGCGTCGCGCACCGCGCCGGGGCGCAGCTCGACGCTGGCATCGTCTGGGTCAACACGTGGTTCCTGCGTGACCTGCGCACCCCGTTCGGCGGGGTGAAGGCGTCCGGCATCGGCCGCGAGGGCGGCGTGCACTCGCTGAACTTCTACTCCGAACTCACCAACGTCTGCGTGGACCTGTCGTGAGCGCACCGCAGCGAGGAGCGGGCATGAAACCTGACATCGAGGCCGCCAACCGGGAGCTGGCCGACGCCCGCCACACCGGCAAGCCGTGCCCACCGCTACGCGGCCGGCTGCTGGCGGAGGGCGACGTCGAGTCCGCGTACCGTGTGCAGCAGCTCCAGGCGCGGGCCTGGCAGGGCCGCGGCGAACGTCGGGTCGGCGCGAAGATCGGGCTGACCTCCCGGGCGGTGCAGGAGACCTTCGGGGTGTTCCAGCCGGACTTCGGCATGCTGACCGACGCCATGGCGGTCGGCGACGGCGTCGAGGTGGCCATCGACCGGCTGCTCCAACCGCGGGTCGAGGCGGAGATCGCGTTCGTGCTCGCCAAGGATCTCCCGAACCCGCAGATCACGACGGTCGACCTGATCCGCGCGGTCGATTACGTGCTGCCGGCGATCGAGATCGTCGACTCGCGGATCGCCGGCTGGGACATCTCCATCGTGGACACCGTCGCCGACAACGCCTCCAGCGGGCTCTTCGTGCTCGGCACCACGCCGCGCCGGCTCGCCGACGTCGACCTGCGGCTGTGCGGGATGGTGCTGGAGCATGCCGGCGAGCCGGTCTCGGTGGGTGCGGGCGCCGCCTGCCTGGGCAACCCGCTGCACGCCCTGCAGTGGCTGGCCGACACCCTCGCCCGCGCCGGTGACCCGCTGCGCGCCGGGGACGTGGTGCTCTCCGGGGCGCTCGGCCCGATGGTGCCGGTCACCCCCGGTGCCGCGTACGAGGCGCGGATCTCCGGGCTCGGCTCGGTACGGACCTGTTTCAGCAAGGCGGACCAGTGAGCGCGAGGAGTGAGCCGGTTTTGCGAGCCCCGCAGTCGCGAACGAAAGATGGAACAGCCTCGGTGACCGGAGTGGCGGTGCTCGGTTCCGGCAACATCGGCACCGACCTGATGATCAAAGTGTTGCGCCTCAGTAGTCAGCTGCGGATGGTGGCGATGGCCGGTATCGACCCGGCCTCCGATGGCCTGGCCCGAGCCCGCCGGCTCGGCGTGGCCACCACCGCCGACGGCGTGGACGGGCTTGTCGCGATGCCCGAGTTCGCCGACGTCGAGCTGGTCTTCGACGCCACCTCGGCCGGCGCGCACCGGCGCCACGACGAGGTGCTGCGCGCGCACGGCCGCACGCTCGTCGACCTGACCCCGGCCGCGGTCGGCCCGTACGTGGTGCCGCCGGTCAACCTGGACGAGCACCTGCACGAGCCGAACGTCAACATGGTGACCTGCGGCGGGCAGGCGACCGTGCCGATCGTCGCCGCGGTGCGCCGGATCACCCCGGTGGCGTACGGGGAGATCGTCGCGTCGATCGCGTCCCGCTCGGCCGGCCCGGGCACCCGGGCCAACATCGACGAGTTCACCGAGACCACGGCCCGGGCCATCGAGGTGGTCGGCGGCGCCGAACGGGGCAAGGCCATCATCGTGCTGAACCCGGCGGACCCGCCGCTGCTCATGCGGGACACCGTCTACTGCCTCTGCCCGGACGCCGACGCTGACACCGACGCCATCGCCGCCTCGGTGGCGGACATGGTGGCGGCGGTGCAGGAGTACGTCCCCGGCTACCGGCTCAAGCAGGACGTGCAGTTCGAGCGGGTCGAGGCGTACCTGCCGACGCTCGGGCGGCAGCTCACCGCGTTGCAGGTGTCGGTCTTCCTGGAGGTCTCCGGTGCGGGGCACTACCTGCCGGCGTACGCCGGCAACCTGGACATCATGACCTCCGCCGCGTTGCGCACCGCCGAGCGACTGGTGGCGCTGCGGGTGAAGGGAGCGGTGGCATGACCGAGCTGTACATCCAGGACGTGACGCTGCGCGATGGCATGCACGCCATCGCCCACCAGTACACCGTCGAGCAGGTACGCACCATCGCCGCCGCGCTGGACGCCGCCGGTGTGGCCGCGATCGAGGTGGCGCACGGTGACGGGCTCGCCGGTTCCAGCGTCAACTACGGCCACGGTGCCGCCAGCGACGCCGAGTGGATCTCCGCGGCTGCCGAGGTGCTCACCACGGCGAAGCTGACCACCCTGCTGCTGCCGGGCATCGGCACGATCGCCGACCTGAAGGCCGCGAAGGCGCTCGGGGTGACCAGCGTCCGGATCGCCACCCACTGCACCGAGGCGGACATCTCCGCCCAGCACATCTCCTGGGCCAGGGAGAACGGCATGGACGTGGCCGGGTTCCTGATGATGTCGCACATGAACGACCCGGCCGGGCTCGCCGGGCAGGCCAAGCTCATGGAGTCGTACGGGGCGCACTGCGTCTACGTCACCGACTCCGGCGGTCGGCTGTTGATGTCCGACGTGGCGCAGCGGGTCGACGCGTACCGGCAGGTCCTCGCCCCGGAGACGCAGATCGGCATCCACGCCCACCACAACCTGTCGCTCGGAGTGGCCAACAGCGTGCTCGCCGTGGAGCACGGCCGGGTCACCGGGTCCGGCCCGGCCGGCTCCGACGCACCCCCCGGCCGGACCGTCCGCGTCGACGCCTCCCTCGCCGGCATGGGCGCGGGCGCCGGCAACGCGCCGCTGGAGGTCTTCGTCGCCGTCGCCGAGCTGCACGGCTGGCGGCACGGCTGCGACGTGTTCGCGCTGATGGACGCCGCCGACGACATCGTCCGCCCCCTGCAGGACCGGCCGGTCCAGGTGGACCGGGAGACGCTCTCCCTGGGGTTCGCGGGGGTCTACTCCAGCTTCCTGCGGCACGCCGAGCGGGCCTCGGCGCGCTACGGCGTGGACGTCCGGTCGATCCTGGTCGAGCTGGGCCGGCGCCGGATGGTCGGCGGCCAGGAGGACATGATCGTGGACGTGGCGCTGGATCTGGTGGGTCAGCGTAAGGAGGAGATCGTTCGATGATCGGCGTGGACACCGCGGGTATCGCGGCGAAGCTGGGCGAGGCGGCGGACACCGCCAGCGCGATTCCGCAGCTCGCCGCCGAGGTGGGGCTCGACGTGCCGACCGCGTACGGGGTGCAGGCGGCGCTGGTGCAGCGCCGCCTGGACCGGGGCGAGCGGCTGGTCGGGCTGAAGATGGGGCTGACCAGCAGGGCGAAGATGGTCCAGGTCGGCGTGGACGAGGTGATCTGGGGACGGCTCACCGACGCGATGCGGGTGCCCGACGGGGGTGCCGTTGACCCCTCCGCGTACATCCATCCCCGGGTCGAGCCGGAGGTGGCGTTCCTGCTGGACCGGCTGCCCGAGCCGGGTGAACCGGTCGGCGACTTCGCCAGCGCGGTCCGCGCGGTCGCCCCGGCCATCGAGCTGATCGACTCCCGGTACGCCGACTTCCGTTTCTCGCTGCCGGACGTGATCGCCGACAACACCTCCGCCGCCGCGTTCGTGATCGGGCCGTGGTCGCCGGTGCCGGCGGGTCTGGACAACCTGGGCGTGCTGCTGGAGGTCGACGGGCGCGTCGCGCAGGTCGGCTCGACCGCCGCGATCCTCGGCGATCCGCGTCGGGCCCTCGACGAGGGCATCCGGCTGGCCGGCCGGCACGGGGTGCGGTTGCAGGCCGGCTGGGTCTTCCTGGCCGGCGCCGCCACCGCGGCTGTCCCGCTTCGTCCTGGCGCCCATGTCCGTGCGGTCGTGGAGAAGCTCGGCACGGCCTCGCTGCGGGCCTCGTCGTGACCGCGCGGGTGGTGGCCGGCAAGGCCGTTCCGCGGGGGGCGTTCCCGCACGTCAAGGTCGCGGGCGGGTTCGTCTTCGTGTCGGGTACGTCGTCGCGGCGACCGGACAACAGCTTCGCGGGTGTGTCGGTCGACGAGTTCGGTACGACCAACCTCGACATCCGGGTACAGACGCGGGCGGTCATCGAGAACGTGCGGGACCTGCTGCGCTCGGTCGGCGCGGACCTGGCCGACCTCGTCCAGGTGACGTCGTACCTGGTCAACATGAATGACTTCGGTGGCTACAACGAGGTGTGGGCGGAGTTCTTCGACGCGTCGGGGCCGACCCGCACGACGGTGGCGGTGCACCAGTTGCCGCACCCGCACCTGCTCATCGAGATCCAGGCCGTGGCCCTTCTTCCCTCGGGAGGTCAGTCGTGAGTGAGATCGCCGAACCGTTCAGCTTTCCGGGTTGGATCGCGGACAACCAGCACCTGTTGAAGCCGCCGGTGGGCAACAAGGAGATGTTCCCGGGCGGGGACGACTTCATCGTGATGGTCGTGGGCGGGCCCAACCAGCGCACCGACTTCCACGTGGACCCGTACGAGGAGTTCTTCTACCAGGTCAAGGGCAACATGCACATCAACCTCATGACCCCGGAGGGGCCGCGTACGGTGCACGTGCGCGAGGGTCAGATGTGGATGCTGCCGCGCAACACCCCGCACTCGCCGCAGCGGCCGGAGGCCGGCTCGATCGGTGTGGTCGTCGAGCGGGTCCGCGAGGAGGGCACGCTGGAGACGTTCCAGTGGTACTGCCCCGAGTGCGGTAGCAAGGTGCACGAGGTCGAGTTGCAGGTCCGCGACATCGCCGCCGATCTGCCGCCGGTGTTCCAGGCGTTCTACGCCGACGAGCAGGCACGCACCTGCGCCAACTGCGGCACCCTGCACCCGGGCAAGGGCTGATGCCGGCAGGTGTGGTCGACGTGCACACGCACGTCGTACCGAAGGGGTGGCCGGACCTCGGCGCGGCGTGCGGTGGGTCCGGCTGGCCGTGGCTGCGGGTCGACTCCGAGCGCGCCGCAATGATCATGGTGGGGGAGACGGAGTTCCGCCCGGTCGGCGCCGAGTGCTGGGACGCGTCGCGACGCCTGGCCGACATGGACGCCGACGGCGTGGACGTGCAGGTGGTCTCGCCCACGCCGGTCTTCTTCAGCTACGAACGCCCGGCCGACCAGGCGGTGAAGGTCGCCCGGATCTTCAACGACCTGACCCTGGAGGTCACCGCGGCCGGTGGTGACCGACTGGTGCCGTTCTGCCAGGTGCCCCTGCAGGACCCGGACGCCGCCTGCGCCGAGTTGGACCGCAGCCTGGCCGCCGGGCACGTGGGGGTCGAGATCGGCAACCACGTCGGCGATCGGGACCTCGACGACGCCGGTGTGGTCACGTTCCTCCAGCACTGCGCCGAGGTGGGTGCGCCGGTCTTCGTCCATCCGTGGGACATGCCGGGCGGTCCACGGCTGGACCGGTGGATGGCCCGCTGGCTCACCGGGATGCCCGCCGAGACGCACCTGTCGGTGCTGGCGATGATCCTGGGCGGCGTCTTCGACCGGGTGCCGGAGACGCTGCGGATCTGCTTCGCGCACGGCGGCGGCAGCTTCCCGTTCTGGCTCGGCCGCGCTGACAACGCCTGGCACCGCCGGGGCGACCTGGTCCGTGGGGCTTCCGTCGGCCCGCCCAGCAGCTACCTCGACCGGTTCAGCGTCGACTCGGTGGTCTTCGCGCCGCCCGCGCTGCGGCTGCTGGTCGACACGCTGGGGGAGGACCGGGTGCTGGTCGGCAGCGACTACCCGTACCCGCTGGGCGAACGCCCGGCCGGCGCGGTCGTTCACGACGCCGACTTCCTCACCGACGATCAGCGCGCCAAGCTCCTGTCCGCCAACGCCCTGCGCTTCCTGCGCGGCTGAGGAGCGCGCGCCGCCATCGCACGGTGCTGCTGCGGGGTCGGCGGTGTGTCAGTTGGATACGAGAGTCGCCGCGGGAATGCCGACGCCGTGTCGGCCGCCGACGGCCGCTCCCAGCGTGCAGGATGAGGGGATGGCCGAGCCGCACGACCTGACCGCGTTGGAGCAGGCCGCCGCGATCACTCGCGGCGAGCTGTCCAGCGTCGACCTGGTCGAGCACCACCTACGCCGGGTGGCAGCCATCGGCGACACCGTGGGGGCGTTCGTCACGGTCACGCCGGACCTGGCCCGAGAAGCCGCACGCGCAGCCGACGCCGTGCCCGTCGAGGAGCGCGGTCCGCTGCACGGCGTACCGACCGCGATCAAGGACCTGACGCTCACCGCCGGGGTCCGCACCACCTTCGGTTCGGCCGCCTTCATCGACTTCGTCCCGCCGGTCGACGCCGACGTGGTCCGGTTCATCAAGGCCGCCGGCCTGGTCAGCCTGGGCAAGACGACCACCTCCGAGTTGGGCTGCTCGCTCTACTCGGAGGGCCGGGTCGCGCCCCCGGCCCGCAACCCGTGGCAGCTGGCGTACACCGCGGGCGGATCCAGCGGCGGCGCGGCGGCGGCGGTCGCGGCCGGGCTGGTCCCGGTCGCCCAGGGGTCCGACGGCGGCGGCTCGCTGCGCATCCCGGCGTCGCTCTGCGGCCTCGTCGGCTACAAGCCCAGCCGCGGCCTGGTCTCCGGCGGGCCGCTCGGCTCCGGCGCGTTCGGCCTGCCCACCAGCGGCCCGCTCGGGCGGACCGTCACCGACGTCGCCGCGCTGCTCGACGTCATGGCCGTCCCGGTCCCCGGCGAGCCCTACCTGCCGCCGCCCGCGCCGCCCGGTGGCTACCTTGCCGCCGCACGCCGGGCCGAGCCCGGCCCGTTGCGGGTCGGCCGGTTCACCACGCCGATGCTCGCCGACGAGCCGGTGCACCCCGACTGCGTGGCCGCCGTGGACCGGGCCGCCGAGCTGCTCACCGCGGCCGGCCACGAGGTGGTCGAGGTGCCACCGCCGCTCGGGCCGGCGGCGTGGCCGCTGTTCGAGATCCTCTGGTACGTGCTGGCGCTCGCCCCGGTGCCGCCACAGCGGGAGGCGGAGCTGCTGCCGCTGACCCGGCTGCTGCGGGCCCGGGGCGCCGAGATCTCCGCCGGCACCCTGGCCGCCACTCTCGGGGAGTTGCAGGCGCAGGTCCGCCTCGGTGCCCACCGCACCGCCGGCTTCGATCTGCTGCTCTGTCCCACCCTGGCCGCCCCGCAGGCGCCCGTCGGCTGGTTCACCGCCGACGGTGATCCGGCGGCCGACTTCGACCGGCAACGCCGGTTCTCGCCCTACTGCGCCATCTTCAACGTCACCGGCGATCCCTCCGTTTCCCTGCCGCTGGGCACCACGACCGACGGGCTACCCGTCGGGGTGCTGCTCACCGGCCGGTACGGTGACGACGCGCGGCTCATCGCGACTGCTGCGCAACTGGAGAACTCCAGTGACGGATGGGATCGCCACCCCGCAATCTGGCGGGCCGCTGACTCCGCTAACGTGAATGGCGACGGAGTCGGGCGGTCGGCGTCATGATCGTCCATCCGACCCGGTTGTTCAAGGTCGTCCTTCTTCCGCCTGGGGGCGTTGGGATTGTCTGTTACCGAGACGTTGCTGGTCTTCGTCGGCATCCCGTTGGCCGCGGTGCTGGTCATCGCCGGCCTGTCGTACGCCGGTAGCCGTGGTGGTGCCACCGGCGGCGGTGGTGGCACCAAGCGCTACCGGCCGGGCCGACCCTTCGACTTCACTCCGGTCTGGTTCCTGGGCCGCCCGGAGCAGCTGGCCGACTCGGCCGGCACCGCGCTGACGGCGGGGGCGCAGGCGCCCGCGCTGACCAGCCACAAGCTTGAGCAGGCCAGCGTCGAGGCGCCGGCCGGTGGAACCGGAGGCGCAAGTGACCGTTGGTGAGAAGCAGGCCGGGTCGGAGAATCCGCCCGAGGTGCTGGACGGGCCGTTCTCAACCCGCCAGCTGCTGCGCATCGACGAGGCGTTGCGCCTGGCCGACCAGGGCACCGGCCTGGTCTTCTCGGTCTTCGTCGGCGGACTGGACGAGCCCATCCGTGAGCACGCCCAGCGGATGCACCGCCAGCTCGCCGACCCCGACAAGTCGGTGCTGATCGCCGTGTCACCCAACCAGCGCCAGCTGGAGATCGTCACCGGGCGGTACGCCCGCAAGCGCATCCCCGACACGTACGCCAAGCTGGCCGCGCTCTCCATGGCCGGCGCGTTCAGCGGCGGCGACCTGGCCGGCGGCATCATCAACGGCCTCGACCAGCTCGCCAGCCACGCCGGCAAGGGCTGAGCCCTTCCTCGTACGACGAAGCCCGGCCCGCTTTCCAGCGGGCCGGGCTTCGGTGTGTCTGGGCTGCCTCAGCGCGGCCAGGCGCTCGGGTCCAACCTCATCGTCCACGGCTCGTCCACGGTCACCGCGTCGTCCGGACCGATGGTGCCCAACAGCTCGTAATGGTCGCCTTTGCCGAGCCGATAGCGATAGACCACCGGGCCGAAGTCGCCCCGTTCCACCCGCCAGTAGTGCGGGATGCCTGCCTCGGCGTAGAGGGCCGGTTTGGTGAAGCGATCATGACGACGGCTCCCCGTCGACTCGACTTCTCCGACGAGCGCGATGTCCACCGGTTCGGCCCACATCCGCTCGCGCGGTGCGCTTGGTCGTAGCACGGTCAGATCCGGGATGAGATTGCCGCCGGGGACCCGCACCCCGATCTCCCGGATCACACGCCAGTCGGTGGGAGCCGCCTGGCGAAGCGCCATCCGGATCTCGTCCGCCAGCTCATGATGCTCGGGACCGGCTGGAGGGGTCACGTGCAAGCTCCCGTCGATGATCTCGTAGCGGTTGCCGTTCTCAGGCAGGTCGAACAGATCCTGCTCGCGCCAGCCCCGCTCCGGGGGCTGCCACTGGTAGGTCGGCTGTGCCATCACGTCCACCTCCTTCCGCAACCATAATGGCCCGGTGCCGGCGAGGACTCGCGTCCACGCCGGCACCGGGCCGCGTACTCCCTGCTCAGCTCTGCTGGGCGTCCTTCGCGCGGGCCTTGAGCGCCCGCACCACGCCGTCGCGGCCCTCGGCGACAAGCCGGCGCAGTGGGCTGGGGTGCCCGTCACCGGCCAGCCACGCGTCGGTGGCCGCCACCGTGTCGTCCTCCACCAGGTAGGTCGGGTATGCCAGCTGGGCGAACTCCTGCGCCGGTTCGCTGTCCCGGGTGGCCCACACCTGGCCCACCGCCGCGAAGTACCGCTCCCGGTACGGGGCGACCAGCTCCACCTGCGCCGGGTGGGTGAAGCCCTGCAACAGCGCCCGGTGGCGCCAGTTGGGCAGCGTTTCCGCGCCGGTGAGCAGCGCCCACACGGCGGCCTTGTTCTCGGCCGTCGGCACCAGCGCGTGCGTGTACGCGGCCTCCCGCTCGCCGCTGGCGGTGCGGTCGCCGGCCAGTTCGGCCTCGACCTCGGCGGCACCGGCCGCGCCGTTGGCCACCAGCGACCCGAGGACCGACCAGCGCAGCTCGGTGTCCACGGTCAACCCGGCCGGGATGCCGGTGCCGTCCAGCCAGCCGCGCAGCGTGGCCAGGTCCTCCTCGGAGCGGGCCGCCGAGGTGTACGCGCGGGCCCAGGCCAGCTGGAACCCGCTGCCCGGCTCGGCGGCGGCGAGCGCGTCACGGGCGGTACGGGCCAGATCGGCCCAGCCGGTCGGCGCCCACGCCGGGTCGGCGTAGAGGGTGATCGCGGTGGTCGCCTGCCGCAGGGTCGCGATGACCAGGTTGATGTCGGTCTCCGCGGGCAGCCCGGCCAGCACCAGCGCCACGTAGTCACGGGCCGACAGCTCGGCGTCGCGGATCATGTCCCAAGCCGCGGTCCAGCACAGCGCCCGCGCCAGCGACGACTCGAAGCCGCCGATGTGCTGCACCACGGTCGCCATCGAGCGGTCGTCGAGGCGCAGCTTGGTGTAGCTCAGGTCGTCGTCGTTGAGCAGCAGCACGTCGGCCGCACGGACGCCGCGCAGCTCGGCGAGGTCCGTCCGCTCGCCGGTCACGTCCACCTCGTGCCGCTCACGACGGACAAGCCGCCCGTCGGTGAGGTCGTACAGGCCCACGCCGATCCGGTGCGTCCGCAGCGTCGGATATTCCGCTGGCGCCTCCTGCCGCACCACCACCTGCTCGTACGTCCCGTCCGCGCCGATCGTCACCTCCGGCCGCAGCGTGTTGACCTGCGCGGTCTCCAGCCACTGCGCGGCGAACTTGCGCAGCTCCCGGCCGGACGCGGCCTCCAGCTCGGTGAGCAGGTCGTCGAAGGTGGCGTTGCCCCAGGCGTGCTTGCCGAAGTAGGCCCGCAGCCCGGCCACGAACGGTTCCTCGCCCACGTACGCGACGAGCTGCTTGAGCACGCTCGCGCCCTTGGCGTAGGTGATGCCGTCGAAGTTGACCTCGACGGCCTCCATGTCCGGCATCTCGGTGTAGACCGGGTGGGTGGAGGAGAGCTGGTCCTGCCGGTAGCCCCAGTTCTTCCGGATGGACAGGAACGTCGTCCACGCCTCGGTGAACCGGGTCGCGTTGGTGTTGCACCAGTGGCTCGCCCACTCGGCGAACGACTCGTTCAGCCACAGGTCGTTCCACCAGCGCATGGTGACGAGGTCGCCGAACCACATGTGGGCCAGTTCGTGCAGGATCGTGTTGGCCCGCTGCTCGTACTCGAAGTCGGTGACCTGCGAGCGGAACAGGTAGTGCGACTCGGCGTGCGTCACGCAGCCAAAGTTCTCCATCGCGCCGGCGTTGAAGTCGGGCACCCAGAGCTGGTCGTACTTCGGCAGCGGGTAGCGCACGCCGAACTTCTCGTGGAAGAAGTCGAAGCCCTGCTTGGTGATCAGGAACAGGTCGTCGGAGTCCAGATACTGCGCCATCGACGCCCGGCAGAACGCCCCCAGCTCGATGCCGTCGTGACTGTCGCGCACCTCGTGGTACGGCCCGGCGCACATCGCCGTGATGTAGGTGCTCATCCGGGGCGACTCGGTGAAGTGCAGCGTCTTGAGGCCCTCACCCGCCGGCTCCTCCCGCTGCACCGGCATGTTGGACACCGCCCGCCAGTGCGCCGGCACGGTGGCGTGCCAGGTGTAGACGCTCTTCAGGTCGGGCTGGTCGAAGCAGGCGAACACCCGCTGTGCGTCGGCCGTCTCGAACTGGCTGTAGAGGTACGTCTCGCCGTCCACGGGGTCGACCGTGCGGTGCAGACCCTGACCGCTGTTGGAGTAACCGAAGTCGGCGTCGACCACCAGGGTGTTGTCGCTGTCCAGGTCGGACAGGATCAGGCCCTTCTCGGCCGACCAGTCGGAGAGGTCGACCGGTGCGCCGTTCAGCGTCGCGGAGCGCACGGACTCGGCGGCCAGCTCGATGAACGTGCTCGCGCCCGGCTCGGCGCAACGGAAGCGGACCTCGGTCGTCGACCGGAACGTGCGGCCGTCAGCCGCCAGCACAGCGGTCGACAGGTCCAGACTGATGTCGTACCCCGTCACGTTGAGCAGGCGCGCCCGCTCGGTTGCCTCGACCTGCGTCAGGTTACGCACTCCCGGCACTGTTCGTCTCCATCCCACATCTCGCCGTACGCCCGGCGGCGCCCGTTTGCCAACCGCTCGTGACGGCCAGCCCGATTCGAGTCTTCCACGTACGGGCAGCCCGCGGTGGCCGAGGTCACGCTCTCATTCGGGTGCCGGTCGATGCGCTGCGGGGTGAAGATTCGGTGAGACGCCGGACTGCCGGCGCCACCCGTCGCGAAGGGACCTCACCGTGACCGATCGTGTCACCGCCGACATGTGGTTCGACCCGGCCTGCCCGTGGGCGTGGATCACGTCCCGCTGGCTGTTGGAGGTCGAGCAGGTCCGTGACGTGGACATCCGCTTCCACGTGATGAGCCTGGCCGTGCTCAACGAGGGCCGGGACGAGCTGCCCGAGGAATACCGGACGTTCCTGCGTACCGCCTGGGGCCCGGTGCGGATCTGCATCGCCGCCGAGCAGCGGTACGGCGGCGATGTCCTGCGCCCGCTCTACACCGCGCTCGGCACCCGGATCCACCTCGGCAAGGAGGAGCGGGGTCCGGAGCTCTACGTCGCCGCGCTGACCGACGCCGGCCTGGACCCGGCGCTGGCCGCAGCCGCGGACAGCACCGACTACGACGAGGCGCTGCGCGCCAGCCACGAGGCCGGCATGCGCCCGGTCGGGCAGGACGTCGGCACCCCGGTCGTCCACGCGCCCGGCCCGGACGGCAGCCCGGTCGCGTTCTTCGGCCCGGTCATCACCCCGGCTCCGAAGGGGGAGGCCGCCGGCCGACTCTGGGACGGCGTACTGCTGGTCGCCGGCACCCCGGGCTTCTACGAGCTCAAGCGCACCCGTGAGCAGGGCCCGATCTTCGACTGATCCACGACCACCACGCGCCCCCGTCCGGACTGCATCGGCTGCCCGGGCGGGGGCGCGTCAGGTCGGACGCCGAGTGCGGCTGTGAGGTCGGAGGACGGTCGTGGCGTCACCGGTGGGCGGGCGGCGTCGTTTCCCTCGGTGTCCGCCGCAGCGACCCGCAGGGCCGCACCCCGCAGTTCGTGGAGGCAATCCCGATGGCCAAGCACCGTGCGTCCGGTGACGATCAGCTGACCCGGCAGGGGGTGATCGAGACTCCCGGCGCGGCCTACTGGTCCGTCGACGACTCCCGCTGGCCGGCGGTCCGCCCGGACCTACCCGCCCACCTGGTGGACCTGCTCGCCCCGCCCATCGTGGTGGGCGTGGCCCGGGTGCCGGTGACCTCCCGGCTCACCCCGCCCGTGTCGGCCGACCCGCTGACGTCGGCCGTCGACACCGTGCCGGTCGATCTCCCGACCTCCGCTCCAGATCTGCCCGTGCCGGCGGCACCGGCCGAACCCGTGCCGGCAGCAGCGGCCGAACTCGCGCCGGCAGCGGCCGAACTCGCGCCGTCGGCGGCGGCACCGGCCGAACCCGCGCCGCCTCCGCCGGCACCCGCCGCCCCGCGTCCGGTGCCGACGCCGCCGTTGAGCCCGCGGCCCGTGCCGTCGCCGCCCCCGAACGTCCCGTGCCGGGGCCGCCCGCGTCACCCCGCCGCACCGTGCCCACCGGCCCGGCCGCGACTGGCCGACGGGGCAACGGTGGGCCGGCATCCGCTGGCCGGCACCGTCGGGGCACATCCGGCCGCGCCGGCTGAGCACCCTGCCCGGCTCGGCGCTTTCATCTGGTGGACGCCCCGTGGGTCCCCGGCGGCGGCGGCACCGTCGCCGGTAGCGTCAGTGGGCATGACGGTCGTGCATCCGATCTCCCGGGCCTGGGTCACCACTGGTGGCACCGGCGCGCAAAACTATGACGAGTTCGCCGACGACGCGGAGATCACCGCGATCATCGAGTCGAACCCGCACAGTGCCCTCGGCATCGAGATGCCGCATCGCGCCCCGCAGAGCCTGGGCAAGTCGTTCCTCGACGCGCTGCCGGACGCGGTGGCCCGTTTCGCCGAGGCCAAGGCCGACGGCAGCTACACCCCCGCCGAGCAGGTGGTGGTGCTCTACCGGATCAGCGCGCCCGGTGAAGAGCCGGCGTACGGGCTGTTCGCGATGGTGGACACCGACCAGATCTCCACCCGGGCCGACGAGCCGGGCCTGGTCATCCGCAACGAGGACGTCTTCATCGCCAAGGTGCGCGAGCGGGTTGCGCTGGCCGAGGCGCTGGGCCACCTGCTCTCACCCGTACTCCTGCTGCAGACCGGGCGTGGCGACGAGCTGCACGCCGCGCTCGCGGCGGCGACCGACACGGCCGGCGTGCCCGCCGCAACGGACACCGACCAGGCGGGGCGCACGCACGCCATCTGGCTGCTCGGCCCGGGCCCGGAGCAGGCCGCGCTGACTGCCCTCGCCGGCGGCGGCGATCTGGTCGTCGCGGACGGCAACCACCGCAGCCTGGCCGCCCAGACCGGCGGGCTGTCGCGCTTCCTGGCCGTGGTCACCACGCCCGCGTCGGTGGCCATCCAGCCGTACAACCGGCTGGTCAGCGAGCTGACCACCACACCGGCCGAGCTGCTCGACCGGCTGCGGGCCGCGGGCGCCGAGGTCGAGCCGATCGACGGCCCGGTCGAGGTCCCGGCGGCCGGCGGCTCCGTGCACCTCCGCCTCGACGGCCAGGGGTACGCGGTGCGCCTGCCCGCCACGGCCTCCGGGCGCCTGGAAAACCTGGACCACGCCCTGGTCGAACGGCTGCTGCTGCGCGACGCGCTCGGGTTGGACCCGGGCGACAAGCGGATCACGTACGTCGGCGGTGACTACCCGGCGAGCTGGCTCACCGGTGAGGTCGACGCCGGTCGGGCGGAGCTGGCGATTCTGATCGCGCCGGTGACCGTGTCGGACTTCGTCGCGGTGAACCTGGCCCGGGAGAAGATGCCCCGCAAGAGCACCTGGTTCACCCCGAAGGCGCGCGGCGGCCTGGTCGTCGCTGAGCTGCCGCGCTGAGCTGCCGCGCTGAGCTGCCGCACCCACGACCGTGTGACGAACCCGGCTCGGGGACGCCGCCCCTGCGACGTCCCCGAGCGCGGCCTGACAGACTGCCCGGTATGCGCGTCTACCTGGGATCCGATCACGCCGGTTTCGAGTTGAAGGTGCACCTGGCCAACCACCTGGCCATGCAGGGGTACGAGGTGGTCGACGTCGGTCCGCGGGGCTACGACCCGGACGACGACTACCCGACGTTCTGCCTGCACACCGGCGACCAGGTGGTGGCCGACGGGACGGGCCTCGGGGTGGTCATCGGTGGGTCCGGCAACGGTGAGCAGATCGCCGCGAACAAGGTCGCCGGGGTTCGCGCCGCGCTGGCCTGGAACGTGGAGACCGCTCAGCTGGCCCGCCAGCACAACGACGCGAACGTGGTCGCGGTCGGCGCCCGCCAGCACACGCTGGACGAGGCCACCGCCATCGTCGAGGCGTTCCTGAACACCCCGTTCTCCGGCAACGAGCGGCATGCCCGTCGGATCAACCAGGTGGCCGAGTACGAGCGGACGAGGCAACTGCCCGACCTGCCCTGACCCACCTGTCGGTCAGCGCGGCGAGCGGGGCAGCTCCTCGCGGGGCACCCAGTTACGTCGGACGACCACCACCCGGGCCTCCGCCTCGGCCAGGTCGTCCTCGCTGGGTCGGGCCGCGTCCCGGGCCCGCAGCGCGGCGCTCAGCCCCACCTGGGACGAGCCGGAACCGACCAACCCGCGCAGCCCCCGCTCGCCGTCACGCTCGTCGCCGCCTGGGCTCCTGCGGCGCGGCGGCGGGTCGTCACCGTCGTGCACGCTCGCGGTGCTGGCCGTCGGGCCGTCGGTGCCCCTTCCGGCCGGCTCGGGGTCGGGGTGGTGGCGCAGTCGTCGCCGTCGTCGGTCGGGGTCACCCATCAGCCGACCGTACCCTGCCCGGCGTGGGAATCGGCACCGTCGCGTCGGTCGGCGTCTCGGGCGGGTTCGGCGACCGATTTGCCGGCTGGCTACCCTCGGATTCAGGCGGCGGTGATGTCGTCGGTCAGGGGGAGGACGAGATGGCAGACCAGACGCAGCCGTGGGCGGAGCGGACGGTGGAGGTGCCACCGCAGGCGGGCGTCGGGGTGCCGCAGCAGCGCGACGGGTTCCGCAGGGGCGTGGCCCCGGTGGGTCAGCCGCGCAGCCGCGGACCGAGCCGTTCCCGGTGGTCGAGCAGGAGCCGACCGGCACCGGCTGGCCGGGCGGGCCGGTCCCGCCGCGCCGATCGCTGAGTTCGCGGATGGCCCAGCTGCGTCGCGGCGGTGAGTGGAGCACGGTGGCCGGGCTCTTCGCGTTCGTGTGCTGGGGGATCTGGGCGCTCTCCGGTCAGGGCGACCTGTCCGGTCCGCTGCTGGTGCTGGTGCTCAGCCTGCTGGTGGCGATCGGCCTGTTCGCCCTGTTCCGTCTGATCGGCCGGGTGGTGCTGGAGCGGCAGCTGGGACGGGTCCGCCGCAGCGCCCGAGGTGCCCACCTGGCGACCGCGGTGTTCCTCGCCGGCCTCGGTGTGACCTGGCTCCAGCAGACCGAGTGGGTCGTGTCGGCCTGGAACTGGATCTCGTCGAACTGACGACCGGGGAAACGCGGGGCGGGTCGGCATCCGCCGCCCGCCCGCGCGCCCCGTCGCGGCACACCGCGACACCGGTCGTCTCCCCACCAGGCCAGGCCGCTGCTTACCCGGCCGGCCACGGTTCATCCGTGGCCGGCCGGTCCGACTGGTACCCCGTCCGGGGCTGCTCGGTTCCGCCGGTGCGACGGTCAGTGTGTGCCGCCGTGCCCCTCGGCGTCGGCTCGGGGCGACGCGACCCGGGCGGCCGGGTCCTCGACGCCGGGCTCGCCGCCGTCGGGGGCGACCATCCCGTCGTAGTTGTAGAGCGGTCGGCCGTCGTCGTGCTGCTTGGTGGTCTTGATGTAGCGATGCATCATGCCGTCGATCTCCACCTCGACGAGTGCCTCATTGCCGGTCTCGTGGGTGCTGCCGTCTCGGGGGCCGCCAAGCAGGTGGGCCGTGGTGTCCGTGTCCATGTGAAGGCCCTACCCTCCAGCCATTGGCGGAAACGACTGAAATCCGGCCAGCGGTGCCGCGCCCGGCGGACACGGCACCGCTGAGGGATCAGCCAGCCGGCTGGGCCGCCGCGTGGTCGCGGGCCACCCGCACCAGCTCGACCAGCCCGCCGGCGTACTCCTGGGACTCGCCGTGCGCCTCGTCGAACGGCGGCTGGAAGCCGACGCCCTCCCACTGGCTGGTGGCCGGGTTCCACCGGTCGTTGCCGACCTCGAAGTCCCAGGCGAAGATGCCGAGCTCGTAGTAGAGCTGGTCGGCCGAGTTGCCCGCGGCGGAGTAGAGCACGTCGGCGACCGGCCCGGTCTGCGACGGCCAGGTGACGGTGCCGCGTTCCTGCGCGATGGCGCCGACGATCCGCCGGGCGCTGTTCAGGAACAGCGTCGACTCGTCGATCGACGGCCGGGGCAGGGTGACCCTGCCGTCGGCCCGGTACGCCCCCGGCGGCCACATGAAGTACCCGCCGTAGGAGTGCACGTTCATCGCGAACTTGATGTTCGGGTGGTCCTTGGCGAGTGCGATCACGTTGCCGCTCTCGGCCTCGGACAACTCCGCCGGACCCGCGTAGTTGCCGGAGAGGCAGTTGGCGCTCGCGCCCACGTACCCGTCGAAGTACGACCCGACGGTGTAGTTGCGGTTGATGTCGACGCCCCACGCGGTGCGGTTCTTCGGGTCGCGCGCCGGCCCGGTGCAGTGGTTGACCAGGTTCTTGCGCTGGAAGTTGAAGTCGTTGAACGAATAGTTCGCGCCGTCCGGGTTGACCGTCGGGATGACGAAGACGTCGACCTGTTCCAGCAGCTCACGGGTGGCTGGGTCGGTGCGGTAGTTGGCCAGCATCCGCTCGGCGAACTCCAGCGTCACCAGCGGGGTGGCCCACTCCCGGGCGTGTTCCTGCGAGTACGCCAGCACCCCGACCCGGGAGCCGTCGCGGTGCACGCCGAGGCGCAGCGCCTGTACGGTCCACGGCCGCGCCGGAACTTCGGTGCCCTGCAGCCCGTCGTCGAGCCGGGCCGGACCGGCGACCGGCATCGGCAGCCCGGTCGAGCCGTCCTCGACGGTGGCCCGGAACCGGTTCGGTTGGCGGGCGTTGATCGCGGCCGCCACCTCGTCGGTGGTGCTCACGGTCTTGCCCGCGGTGTCGGTTGCCAGTGACACCGTGAGAACGCGATCGCGGTAGCCGACGGTCAGCGGCCGGTTCGGCCGGCCCGGGTCGATCGTCCGCACCTGTACGCCGTTCATGTTCTGGTCGCCGAAGCGGATCGACTCCACGACCACGGCGGCCACCGTCGGGTCACCGAGGTACGCGGCGGCGGTGCGTCGGTACCCCTGGGTCCGGTTCGGCAGGTCGATCACGTCGACCAGGTCCCGGTACTGGCGGGCCAGCCGCTTGATCCGCGCCTGGATGTCGACCGGCGTCAGGTAGGCGTCGATGAAGTCCTTCTGGTAGCCGGCCGGCAGCGGCGGTGGGGTGGCGTTCGGCCAGAGCGTCGGGGTGACCACGCGGCTGACCCCGCCGAGGCTGGACGTGGCGCTGAGCTGGACCGGTCGACTCGGTACGGGTTGGGGGAGCGTGTAGTGGTACTGGTACTCGCCGGAGTCCTCGAACCGGTACAACGGGAACGACCCTGTGGTGCCGTCCGCCGCTCGCCAGTTGACGGTGATCTCGACATCCGGGTCGTCGGTGGCGGTGGTGGCCACCTGCGCCTGCAGGAACGTCTGTCCACCCGTTGTCCACCAGTACGCCTGCTGGACCTGGAGAGTGTCCACCGCCGTGGCGGCAGCGGTCGTCCGCTGGCTGGTGGCCGAGGCGCGTAGCCCGGCTGCGGTGCGGGCCTGCGCCGCGCGGACGCTGTCGGCGTAGTTCCGGCTGCCGTCCTCGGCGCGCTGCACGATCTGCACGGCCGTGGCGCCCTGTGCGGTCAGCTCGGCGAGCTGCGCGCCGGTGAGCACCAGGTCGGCGATGACCCGCCCGTCCCGGGCCCGGGGTCGGTTGGCCAGGTCCGCACCGGAGGCGACCAGCCGGTCGAGCTGCGCCTGATCGCGTAACTGCACCCGGACCAGGGCGGTTTCGGTGGCGCTCAGGGTGATCGGTGGGGCCGGATCGGCGGGGGCCGCGGTTCCCGGACCAGGGTGGGACAACACTGCGCTGAACAGGATCGCTGTGGTGGCGGCAGCTGTCCACCGTCGTCGGACGATCATGTGCCCTCCTGACGGACATCGATGTCTCTGGTCCTTACACCAGTGCATAGATCGTTATCTGTCAAGGAATCTCGTCGATGATCCAAACATCTGGACCTACGCGGTTGTAGCCTCCGGACGCCGTTCGGCGTTGATCCCCGTGACATGTGCGCGAGTTCAGGAGCAACCCTGCGAGCCAGACCCCGCGTGACTATCTCGAAACGGGGATCGGAGGCCTGAATGAGCGATCGCGACGAGGCGTTCGCCGAGTACTTCGCGGCAAGGTCCGGCGCCATGCGCAGCACCGCGTACCTGCTGTGCGGCGACTGGCACCGGGCGGAAGACCTGGTCCAGACCACGTTCGTCAAGCTCTACCGCGTCTGGAGCCGGATCTCCCGACACGAGGTGCTCGACAGCTACGTGCGCCAGATCCTGATCCGGACATTCCTCGATGAGCGGCGTCGCGGCTGGTGGCGGCGTGAACGGGTGGGGGGCGAGAGCACCGAACAGGTGGCCCCGCCCGACTCGCCGGAGAGCCGACTGCTGCTGCTCCAGGCGCTGGCCTCCGTGGCGCCGCGCCAGCGGGCCGTCCTGGTTCTCCGGTACTGGGAGGACCTGTCGATCGAGGATGTCGCGACGCTGCTGGAGTGCTCTCCAGGGACGGTGAAGAGCCAGTCGGCACGCGGGCTCGACACGTTGCGCGGCCTCCTGGCACCCACCTACAGCGGGACCGAGATGGGGGAGCGATGAAGGAAGAAGAGTTGCGCGAGGGGCTGCGCAGCGAAATGGCGAACACCACCCCACCACCACCATCGAGTACGGGGGCCACGCTCGGCGCGGCGCGGCGGGCGCAGTTCCGCCGCCGTGCCGTGTGGGCGTCTCTCGGGTCGGCGGCCGTCGTCCTGGCGGTCACCGGCTTCGCGGCCATCGCCACTCCGGGCGGTCACGTCTACCAACCGGCGGGTTCCGGGCCACTGGCAACCCCGGATTCGTCGGCGGACACCAAGGAGGCGTGGCCGACCGGGCCGGACGGTCGCCCGCAGGAGGACCGTACCGCGCGGGCCGGGTCCAAGCACGACCAGGGACTCCGCCTGCTCAGTGAGGTCGTCGCTGTCGTACCCGCCGGCTACACCAAGCCGGAGGACCCAGCCAACCAGCCCGCCGAGCAGAGGACGCTGCGGACCCACCAGGCGCAATTCGAGGACAAGGTGAACGGCGTCGACCTGTGGAGTTACCTGTCCTCGGTCGCCGTGGCCCAGGGCAAGGGCACCGGGCGAGTGCTCGTCGAGGTGCACGACGCCGGCAACCAACTGCCGACCGACCCGTGCGCGCTGGCCCGAGGTTTCTGGGGCATGCAGGGCGACTGCCGGGTCGAGACCGTCGGCGCGGCGCAGGTCGGTGTGGTGGCCCGTCCGGGCAACGACGATCGGCTCGACCAGTGGTCGGCCTACCGGCACCCGGATGGTGTGGTGGTCTTCGTGGCGCAGGGCGCGAAGCTCGACGAGAGCCGTCCGGCGTTGACGCGGTTGCCGTTCTCCGTGCCTCAGCTGGCGGCCCTCGCGGTCGACGAACGGTTCCACCTGAAGTGACACGCGAGGCTCGTTGAGCCGCTGTTCGCACGGCGGTTCGACGGGCTCGCGCGTCGGGGCGACCCGACTACCGGCACCGTGGGCGGCGGTTGCTCCTGCCGGAGGCCGCCCGGAGGACACTGTCGACTGGCTCGCCTTCCGGCTCGGGCTGCTCGACTGCGACTTGTAGCCTCGGCCCTTGTGAGTTGGCTGCCTGACGACTTCGTCCACCCGGTCTACGTGCCCGTGCCCGACACCACGCTGCACCTGCGGCCGATCCGGGAGGCGGACACCGCGCTCGACTACCCCGCCGTAATGGGCTCCCGCGAGCGCTTGTGGGAGATCTTCGGCCCGGCCTGGGCGTGGCCCCCGGAGTCGATGACCTACGAAGAGGACCGCATCGACCTTCTGCGGCACGAGAAGGAGATAGCCGCGCACCAGTCGTTCAACTACGCGCTGCTGGACGAGGAGGAGACGGCGATCCTCGGCTGCGTCTACATCGACCCGCCCGAGCGCAGCGGCTCCGACGGCGAGGTCGCCTGGTGGGTGGTGGACGACCTGGTCGGCAGTGAGGTGGAACGCGCGCTGGATGCGTTGGTGCCGCAGTGGATCGCCGCCGACTGGCCCTTCCAGCAGCCCCGCTGTCTGGGTCGTGACATCACCTGGCAGGACTGGCTCGCGCTGCCGCGCGCCTAGTGACACGGGACGGCTGATCCGTGACGGCGGCAGTGGCCGTTCATCACGAGCGGCTGCGCCAGATGTCGAGGCGCGACCCACGGTCGGCCAGCGACCTCAACGGCGTGCCGTAAGGGGCACGAGGACGAGGGCGGCAACGCCAAGCGCGGTGGCACCGACAGCCCACCACCAGAAGAACCCCGAAAAGACCGAGGCGATCAGAAGCCCGATGCCGAGGCCGGCCAGCAGGCCGAGTGCGAACAAGACCCGTGGGGGCAGGGCGAGGTGCGGCATGCGCCGGACCACGAGCACTTCCAGCCAGGTGCCGCCCAACGCCAGCAATGCTGCGCCGACCGCGTCCACGGCGGAGAGTCCGTGGCCCTCGCTGAGGGGCACGAGGACCTTGCCCTCGCCACTGGCGGGGACGAAGAGGATGAGCACGCCAGCGCCGATGAGGAGAGCGGCGATCGCTACCTGCCTACGCGGCGCACCCCCGACATCTCGCGACATCGCTACAGTCTCGGCCATCGGGCGTGGTCTCCGCAGGACCCGTATCGGCGAAGATCACATTCCGGACGCCCGGCCAGCGGCAGATTCGGATGAGCCTGGGGTGGGCTCTGAGCCCCACGCTCGCCTTCCGGCGCGGCAGCTTGCGAGGAGATGGTGATCCGAATCGGTGAGCGTTCCGCCACGACGAAGCGTGATGAAGCGCGAGTCCCGAACCTTCGGAAGGATCATGGTTGGCGCTCTTCTCCGGGCGGTCCAAGGTGACCACGGACGGGCCCGCAAGATCGAAGCGGGGGAGTGGTCGAGCGGGCGAGGCTCGGAGGCTTGCCCCGCCTCTGACCTGGGCTTTCGAGCGTTGAGCGGGCGACGAGAATCGAACTCGCGTAGTCAGTTTGGAAGACTGAAGCTCTACCATTGAGCTACGCCCGCGTGCACCCCGCCAGTGCGGGACGCGCTGACAGCGTACCCAATCCCGGTGCCGACCGCGCAGCCGCACCACCGCGCCGGCCTGAAGATCCACGCAACATCAGGGATGTTGTGGCCTCGACGCGGTTCGGAAGCAGCACTTTCCCCGAAGTTGCGCGGATCTTGACGCCAGAGCGCGAGGGCCGGGCGAGGCGGGGTGGCGGGGGAGGGCGCAGGTGGGCGGTAAGGGTGCTTTTGGGGGATCTGTCCGGGAGGGGGATGCCCCGGCACCGCCTGAGCCGTGGCGACGGCATAGACTGCACGTCGCCACGGGGTGTGGCGCAGCTTGGTAGCGCACTCGCTTTGGGAGCGAGGGGCCGTGGGTTCAAATCCCGCCACCCCGACTGTCGTCCGCGGCCGCGTCGCCCCGGGTGCCGCCCAGTGCGGTCCCCGGGCGCTGCCGGTGCGTCAGGCCGGCTCACCTACACTCGATGGGCTGAATCACGCCCAGACTCAACTGAGATCCGTCAAGGAGTACGCCTGTGAAGAGCACCGTCGAGACTCTGAGCCCGACGCGCGTGCGGCTCGCCATCGAGGTGCCGTTCGTCGAGCTCGAGCCGAGCCTCAAGAAGGCGTACCGGGAGATCGGTTCGCAGGTCCAGGTTCCGGGCTTCCGCCGGGGCAAGGTGCCGACCGCGGTGATCGACCAGCGGGTGGGCCGGGGCACCGTCCTCAATGAGGCGGTCCAGGAGGCCATCCCGGAGAACATCCTCGCCGCGGTGCGTGAGCACGACCTGAAGACGCTGGGGCGCCCCGAGGTCGAGATCACCGAGTTCAACGACGGTGACTCGCTGAACTTCACCGCTGAGGTCGACGTTCGTCCGGAGATCACCATCCCGGACGCGACGACCATCGACGTGACCGTCGACGAGCTGCAGATCGACGAGAGCGAGATCGACGAGCAGGTGAAGAGCCTGCGGGAGCGTTTCGCGACCCTGAAGACCGTCGAGCGGGCCGCCGCCGAGGGCGACTACGTCCAGATCGACCTGAACGCCACCGTCGACGGCGAGGACGTGCCGGGCGGCCAGGCGAGCAACATCTCCCACGAGGTGGGCAGCAAGCAGCTCCTGCCGGGCCTCGACGAGGCCGTGGTCGGCCTCGCCGCCGGCGAGGACACCACCTTCACCACCCAGTTGGTCGGTGGCGACTTCGCCGGTCGGGACGCCGAGGTGGCGGTGACCGTGCGCACGGTCAAGGAGAAGGAGCTGCCGGAGCTGGACGACGAGTTCGCCCAGATGGCGAGCGAGTTCGACACGATCGAGGAGCTGCGCGGCGACCTGCGGGCGCGGGTCACCCAGGGCAAGCAGGTCGAGCAGATCTACGCCGCTCGCGACAAGGCGCTCGCGCAGCTGGTCGAGGCCGCCGAGATTCCGGCCCCCGAGGGTGTCGTCCGCGAGGAGGTCGAGAGCCGCAAGCAGGCGATGGTCGACCAGCTGGAGCGGATCGGCGCCTCGATGGAGGAATACCTCGCCGCCGAGGACAAGACCGAGGAGCAGATCGACGCCGAGCTGACCGAGGCGGCGACCGAGGGCGTGAAGGTCCAGCTCCTGCTGGACACTCTGGCCGACGCGGAGGACGTGCAGGTCTCCGACGACGAGTTCGGGCACGAGATCGTGCACCGGGCGCAGCGCGCCGGGATGGCCCCTCAGCAGTACTACGACCAGCTGGTGCGCTCCGGCGCAGCCGCCGCGGTCTTCGGGGATGTGCGGCGGGGCAAGGCGCTCGCGGCCGTCATGGAGCGGATCAAGATCAAGGACTCGGCCGGCAACGAGGTCACCCTCGACGCGCTGCGTGCGGCCAACGAGGCCGAGCACAACCACTGATCGTCGGGTGCGGCCGCCATCCGCCGCTGTGCGGTGGATGGCGGCCGAATCCTTTTCCGGGTACGCCCGGAGCCCGCGCCGCGGGTACGCCCGACACAGCTGCGCTGAGAGCGAACAGTGCCCCGACCGGGACTCTGCCGCCCCGCACAGCGGTTAGTGTCGGGAAAGACGGTACGGAGAGCGAAGGGCTGCCATGACCGACATGCACATCCCCAAGAAGTCGCTCCGGGCGATTGACGCGCGCGGTGGCGACTCCATTGGCAACCTCGACGACTCGGTCTACAACCGGTTGCTCAAGGAACGCATCATCTTCCTGGGCAGTGAGGTGACCGACCAGGTCGCCAACCGCATCTGCGCGCAGCTGCTGCTGCTCGCCGCGGAGGACCCGGACCGCGACATCAACCTGTGGATCAACTCGCCGGGTGGCTCGGTCTACTCCGGCATGGCGATCTACGACACCATGCAGTTCATCGACAACGACGTGTCGACCGTGGCGATGGGCATGGCGGCCTCGATGGGCCAGCTGCTGCTCTGCGCGGGCACCAAGGGCAAGCGTTACGCCCTGCCCCACGCACGGATCATGATGCACCAGCCGTCCGGTGGTCTGGGTGGCACGGCGTCCGACATCGCCATCCAGGCGGAGCAGATGCTCTACACGAAGCGGATGTTCCAGGAGCGGGTCGCGCACCACACCGGCCAAGCCCAGTCGCAGATCGAGGCGGACTCGGACCGGGACCGTTGGTTCACCGCCCAGGAGGCCATGGACTACGGCTTCATCGACAAGGTGATCATCGGAGCCGCTCAGGTTCCGGATGGCGCCGGGACCCTGAGCTGAGGAGCTGACGATGACCGATCTGAGCTTGCCGCCCCAGTTCGCGGCCGTGCACAACCGTTACGTGCTGCCGTCGTTCGTCGAGCGCACGTCGTACGGGGTCAAGGAGTCGAACCCGTACAACAAGCTCTTCGAGGACCGGATCATCTTCCTCGGCGTCCAGGTGGACGACGCGTCGGCCAACGACGTGATGGCCCAGCTGCTGACGCTTGAGGGCACCGATCCGGACCGCGACATCATCATGTACATCAACTCGCCGGGTGGCTCGTTCACCGCCATGACGGCGATCTACGACACCATGCAGTACGTCCGCCCGGACATCCAGACGGTCTGCCTCGGGCAGGCCGCCAGCGCGGCAGCGGTGCTGCTGTCGGCGGGCACTGCGGGTAAGCGGATGGCTCTTCCGAACTCGCGGATCATCATCCACCAGCCGGCCACCGAGGGCGGCTACGGGCAGGGCTCGGACATCGAGATCCAGGCCCGGGAGATCCTGCGCATGCGTACGCAGCTGGAGGACATGCTGTCCCGCCACTGCAACCGCCCGATCGAGCAGGTTCGCAAGGACATCGACCGTGACAAGATCATGACGGCCGAGGAGTCCAAGGAGTACGGGCTGGTCGACACGATCCTGACCAGCCGCAAGAAGGGTCTGCTGGCGACCCACGCCGCCAGCTGAGCAATACCGGGTCAGAGGTTGGCCGGGGCTCCGTTCCCGGCCGACCTCTGACACACCCGTTTTGGGGGTCGGAGAATGCTCCGCCAGCGGGTAACGTCGGGTCCGTACCGCTTCGCCGGTTGAGCCGGTGGGGTGAACTAAGCCGGGCGGCGCGCAGCGCCCGCAGGTCAGGGCCGGGTCTCCGGCCGATGAGTGCAGGGAGAACGTAGGTGGCACGGATCGGTGACGGCGGCGACCTACTGAAATGCTCCTTCTGCGGCAAGTCGCAGAAGCAGGTCAAGAAACTCATCGCGGGCCCAGGGGTCTACATCTGCGACGAGTGCATCGATCTCTGCAACGAGATCATCGAAGAGGAGTTGGCCGAGTCCGGCGAGGTGAAGTGGGAAGAGCTTCCCAAGCCGATGGAGATCTGCCAGTTCCTCGACAACTACGTCGTGGGACAGGACCAGGCCAAGAAGGCGCTCGCCGTCGCGGTCTACAACCACTACAAGCGGATCCAGGCAGAGGCGGCCAACGCGCCGGGCTCCGGCAGTGACGCCGTCGAGCTGGCCAAGTCCAACATCCTGCTGCTCGGCCCGACGGGGTGCGGCAAGACCCACCTCGCGCAGACCCTCGCGCGGATGTTGAACGTGCCGTTCGCCATCGCCGACGCCACCGCGCTCACCGAGGCGGGCTATGTCGGCGAGGACGTGGAAAACATCCTCCTCAAGCTGATCCAGGCCGCCGACTACGACATCAAGCGCGCCGAGACCGGCATCATCTACATCGACGAGGTCGACAAGATCGCCCGCAAGTCGGAGAACCCGTCGATCACGCGGGACGTCTCCGGTGAGGGCGTGCAGCAGGCTCTGCTCAAGATGCTCGAAGGCACGGTGGCCAACGTGCCACCGCAGGGCGGTCGCAAGCACCCGCACCAGGAGTTCATCCAGATCGACACCACCAACGTGCTGTTCATCTGTGGTGGCGCCTTCGCCGGTCTCGATCAGATCATCGAGTCCCGCACCGGTCAGGGCGGCACCGGCTTCGGTGCCCGGCTCCGGTCGGTCTCCGATCGGTCGACCGATGACATCTTCAGCCAGGTCATGCCGGAAGACATGCTCAAGTTCGGGCTGATCCCCGAGTTCGTCGGCCGACTGCCGGTGATCACCAACGTGCGCAGCCTGGACCGGAGCGCCCTCGTGCGCATCCTCACCGAGCCGCGCAACGCCCTGGTCCGGCAATACCAGCGGCTCTTCGAGCTGGACGGCGTGGAGCTGGAGTTCGACGAGCCGGCTCTGGAGGCGATCGCCGACCAGGCGATGCTGCGGGGCACCGGTGCCCGTGGCCTGCGGGCCATCATCGAGGAGGTTCTGCTCTCCGCGATGTACGAGGTGCCGAGCAACCCCGACGCCGCCCGGGTGTTGATCACCCGCGAGGTGGTCCTGGAGAACGTCAACCCAACGATCGTGCCGCGCGAGTTCACCGGGCGTCGGGCCCGGCGGGACCGCGAGGAGAAGTCGGCCTGATCCTCCCTGTGTCACGCCGGTCGCTCAGTCCTGACGCGGCCGGCGTGAACGCGTTCGGCGGTCCCATTCGCCCGACGGGGTGATCGTCACCATCATCAGCCGGGCTTGTTCGTCGCTGTCGTTGCGGTAGCCGTGCTCCCGGTCCGCGTGGAACTCGATGGTCTCGCCGGACCGGACGGGGTGGTCCTGCCCGTCGACCCTGACGACCACGCTGCCGGCGAGGATGTGCAGCACCTCCCGGGTGCCGCGCGGGTGGTCGGGGGAGCGGTGCGCCTCGCCGGGTTCCAACCGCCAGTCCCAGAGCTCGACGAGGTCCGGCTCGCCCAACCCGCTCAACAGCTGGGCCGTGCCGCCGTGCTCGCCCTGCCAGAGCACGGGCGCCTCGGCGGTCGAGGTGATCTTTACGGGCCGTTCCTCGGTCGGCTCGACCAGCCGGGCGATGTTGACGCCGAACGCGTCAGCGACCCGGCACAGCGTGCCGACGCTCGGGTTGGTGCGCGCGCCCTCGATTTGCACGAGCATCCCCTTGCTCACCCCGGACCGGCCCGCCAACTCCTCGAAGGACCAGCCTCGGGCGGCCCGTAGTTCGCGCACCTGTCGGGCCACCGCGGCGGTTACCGCTCCCACCCGATCCGATCCGAGCTCGGTCATCATACTATCCTTCACGGTCACTATTATGGTACGACAGGCGCATGTTCCCCATTGTCCTAGCTGCGTTGTCCGCAGTCGCGTTCGGCACCGCGGACTTCTCCGGCGGTAAGGCGTCCCGCTACGCCGACCCCATTGCCGTCACCGTGATCTCCCAGCTGCTGAGCGTCCCGTTGCTGGTCGTCCTGCTCCTGGTCGTGCCCGGGTCCCCAAACCTCGGAGACGTCGGCTGGGGGCTGCTCGCGGGGGTGGCCGGCGCGGGCGGCGTCATGCTGCTCTACCGAGCCCTCGCCGGCGGGATGATGGCCGTGGTGGCGCCGATCACCGCGATCACCGCCGCAGTGGTGCCGATCGTCGCAGGCCTGTTCACCGCGTCTTTCCCGGGTGCCCTGGCACTCACCGGCGCCGGCCTCGCGGTGCTGGCGATCGCCCTCGTCAGCCTCGGGGAGAGCGGCGGCCGACGGGTCGTCCCGGCACGGCTGATCGGGCTCGCCCTCGCCGCCGGGGCGCTGTTCGGTGTCTTCTACACCCTCCTCGGGCAGGCCGACGAGAGCGCTGGCATGTGGCCGGTGGCGGCGGTTCGAGCCAGCTCGATCGCGTTCGGCCTCGCGCTGGCCGTCGGTACGGGGGTGCGGCTGCGGCTCGGGCGACGGGTGCTGGGCTGGGCGGCGGTCGCCGGTCTGCTCGACGGCGCCGCCAACGCGCTCTTTCTGGCGGCCGCCGCCCGTGGCCACCTGAGCATCATCGCGGCGGTCGCCGCGCTCTACCCGGCCAGCACCGTGCTGTTGGCGTTGGCCGTCGACCGGGAGCGGCTGCGCGGAGCACAGATCGCCGGGCTCGGCTTCGCGGCCGGGGCTCTGGTGCTGGCCAGCCTCTGACGCTGTCCGCGCTGGCCCTTCCGGCCGTACCCTGTGCTCATGCGCGTCGCCGTTTGCCAGCTGAACGCCCGGGACGACCGCAAGGCCAACCTGGCCGCCGCGGAGGTCCTGCTGGAACGCGCCGCCGCCGGCGGCGCGGACCTCGCCGTCCTGCCGGAGTACGTCGACTACCTCGGCCCCGCCGCCGGGTTACCCGAGGCGGAGCCCGTGGACGGGGAGGTTGGCAGCTTCTTCGCCGGGATCGCCCGGCGGCTCGGGATCTGGCTGGTGGCCGGCTCGTTCCACGAGGCCGGCCCGGACCCGGAGCACACCTGGAACACGTCGCTGGTCTTCGACCGCTCCGGCAATCTGGCCGCCAGCTACCGCAAGATCCATCTGTACGACGTGGAGATCCCCGGTCGTGTCTCCTACCGGGAGTCGGCGAGTGTCGCGCCCGGGGTTCAACCGGTAGTGGTGGACGTCGAGGGTCTGCGGGTCGGCCTGTCGATCTGCTACGACCTGCGCTTCCCGGAGCTGTACCGGCTGCTGGCCACCGATGGCGGCGCACAGCTGCTGGTGGTTCCGGCGGCATTCATGATGCACACCGGGCGGGACCACTGGGAGGTCCTGCTGCGGGCCCGAGCGATCGAGAACCAGTGCTTCGTGGCGGCGGCTGGCCAGACCGGCGATCACGAGCCAGGTCGCACCTGCTTCGGGCGCAGCATGGTGCTCGACCCGTGGGGGACGGTCCTCACCCAGTTGCCGGATGGCCCAGGAGTTTCCGTCGTCGACCTGGACCTCGATCGGCTCGCCGTGATCCGGGCCGAGCTGCCGAGCCTGACCAACCGCCGGCTCTGAGTCTCAACCCTCGAGCAGCACACCGATCACTGCGAACCCGGCGATGGCCACGGCGGTGACCAGCAGCGCGGTGGTCATCCGGGATTTACCCCGTCGGGCCAGTCGTCCCACCGAGAGCACCAGGACGACCAGCACCACCGCACCGATCACCACCTGCCAGAACGGCAGGAGAATGCCGAGCAGCGCTTCCTCGGCGAACACCCTGGCGCGGAGCCCGGACTCATCCATGCCTGACACTCTGGCATGTCAGAAGGTTCCGCGTCGCCGGCTGCGCCGAGGACCATCGCATGCCCTGCGCCGAAGACCATCGCGAGCCGGTCGGTCAAACCAGTGATGAACCCTGATTTGCCTTCTACGGGCCGTCCGCGTAACTTTCTCTCTGCACGGGGGAGGCCGGACAAACCGGCCGAGAACGGGCGCCAGGATCGTGGCGGGAACGCCGAGCGAGACTGAGGATCGGGCGGTGCGGAACACTCCGGATACGGAGTTGCGAACGCGAAGCCGACCGGGTAGAGTTCTGAAGCCGGCAGGAGCCGGGCGGAGAGCCGCGAAGCGGTGATCGGCCGGTCTGCGGCTTCCCACGAAAGAAACGACCGCCGGTAACGGCGTGCGTCATCGTGGATGCGAACGAGCAATGATATCCGCATTATCGGGTGAAGCACGACGAACCGCGAAACACCGGTTTGACACGGCGGAAACCAGCGGGTAACGTAGTAAAAGTGCCTGGCGCTGGAAAGCGCTGGAACGCTTAACAAATAAGCCCCGGGATGGGGCCCCACGGAGTGGGGCTTGTTGATCGGTGTGTGGTTGTTCTTTGAGAACTCAACAGGGTGCTTTAAAAGCCAGTGCCAATTATGATTTATACCCCGGACTGGTCAGGCTTTTGTCTGGCTGGTTGGGATTCCTTTGGCAACATTTGTTTGTTGTCAGGATGCTGTTCAACTAATTTTTTGTTGGAGAGTTTGATCCTGGCTCAGGACGAACGCTGGCGGCGTGCTTAACACATGCAAGTCGAGCGGAAAGGCCCTTCGGGGTACTCGAGCGGCGAACGGGTGAGTAACACGTGAGCAACCTGCCCTAGGCTTTGGGATAACCCTCGGAAACGGGGGCTAATACCGAATATTACTTGGTCTCGCATGAGGTTGGGTGGAAAGTTTTTCGGCCTAGGATGGGCTCGCGGCCTATCAGCTTGTTGGTGGGGTAATGGCCTACCAAGGCGACGACGGGTAGCCGGCCTGAGAGGGCGACCGGCCACACTGGGACTGAGACACGGCCCAGACTCCTACGGGAGGCAGCAGTGGGGAATATTGCACAATGGGCGGAAGCCTGATGCAGCGACGCCGCGTGAGGGATGACGGCCTTCGGGTTGTAAACCTCTTTCAGCAGGGACGAAGCGAGAGTGACGGTACCTGCAGAAGAAGCACCGGCCAACTACGTGCCAGCAGCCGCGGTAAGACGTAGGGTGCGAGCGTTGTCCGGATTTATTGGGCGTAAAGAGCTCGTAGGCGGCTTGTCGCGTCGACCGTGAAAACTTGGGGCTCAACCCCAAGCCTGCGGTCGATACGGGCAGGCTAGAGTTCGGTAGGGGAGACTGGAATTCCTGGTGTAGCGGTGAAATGCGCAGATATCAGGAGGAACACCGGTGGCGAAGGCGGGTCTCTGGGCCGATACTGACGCTGAGGAGCGAAAGCGTGGGGAGCGAACAGGATTAGATACCCTGGTAGTCCACGCTGTAAACGTTGGGCGCTAGGTGTGGGGGACCTCTCCGGTTTCCTGTGCCGCAGCTAACGCATTAAGCGCCCCGCCTGGGGAGTACGGCCGCAAGGCTAAAACTCAAAGGAATTGACGGGGGCCCGCACAAGCGGCGGAGCATGCGGATTAATTCGATGCAACGCGAAGAACCTTACCTGGGTTTGACATGGCCGCAAAACTCACAGAGATGTGAGGTCCTTCGGGGGCGGTCACAGGTGGTGCATGGCTGTCGTCAGCTCGTGTCGTGAGATGTTGGGTTAAGTCCCGCAACGAGCGCAACCCTCGTTCGATGTTGCCAGCGCGTTATGGCGGGGACTCATCGAAGACTGCCGGGGTCAACTCGGAGGAAGGTGGGGATGACGTCAAGTCATCATGCCCCTTATGTCCAGGGCTTCACGCATGCTACAATGGCCGGTACAATGGGCTGCGATACCGCGAGGTGGAGCGAATCCCAAAAAGCCGGTCTCAGTTCGGATCGGGGTCTGCAACTCGACCCCGTGAAGTCGGAGTCGCTAGTAATCGCAGATCAGCAACGCTGCGGTGAATACGTTCCCGGGCCTTGTACACACCGCCCGTCACGTCACGAAAGTCGGCAACACCCGAAGCCGGTGGCCCAACCCTTGTGGAGGGAGCCGTCGAAGGTGGGGCTGGCGATTGGGACGAAGTCGTAACAAGGTAGCCGTACCGGAAGGTGCGGCTGGATCACCTCCTTTCTAAGGAGCACCATCCGGTGAAAGCCGGTATGGAGCCCGCGCTGCCCGTCTGTGGTGGTGGGGTGCTCAGATGGCGGAGACACTGGCAAGTTTTTCCTCGGCAACGGCCGGGACTTCCTAGTACAGCCACCCTTTTGGGGTGGTGGGAACGGGTGGGTCCTGGTGCGGCTGGGTGGAGGCGCTAGCACCCTGTTGGGTCCTGAAGGAACAACCATCGTGTTGTTGTTTCAGAGCCTTGAGCGAAGCGTTATAGCTTCGCGAGGTTGCCAGGCATGGCCTGGCCTCATATACCGCCGGCGGTTGTCGGGTTTGGTGTGGGGCGGATCGGGTTGTGGGTTGGTCGTTTGTTGAGAATTGCACAGTGGACGCGAGCATCTTTGTGGTCAAGTTGTCAAGGGCGAACGGTGAATGCCTTGGCACCAGGAGCCGATGAAGGACGTGGGAGGCCGCGATAGGCCTGGGGGAGCTGTCAACCAAGCTGTGATCCCAGGGTGTCCGAATGGGGAAACCTGGCACCAGTCATGTGGTGTCACCCACACCTGAACACATAGGGTGTGTGGAGGGAACGCGGGGAAGTGAAACATCTCAGTACCCGTAGGAAGAGAAAACAATTTAGTGATTCCGTGAGTAGTGGCGAGCGAAAGCGGATCGAGGCTAAACCGGCTGCGTGTGATACCTGTCAGGGGTTGCGTGGTCGGGGTTGTGGGACCCTGCTGAACAAGCTGACACTTGTTCGAGAAGTTACAAAGTTAGTGGCTAGTCGAACAGTCTGGAATGGCTGACCGTAGACGGTGAAAGTCCGGTAGGTGAAAGTTGCTGACCTTCTGTGGGTGTTCCCGAGTAGCGGCGGACCCCTGAAATCTGCCGTGAATCTGCCAGGACCACCTGGTAAGCCTAAATACTTCCTGGTGACCGATAGCGGACAAGTACCGTGAGGGAATGGTGAAAAGTACCCCGGGAGGGGAGTGAAATAGTACCTGAAACCGTTCGCCTACAATCCGTCGGAGCCTTGCGGGGTGACGGCGTGCCTTTTGAAGAATGAGCCTGCGAGTTAGTGGCATGTGGCGAGGTTAACCCGTGTGGGGGAGCCGTAGCGAAAGCGAGTCTGAATAGGGCGATTCAGTCGCGTGTCCTAGACCCGAAGCGGAGTGATCTAGCCATGGGCAGGCTGAAGCGCGGGTAAGACCGCGTGGAGGGCCGAACCCACCAATGTTGAAAAATTGGGGGATGACCTGTGGTTAGGGGTGAAAGGCCAATCAAACTCCGTGATAGCTGGTTCTCCCCGAAATGCATTTAGGTGCAGCGTCGCGTGTTTCTTGCCGGAGGTAGAGCACTGGATGGTCTAGGGGGCCCACAAGCTTACCGAAATCAGCCAAACTCCGAATGCCGGTAAGTGAGAGCGCGGCAGTGAGACTGCGGGGGATAAGCTTCGTAGTCGAGAGGGAAACAGCCCAGATCACCAGCTAAGGCCCCTAAGCGTGTGCTAAGTGGAAAAGGATGTGGGGTCGCACAGACAACCAGGAGGTTGGCTTAGAAGCAGCCACCCTTTAAAGAGTGCGTAATAGCTCACTGGTCAAGTGGTTCCGCGCCGACAATGTAGCGGGGCTCAAGCACACCGCCGAAGCTGTGGCATTCACATTTTAACCTCGCTTGGACTTGATTCCTTGTGCAGGTGTGTGGATGGGTAGGGGAGCGTCGTGCCGCGAGTGAAGCAGCGGGGTGACCCAGTTGTGGACGCGGCACGAGTGAGAATGCAGGCATGAGTAGCGAAAGAAGGGTGAGAAACCCTTCCGCCGGATGACCAAGGGTTCCAGGGCCAGGCTAATCCGCCCTGGGTGAGTCGGGACCTAAGGCGAGGCCGAGAGGCGTAGTCGATGGACAACGGGTTGATATTCCCGTACCCGCGAAAGAGCGTCCCTGATGAACCTCGTTGTGCTAACCACCCGAGCTGCCTGATGTCTTCGGACGGATGGTGGGGAGCGTGGGAACCTGATGGGTAGTAGTCAAGCGATGGGGTGACGCAGGAAGGTAGCTGAGCCCGGCCGGTGGTTGTGCCGGGGTAAGCGTGTAGGCCGTGTTGTAGGCAAATCCGCAACACATATAAGGCTGAGACGTGATGCCGAGCCGATTCAGGTGAAGTCAGTGATCCTATGCTGCCGAGAAAAGCCTCTAGCGAGTTCTTAGCGGCCCGTACCCCAAACCGACACAGGTGGTCAGGTAGAGAATACCGAGGCGATCGGGCGAACTGTGGTTAAGGAACTCGGCAAATTGCCCCCGTAACTTAGGGAGAAGGGGGGCCGGAGACGTGAAGCCCCGCGCGGGTGGAGCGTTGTATGGCCGCAGAGAGCAGGGGGAAGCGACTGTTTACTAAAAACACAGGTCCATGCGAAGAAGTAATTCGATGTATATGGACTGACGCCTGCCCGGTGCTGGAACGTTAAGGGGACCTGTTAGCTCTTTCGGGGGCGAAGCGGAGAACTTAAGCGCCAGTAAACGGCGGTGGTAACTATAACCATCCTAAGGTAGCGAAATTCCTTGTCGGGTAAGTTCCGACCTGCACGAATGGCGTAACGACTTCCCCACTGTCTCAACCACAGGCCCGGCGAAATTGCAGTACGAGTAAAGATGCTCGTTACGCGCGGCAGGACGGAAAGACCCCGGGACCTTTACTATAGCTTGACATTGGTACTCGAATTAGCTTGTGTAGGATAGGTGGGAGCCGGTGAAGTCCATACGCCAGTATGGGTGGAGGCAATCTTGAAATACCACTCTGGTTGATTTGGGTATCTAACTTCGGACCGTTATCCGGTTCAGGGACAGTGTCTGGTGGGTAGTTTAACTGGGGCGGTTGCCTCCTAAAAGGTAACGGAGGCGCCCAAAGGTTCCCTCAGCCTGGTTGGCAATCAGGTGTTGAGTGCAAGTACACAAGGGAGCTTGACTGTGAGACTGACAGGTCGAGCAGGGACGAAAGTCGGGACTAGTGATCCGGCACTTGCGAGTGGAAGCGGTGTCGCTCAACGGATAAAAGGTACCCCGGGGATAACAGGCTGATCTTCCCCAAGAGTCCATATCGACGGGATGGTTTGGCACCTCGATGTCGGCTCGTCGCATCCTGGGGCTGTAGCAGGTCCCAAGGGTTGGGCTGTTCGCCCATTAAAGCGGTACGCGAGCTGGGTTTAGAACGTCGTGAGACAGTTCGGTCCCTATCCGCCGTGCGCGTAGGATACTTGAGAAGGGCTGTCCCTAGTACGAGAGGACCGGGACGGACGAACCTCTGGTGTGCCAGTTGTCCTGCCAAGGGCACGGCTGGTTAGCTACGTTCGGAAGGGATAACCGCTGAAAGCATCTAAGCGGGAAGCCTGCTTCAAGATGAGGTATCCCACCCACTTTGTGGGGTAAGGCCCCCAGCTAGACGACTGGGTTGATAGGCCGGAAATGTAAGCCCGGTAACGGGTTCAGTTGACCGGTACTAATAGGCCGAGGACTTGACTACTAAGCTGCTACGCGTCCACTGTGCAACTCTCGATAAACGAACAACAGACCCACTGTGTGTGTGGTGTTGTTTGATATGTCGATAGAGTTACGGCGGTCATGGCGGAGGGGAAACGCCCGGTCACATTCCGAACCCGGAAGCTAAGCCCTCCAGCGCCGATGGTACTGCACTCGTGAGGGTGTGGGAGAGTAGGACGCCGCCGGACAATCTTTCCAGAAAGGGTCACCCGTGAGGGTGGCCCTTTCTGCGTATCCGCGTGTCGCCAGGGCGCCAAGGGCAATCAGCGACGGGGCGCCTGATGTCAGGCCCGCTGGTCAGTCTCGGGTCTGAATGTCGGCGCGGAGGTTGCGCAGCAGGCCGCCGGCGTCGCTGACCGACCGCCCCGGGAACATCGCCATCACCACGCTGCCGTGGTCGGCCCAGCCGCACACCGCGAAGTCGCCACCCTCGCCGCTGGTGCTGCCGCACTTCATCACGCCGCCCAGGTCGCCGGCCGGAACCTCGCGCAGGCCGCTCACCGCACCGGTCTCGTCCGACATGAGGCGGAAGAGGCTGTCCAGGTCGCGCTCCGGCTGCCAGAGCAGGGTGGAGCCCCCGAAGATGAGCACCGAGCGCTTGTCGTCGGCCGGGTCGCGGTAGACCGTACCGAAGCTGCGGTCCAGCTCGATGTCCGCGGCGAGGCCGCTGCGCAGGTAGTCGGCCGTGCTCTTCGCCCGTTCGCTGTCGTCCCGGGTCAGGCCCGCCACCTGCTCGGGCGACGTCAGTTGGGTGTCCTTCTGCTGCGCCACGCGCCACCCACCGACACCCAGCACGCCGGCACCCGCGAGACCGACGAGCAGGGCGACCGTCCAACCGATCTTGCGCCGCCGGGACCAGCCGCCCGGCCCCTCATCGGGATCGCCCCCGGAGTCCCGGGTGCTGAGCTGGATCGGCTCTTCGGTCAGCTCCACCGGCTCGCGGCCGCCGTCGAGCGACCGCTCAGTGAGATGTGCGTCGGACATAGCCGACACCGTACGCGAACCACAGGTGGCGCACGTCAGGTCCGCCGAAGCCCTCCGTAGACTTGTCAGGTGACCGAGAGACTGGATGCCCGACGCCCCGACGCCCCGACCCTTGCCGGCCAGTACCAGCCCGGCGAGGTAGAGCAGCGACGGTACGAGCAGTGGGTAGCCGCCGGGCACTTCCGGGCTTCCGCCGACAGCGACAAGCCGCCATTCGCCATCGTCATCCCGCCGCCGAACGTCACCGGCTCGCTGCACATGGGCCACGCGTTCGAGCACACGCTGATGGACGCGTTGACCCGGCGTAAGCGGATGCAGGGCTTCGAGGCGCTGTGGTTGCCCGGCATGGACCACGCCGGCATCGCCACCCAGAACCTGGTGGAGCGGCAGCTCGCCGGCGAGGGTCTGTCCCGACACGATCTCGGCCGGGAAAAGTTCGTCGAACGGGTCTGGCAGTGGAAGGCCGAGTCCGGCGGGGCGATCCTGGGGCAGATGCGGCGCCTCGGTGACTCCGTCGACTGGGACCGCGAGCGCTTCACCATGGACGAGGGGCTGACCCGCGCCGTCCAGACGATCTTCAAGAAGCTCTTCGACGAGGGCCTCATCTACCGGGCCAACCGGATCATCAACTGGTGCCCGCGCTGCCTCACCGCGCTCTCCGACATCGAGGTCGAACACACCGACGACGACGGTGAGCTGATCTCCATCCGGTACAGCGACGAGGTCGTGGTGGCCACCACCCGGGCCGAGACGATGCTGGGCGACACCGCCGTGGCGGTGCACCCCGACGACGAGCGGTACCAGCACCTGATTGGCACGGAGGTCGAGCTGCCCCTCACCGGCCGCCGCATCCCGATCGTCGCCGACGAGCACGTCGACCCGTCCTTCGGCACCGGCATGGTCAAGGTGACCCCGGCGCACGACCCCAACGACTTCGAGATCGGCCAGCGCCACGACCTGCCCGCCCTGACCGTGATGGACGAGCGGGGCGTGATCACCGTGCCCGGCCCGTTCGAGGGGCTGGACCGGTTCGAGGCCCGGCCCGCGATCGTGGCGGCGCTGCGCGAGCAGGGTCGGATCGTGGCGGAGAAGCGCCCGTACGTGCACGCGGTCGGGCACTGCTCGCGCTGCAAGACGACCGTGGAGCCGCGGCTGTCGCTGCAGTGGTTCGTCAACACCGCCCCGCTGGCCCAGGCCGCCGGTGACGCGGTGCGCGACGGTCGGGTCCGCATCGAGCCGGCCGAGCTGTCCAAGCGCTACTTCGCCTGGGTCGACAACATGCACGACTGGTGCATCTCCCGCCAGCTCTGGTGGGGCCACCGGATCCCGGTCTGGTACGGCCCGGCGGGCGAGATCGTCTGCGTCGGCCCCGACGAGCAGGCGCCGACCGGCGACGGCTGGCGGCAGGACGAGGACGTGCTGGACACCTGGTTCTCCAGCGCGCTCTGGCCGTTCTCCACGCTCGGCTGGCCCGAGCAGACCCCGGACCTGGCCAAGTTCTACCCGACCAGCGTCCTGGTCACCGGCTACGACATCCTCTTCTTCTGGGTCGCCCGGATGATGATGTTCGGCCTCTATGCGATGGACGGCAAGCAGCCGTTCGACGTGGTGGCCCTGCACGGCATGGTCCGCGACGAGCACGGCAAGAAGATGTCGAAGTCGTTCGGGAACGTGGTCGACCCGCTGGACTGGATCGACCGGTTCGGTGCCGACGCGACCCGGTTCACCCTGGCGCGCGGCGCGAACCCCGGCCAGGACGTTCCGGTCAGCGAGGAGTGGTGCCAGGGCTCGCGCAACTTCTGCAACAAGCTCTGGAACGCCACCCGGTTCGCCCTGATGAACGGTGCGCACACCACTGGCGACCTGCCGCCGACCGAGCAGCTCTCCACCGTCGACCGATGGATCCTGTCCCGGCTGGCGCACGTGACCGCCGAGGTCGACGAGCAGTTCGAGGCGTACGAGTTCGCCAAGGTGTGCGACCTGCTCTACCACTTCGCCTGGGACGACGTCTGCGACTGGTACGTCGAGCTGAGCAAGCCGGTGCTCGCCGAGGGCGGTGAGCGGGCGGAGACCAGCCGCCGGGTGCTCGGGCACGTGCTGGACCAGCTGCTGCGGCTGCTGCACCCGGTCATCCCGTTCGTCACCGAGGAGTTGTGGCTCGCGCTGACCGGCGGCGAGACGGTGCAGACCGCTGCCTGGCCGGTGGCCGACAGTTCGCTGGTCGACGACGCCGCCGAGGCCGAGTTGGTCATTGTCCAGCGGGTGGTCACCGAGATCCGCCGGTTCCGTTCCGACCAGGGGCTGCGCCCCACGCAGCGGGTGGCCGCCCGGCTGGACGGCCTGTCCGGCGCGGGCATCGCCGCCCACGAGCCGCTGATCCGTTCGCTGGTCCGGCTGGACCCGGCCGGTGACGACTTCCAGGCCAGCGCCACGCTGGCCATGCCCGGCGCGGTCGGTGTCGCGTTGGACACCCGGGGGTCGATCGACGTGGCCGCCGAGCGGGCCCGGCTGACGAAGGACCGCGCGGCGGCCGAGAAGGAGGTCGCGCAGGCTCGGGCGAAGCTCGACAACCCTGCCTTCATCGGCAAGGCCCCCGAGCCGGTGGTCGCGAAGATCCGCGACCGGCTCGCCACCGCCGAGGCCGACCTGGTCCGGATCGACGCTGCTCTGGAGACGCTTCCCTCGTGACCGACCGTACCGATTTCGCCGCCGTCGAGGCTGAGCTGGCCGCTCGGGGTTTCACCCGCATGGTCTTCGAGCTGGACCGGATCGAGTCGCTGCTCGACCTGCTCGGCAGCCCACAGCGGGCGTACCCCGCGATCCACCTGACCGGCACCAACGGCAAGACCTCCACCGCGCGGATGATCGACTCGCTGCTGCGCGCGCACGGGCTGCACACCGGCCGGTACACCAGCCCGCACCTGGAGACCGTCCGGGAGCGGATCAGTCTGGACGGGGAGCCGGTCAGCGAGGAGCGGTTCGCGTCGGTGTACCGGGAGATCAAACCCCTGGCCGAGTTGGTCGACGCGCGGTCGGACGAGCCGCTGACGTACTTCGACATGACCACGGCGCTGGCGTTCGCCACCTTCGCCGATGCGCCGGTCGACATCGCGGTGGTCGAGGTGGGCCTCGGCGGTGCCGAGGACGCCACCAACGTCATCCAGGCCGGGGTCTGTGTGATCACCCCGATCGGGCTGGACCACACCGAGTGGCTCGGCGACACACTTCAGGACATCGCGCTGGCCAAGGCCGGCATCATCCACCCGGGCGCCACGGTGATCGCGGCGGCACAGGAGGAGGAGGCTGCCGGTCCCCTCCTGGATCGCTGCGCCGAGGTGGGCGCGACGATCGCCCGCGAGGGCACCGAGTTCGGTGTGCTGAGCCGGTCCATCGCGGTCGGCGGCCAGGTGCTCAGTCTGCAGGGGCTCGGCGGCGTCTACGACGAGGTGTTCATCCCGCTGCACGGCGCGCACCAGGCGCAGAACGCGGCGGTGGCGCTCGCCGCCGTCGAGGCGTTCCTGGGTGCCGGTGCTCGGCGGCAGCTCGACCTGGAGGCGGTCCGGGAGGGCTTCGCGTCGACCAGCTCCCCGGGTCGGCTGGAGCGGGTACGCAACGCCCCGACCATCCTCCTGGACGGCGCGCACAACCCGCACGGCATGGCCGCAACCGTCAAGGCGCTCCAGGAGGAGTTCGCGTTCAGCAAGCTGGTGGCGGTGCTGGGAGTGCTCGCCGACAAGGACGCGACCGGCCTGCTGGAGCTGCTGGAGCCGGTCGTCGACCAGTTGGTGCTGACGACCAACTCCTCGCCCCGGGCGTTGCCGGCGACGGAACTCGAGGCGCTGGCCGTCGAGGTCTTCGGCGAAAACCGGGTGGCGGTGGCCGAGGACATGCCGGACGCCATCGAGCTGGCGGTGGCGTTGGCCGAGGAGGACGTCCCCGGCGAGCTCAGCGGGGTCGGGGTGCTGGTCACGGGTTCGGTGGTGACGGTCGCCGACGCCCGTCGGCTGCTGAAGCGATGACCGGCCCGGAGCGGGAGCCCCGCACCACCGAGGGCCTGGCCGGCGAGCCGGCCGATCAGCCCGCCGGCGAAGAGCACGCGGCCGACCAGCCGCGACGCTCCGGGTTGCGCAACCCGGAGCGGGCGGTACGCGGCCTGGGTGCTGGCACGCTCAGCCTGGAGGCGCTGGTGCTGCTGCTGGCGATCCAGCCGATCCGGGTGGTCGGCGGTGATCTGAGCGGTGCCGCGATCGGGGCCGTGGTGGCACTGGCGGTGGCCGCCGTCGTGCTCGCCGGCATGATGCGCCGCCCCTGGGCCTGGCACGCCGGCACCGTGCTCCAGGGCCTGCTCATGCTGGGCGGTCTGCTGCACTGGTCGTTGCTCGGGCTGGGCATCATCTTCGCCCTGGTCTGGGCGTACGCGCTGCACGTTCGCCGGGTCATCCTCGGCTGACGCCCGACCCGGGCGGGGGTCAGGCGTCGGCGCGTTCGCGCCACTGGGTGAGCGCGATGCCGTGGCCGTCCGGGTCTCGGAAAGCCGCCGCCCACACCTCCAGCTTGGTGCCCCGGTTGACCACCCGGGGGGCGTACGTGAAGCGGACGCCCGACTCACGCAACCGCTCGTACGCCGCTTCGATGTCGTTCACCTCGAGGTTGACGTGCACCAGCCGGCGGCTGATCGGGGCCGCCCCGGTCACCTCGCGCAGGACGAGCCGGGTCGTGCCGGAGGCGAGGATGGCGTTGCCGGCGCCCTGGTCGACCTCGCTGAAGCCGAGCACGTCCCGGTAGAAACCGAGGGACCGGGACAGGTCGGTCACCAGCAGGGTGAGCCCGACCCCGCTGATCGGTGCGGCCGGGTCCGCGGCCGCGCCCGCGTCGAAGCCGAAGATCGCCTTGTCCAGCTCCTCATCGGTGATGGTCTCGCGCGCCGCCCCGGCGGGGGAGGGATCGTCCAGCGGAAGGTCGAGTGGGTCCAGCGGGTCGGCCGCGCCCGGACCGGACCGCTGCGCGGGCGGCGGGTCGAAACGCTGCGCCGAGGGCTCGTCGACGCGCTCCGCGGCGGGCGCGGGGCCCACCCGGTCGTCTTCCGGCAGGTCGAACCGGTCGGCGGCGGGCTCGTCGAAGCGCTCCTCGGCGGGTGGGCGCGGTGCCGGGGTGGCCCGCCGGGGCAGCCCACCACTGGCCTGCTCGACGAGGACGCCCTCCAAGACCACCGGGCCGCCCGGACTCTGGTGCATCACCACAGGCTCGCGCTCCTCGGGCACGACGCCCGGGTCGTCGCGCAGGTGGTCGGGGCGCAGAGCGTCGCTGCGGAGGTGGTCGGGGCGCAGGTGGTCCGGGCCAAGCGGGTCACGCAGCGGGTCGCCGAGCGGGTCCCGGAAGTCGTCCCGGAAGTCGTCGTCCGGCGCGCGGTCGGCCCACGGCGGGGCATCCTGCTGGATCAGCACCTCGTCCATCGCGTCGGCGTCGGCGAACTCCGGGGGGAGGTCGGCGACGGCGGCGGCGGTTTCGGCGTGGGTCGGCACCTCGTCCCAGAGGACCTTGACGTGCCGCTGGTCATCCAACGCGACCCGGATCGGCAGGGTCTGGCCCAGCGTCGGCCACTTGGACACCGGCACCCGCGGCTCGATGATTTTCTTGGATCGCGGCGGCAGACCAGGCGCGTCGATCACCAGTTGCAGCTCGCAGCGGCCGAACGCGTACTGGGTGGGTGGTTCGGACGCGCTGTGTACGTGCCCGACGCCGATCACCCAGGTGCGCCCGCCGCCCCGTACGGTCGCCAGCGCGATCGCCAGCACCAGCAGGGCGACCCCGAGGGCCACGATGGCCCAACTGGTCATGCCCAGCCCGAAGAGGACGACGAACGTGGCCACGGTGCCCAGCACCGTGCCGATCAGCTTGCGTACCGGCGCGATGGGTCGGTTCCCGCCATTCGCCACAGTGGACCTCCCGGGGGTCAGGGCCAGGCTAGGCCGGATCGGCCACCGGAGGAAGGACCGGCCGCCGCGCCGGCGCCGGGACCGGGTCGCTAGGCTGACCGTACCGACCCCAAGCGTTCAGCGCGTACAGGAGGAACCCAGCGTGTCCAGCAACAGCCCGGATGAGCGCAGCCTCGTTCTGATCAAGCCCGACGCGGTTCGCCGCGGCCTGGTCGGCGAGGTCCTCTCCCGCTTCGAGCGCAAGGGGCTGCGGATCGACGCGATGGCGCACCGGACGATGGACGCCGCGCTCGCCGACGAGCACTACGCCGAGCACGTCGACAAGGCGTTCTACCCGCCGCTGAAGGACTTCATGACCGGCGGCCCGCTGGTCGCCCTGGTGCTCTCCGGCGACCAGGTCATCGACGTGGTCCGTGGGCTGGTCGGTGCCACCGACGGGCGCAAGGCCGCCGCTGGCACCATCCGGGGTGACCTGTCCCTGTCCAACCGGGAGAACCTGGTGCACGCCTCCGACTCGACGGACAGCGCCAAGCGCGAGATCGCGCTCTGGTTCCCCGAGCTGGGCTGACGCCCGCGCACCGGCCGGGGCCGACCGGCGGCGCCGGGGTTCAGTCGACCGGCGGCAGTTTCGCCGGGTTGCCGACCACGTAGATCCCGGTGATCCGACCGTCGGCCGCGGCGACGGTCAGCGTGTAGTGGTTGCCGTTCGCGTTGGTCAGCAGAGCGGCGGGTTCCCCGTTGAGTTCCAGGGGGCGCATCGTCCACCGACGGCGGGGGCCGTAGATCCCAGCGTAGAACCGGGCGATCCGGTCCGCGCCCAGGACCGGGTTGAGGGCGGACCGTACCCGACCACCGCCGTCGTTCCATGCGGTGGCGTCCGAGGCGACCAGGTCGGTGAGCGTCGCCAGATCACCGTCGCGGGCGGCAGCGAGGAACGCCTCCAGCAACCGCTCCCGGTCGAGCCGGCTGGCGGTGAACCGGCGCTGCTCCTGCCGTACCCGGGCGGTCGCCCGGTGGTGCAGCTGCCGACAGTCTTCAACGGACCGGTCCAGGATCTCGGCGATCTCGGCGTACGGCAGCTCGAAGGCCGTGTGCAGGACGTAGACCGCCCGCTCGGGCGGGGTGAGCCGCTCCAGGACGTGCAACAACGCGGTGGATAGCGAGTCGCGTAGTTCCACGCGGTCCAACGGCCCGAACGGCGAGGGCGTGGTCGGGACCGGCTCGGGCAGCCACGTGCCCACGTACGTCTCGCGGGCCGCCTGCCGGGCCCGCAACCGGTCCAGAGCCAGACGGGTGACCACCCGGGACAGGTACCGGCGCGGCTCCTCGACCGTCGAGCGGTCCACACCCAGCCACCGCAGGTATGTCTCCTGGAGCACGTCCTCCGCGTCGTGCCGGCTGCCCAGCAGGCGGTACGCGAGCCCAAGCAGCATCGGCCGGTGCGCCTGGAGCGCACCGGCCGCCTCTGCTGCCTCGGTGGTGGTCACGCCTGGGCCGGAGGCTCCAACCGCATCGTCACGCCGATCCGATTCCACACGTTGATTGTGGCGATCGCGACGACGAGGTCGGCCAGTTCCTTCTCCGACCAGACTTTCGCGGCGTCATCCCACACCTCGTCGGGCACCCCGTGCTCACCGAGCTTGGTGACCGCGTCGGTGAGCGCCAGAGCGGCCCGCTCCCGCTCGTCGAAGAACGGGGCCTCCCGCCAGGCGGCGACCGCGAACAGCCGGCGGCTCGACTCCCCGCTGGCGAGCGCGTCCCGGCTGTGCATGTCCACGCAGAACGCGCATCCGTTGATCATCGACGCCCGGAGCTTGATCAGCTCCAGCACGGTGTGGTCGACGTTCGTCTGGACGTACTTCTCCAACCCCATCACGGCCTTGTACGCCTGCGGTACCACCTCGGACGGGTTCATCCGTTGCATGACAACCTCCCTGATCGGTCCGACACCCTCACGACGGTCGGCCGGGGTGCGCCGTGACAGCCGGCGGGTGTGAGCCCGCTCATGCCGTCGGGGCGGACCGGGACGAGGTCAGCCGCGCGGCGCCGGGACGGTGTCCGCCAGCACCTCACGTTGACGGGGGATCAGCGCGGCCGTGCGAGTCTCAGCGACGTCACCTGTCGTACCGGGCTGACCGGTGCTGTCGCTGCCGTGCGGACCGCGCCGGGTCACCCGGGCGGCCAGCCGCCGGCCCACCTCGATCAGGGGCACTTCGATCCACCGGTACATCAGGTCGGCGAAGAGCAGCGCCACCACCGTCGTCGCTACGAAGAAGGCGGTGTTGCGGCCCGCGATCGCGGGCATCATTCCGGCCGCCGCCCGCGCGGCGATCGCCTGGATCAGATACAACGAGTACGAGCGTTCGCCGACGAAGACCAGTGGTCGCAACCCCAGCCCGCGGGCGAGCACGCTGCGGGAGAGCAGGGCCGGCAGCAGCACCGCTGTCGCCGCGGCGTAGCTGCCGATCAACGCCTCCTGACCGAGGCGGGTGGGCCAGAACTGCACGCACACCTGGACCACGACGAACGCCAGGATGACGACGGTGGCGGTCACCGGGTGGGTCAGCGGCCGGATCAGGGCGAAGCCTCGGGGGTTGTGCATGATGATCGCCGCCAGGCAGCCGAGCAGGATCGCCACGTAGTGGATCGGCCAGTTCAGCCAGGCGATGTCCGGCGGGATCAGTGCGATGAGAACTACGAGCAGGCAGAGCGTCAGCACCAGGCGGCGGCGGAAGACGGCGGCGACCGCCACGAAGGCGATGGCCGGCCAGAACAGGTAGAACTTCTGCTCGATGCCGATCGTCCAGGAGTGCAGGAACGGTGCGTCCGGCGCCAGAAGTTCATTGAGGAAGAGCAGGTAGTACTTCATTCCCCGCTCGACCGATTCGGCGGTGCCGTTGATCCGGGCCAGCCCCCAGTACAGGAATAGCACCACCAGGTAGACCGGCATGATCCGGAAGAACCGCCGCAGGTAGAACGCGCGCAGCGAGACCTTGCCGTAGCGGTGCTCCTCGCGCAGCAGCAACGTCGTGATCAGGAAGCCGGAGAGCACGAAGAACAGGTGTACGCCGATCCAGCCGGTCAGCCACTTCCAGGACGGGCCGCCGTAGTGGAAGGCGATGACCATGACAGCGGCCAGAGCCCGCAGCCCGTCCAGCGCGGGGAATCGGCGCATGGCCTGGAATTCGTCGTATCGCAGCGAACGCACCGGCGAAGTTTGCGCGAGCGCGCCACCGGGGTCAAGCCGCGCCGACCGCACCCCGTCCCGTCCGGACAACCGGCGTTCCGACCCGCGTCACCCGGACCGCCGATCGCGGCAATCTCCGGCCGGTAGACCGACGGGGTCAACCGCGACGGCGCCTCCCTCTGGTCCACCACCCTCCCGCCCGCCCCCCTAACCCCGCCCTTCCTGCGTTGATCATGAAGCTGTTGTCACGACACGCCGCTGCGGCGGGCAACAACTTCATGATCAACCGGGTCGGGGTGGGGTGAGGCCGGGGTGCGGGCCGGGGTGGGTGGGATTACTCGGGGGCGGGGTGGTGGGGTGGTCTTGTATCGTTGAGCACCGTAAGGCGATGACCCGGCCATCACCGGTGAGCCTCCGGAAGAACAGCCGGGCAACCGGCCCAGTAGAACCGGACGGGTGCGGCCCGTCACAGCCGGCAATGAGCGGGCGGTCGATCCTGACCGCCAAGCGGGGTGGTACCGCGGACCACCCGGGAGCGCCGTCTGAGGCGTACCCGGAAGGTTCGTCCTCGCAGACCCACTGTTGAGTGAGCTGCGCGAGGAGAGCGACCCCCGATGGCCTATCCACTGCACGACCCGACTGCCGCCGGTGTCCCGGCGAGCCCGGACCTGCCCGCGGTCGAGCGCCGGGTGCTGGAGCACTGGACGGCCGACAAGACCTTCGAGGCCAGCGTCGAGGCCCGTCCGGCCGGCGACGACGGCAAGAACGAGTACGTCTTCTACGACGGCCCGCCGTTCGCGAATGGCCTGCCGCACTACGGCCACCTCTTCACCGGCTACGTCAAGGACGTGGTGCCGCGCTACCAGACCATGCGCGGTCGGCACGTCGAGCGGCGCTTCGGCTGGGACTGTCACGGCCTGCCCGCCGAGGTGGTGGCCGAGAAGCAACTCGGCATCACCAGCAAGGCGGAGATCATCGATCTGGGCGTGGCCCGGTTCAACGAGGCCTGCCGTGCCTCCGTGCTGGAGTTCACCCAGGACTGGGAGCGGTACATCAACCGGCAGGCCCGCTGGGTCGACTTCGCCAACGACTACAAGACCCTCGACCTGGACTACATGGAAAGCGTCATGTGGGCCTTCAAGACCCTGCACGACAAGGGTCTGATCTACGAGGGCTTCCGGGTGCTGGCGTACTGCTGGCGCTGCGAGACGCCGCTGTCGAACACCGAGACCCGGATGGACGACGTCTACCGGGACCGGCACGACCCGACGCTGTCGGTGTGGTTCGGGCTGACCGCCGACGAGTCCGCCCCGGAGTTGGTGCGCGGGCCGGTCAAGCTGGGCGTCTGGACCACCACGCCGTGGACCCTGCCGTCGAACCTGGCGCTCGCCGTCGGCCCGGACATCGAGTACGCGGTGCTGGAACGCGACGGCCAGCGCTACGTCGTGGGTGCCGCGCGGCTGGCCGCGTACGCCAAGGAACTGGACGGTTACGAGCAGGTCGGCACGGTGTACGGCCGTGACCTGGTCGGGCGCCGCTACACCCCGCTGTACGACTTCCTCGTCGAGCAGGCCGGGGAGAACGCGTACCAGGTGCTCGGCGCGGAGTTCGTCACCACCGAGGACGGCACCGGGATCGTGCACCTGGCCCCGGCGTTCGGCGAGGACGACCAGAACGTCTGCAACGCCGCCGGCATCCCCACCATCGTCACGGTCGACGACCACACCCGGTTCACCGCGTTGGTCCCGCCGTACCAGGGTGAGCAGGTCTTCGACGTCAACAAGCCGGTGATCCGGGAGCTGAAGGAGCGGGGGGTGGTCCTCAAGCAGGACACCTACACCCACTCGTACCCGCACTGCTGGCGCTGCGACACCCCGCTGGTCTACAAGGCGGTGTCGTCGTGGTTCGTCGCGGTGACCACGTTCCGGGACCGGATGGTCGAGCTGAACCAGGAGATCAACTGGACGCCGGGGCACATCAAGGACGGCTCGTTCGGCAAGTGGCTGGCCAACGCCCGGGACTGGTCGATCAGCCGGAACCGGTTCTGGGGCTCGCCGATCCCGGCGTGGAAGTCCGACGACCCGAACTACCCCCGGTTGGACGTCTACGGCTCGCTCGCCGAGATCGAGCGGGACTTCGGCGTACGCCTGACCGACCTGCACCGGCCGGCGGTGGACGACCTGGTCCGCCCCAACCCGGACGACCCGACCGGTCAGTCGATGATGCGCCGGGTGCCGGAGGTGCTGGACTGCTGGTTCGAGTCCGGGTCGATGCCGTTCGCCCAGGTGCACTACCCGTTCGAGAACGCGGACTGGTTCGAGCACCACTACCCGGGTGACTTCATCGTCGAGTACATCGGGCAGACCCGCGGCTGGTTCTACACCATGCACGTGCTGGCCACCGCGCTGTTCGACCGGCCGGCGTTCCGCAACTGCCTCAGCCACGGCATCCTGCTCGGCTCGGACGGGCGCAAGATGTCCAAGAGCCTGCGCAACTACCCGGACGTCTACCACGTCTTCGACGCGTACGGCTCGGACGCGATGCGCTGGATGCTGATGTCCTCGCCGGTGCTGCGCGGCGGCGACATGGCGGTGACCGAGGCGGGCATCCGCGACGCCGTCCGGCAGGTGCTGCTGCCGCTGTGGAACGTCTGGTACTTCTTCACGCTCTACGCCAACGCGGACGGGCACCAGGCGCGGCGACGCACCGACTCCACCCATCTGCTCGACCGGTACGTGCTGGCGAAGACGAACGAACTGGTGTCGACGGTCGGCGCACAGATGGACGCGTACGACATCTCCGGCGCCTGCGCCACCGTCCGGTCCTACCTGGACGCGCTGACCAACTGGTACGTGCGTCGGTCCCGGGACCGGTTCTGGTCCGGTGACGCGAACGCCTTCGACACGCTCTGGACGGTGCTGGAGACGCTCTGCCGGGTGGTGGCGCCGCTCGCGCCGCTGACCGCGGAGGAGATCTGGCGCGGGCTGACCGGGGAGCGTTCGGTGCACCTGACCGACTGGCCGGAGGCGAGCGAGTTCCCGGCCGACCATGACCTGGTCGCCGCGATGGACGCCACCCGGGCGGTCGCCTCGGCGGCCCTGTCGCTGCGCAAGGCCAAGGGGCTGCGGGTACGGCTGCCGCTGTCCAAGCTGACCGTGGCCTCACCGGCGGCGGAGCAGCTGCGACCGTTCGCCGACCTGGTCACCGACGAGGTCAACGTGAAGGCGGTGGAGTTCAGCGCCGAGCTGTCCGCGTACTGCGAGCAGGTCCTGACCGTGGTGCCCCGGGCGCTCGGCCCGCGGGTCGGCAAGCAGGTCCAGCAGGTGATCAAGGCGGTCAAGGCGGGCGAGTGGGAGCTGGTCGACGGCGCCCCGGTGGCCGCTGGCGTCACCCTGGCCGAGGGCGAGTACGAGCTGCGCCTGGTCGCCGCCGACGCCGAGCACTCCGCGCCACTGCCCGGCGGTGAGGGCGTGGTGGTGCTGGACACCGAGGTCACCCCGGAGCTGGCCGCCGAAGGGCTGGCCCGCGATGTGGTGCGGGTGGTGCAGCAGGCCCGACGGGACGCCGATCTGGACGTCTCGGACCGGATCGTGGTGTCGGTGTCGGCCTCCGACGAGGTGCGTGCCGCAGTGGCCGCGTACGTCGACTTCGTCTCCGGGGAGGTGCTGGCCGACTCGGTGGACTTCGCCGAGGGCCTCGACGGCTTCGCCGGGGAGGTCGGCGAGGGTGAGCGGGTGACGGTCACCGTCCGCCGGGTGTAGGGACCATCGTCAGGTAGCGGACGCCTTCCCACCTCAGTCCGGGAGGTGTGGAGGCGTCCGCTACCGTGACACCGCCTGTTCGCACCTCATCTGCCGGAGGACCAGTGCCCCTGCTCTACACCATCGGCAAGCTCACCGTGGCGCCCACGCTGCGGTTGGCGTTCCGCCCGACCGTGGAGGGGCTGGAACACGTGCCGGAGATCGGCGGTGCGATCTTCGCCGGCAACCATCTCTCGGTGGCCGACGAGCTGTTCCTCGGCACGGTCGTGCCCCGGCATCTGGCGTTCTGGGCGAAGTCGGAGTATTTCAAGGGCACCGGTGTGAAGGGTGCGATCTCCAAGTTCGTCCTCACTGGTCTCGGCGCCATCCCGGTCGAGCGGGCCGGCGGCCGGGCCGCGCTGTCCGCGTTCGACGCGGCCATCCCGGCGCTGAAGGGCGGCGACCTGGTGGTGGTCTACCCGGAGGGCACTCGCTCGCCGGACGGCAAGCTGTACCGGGGGCGTACCGGAGCTGCCCGGCTGGCGATCTCCGCCAGCGTGCCGATCATTCCGGTCGGCATGATCGGCACGGACAAGGCGCAGCCGATCGGTGCCCGGGTGCCCCGCCCCGGCACTGCCAAGATCACCGTTCGCTTCGGCAAGCCACTGGACTTCAGCGGCCGGCCGGACGACCGCGCCTCTCTGCGGCAGATGACCGACGAGCTGATGAGCGAGATCCAGAAGCTCACCGGCCAGGAGTACGTACCCCGCTACGCCCCGCCGCGCGCCCACCCAGACCCAACCCGCGAAGCCTGACCCCCACCCACCCCACCGCACCCCACCCCCACCCCCGTTCCCACCCGCGGTGATCAAGAAGTTTGCGTCATCGGCGGGGCTGGAACTGACCGAAACCTCTTGATCGACGTCGGTCGGGGGTTGGGGTTGGGGGTTGGGGTTAGGCCTTGGGTTGGACGATCTCGCTGCGCAGGGTGTTCAGCAGGGTGGCGCTGTCGGCGACGGAGAGGCGGGTGAACACGCCGGTCGCGATGCTGCCGTGGTCGACCGAGGTGCAGACCACCACGTCGCTGCCGTCGAGTCGACCCACCGCGCAGCGCTCGTGTCTGCCCCGCACACCGGTGTCCACACTCTCGGCGGCTTCCAGCGCGTAGCGCTCGGTGAGCCGGCTGATCTCGGCCTCCGCGTCCGACTCCGGGCTCAGCCGGAATCCGGTGCCACCGAAGACCGTCACCTGCTTGCCCGCGGAGGTGGAGTAGACGCCGGCGAAGGTGTCCTCGGCCAGCCAGTGCTCCTGGCGTACCTCGCCCTCCAACTGCCGGGCGGCGGCCTCGCTGCGCTTGTCCTGACGCAGGCTCAGGTCGTTCACCTGCGCGGGCAGTGCCACCTGCACCGGGTACTGGGCCGAGATCGGGAACCCGTAGTAGGCGGGGCAGCCGCAGCAGCAGGCCAGGGTGAGTAGCAGCAGCCAGGGCCAGCGGCGCCGTCGGCGGACCGGCACCGGCACGTACCCCTTGGGGGCCTGCCAGCCCGGCGGCGGCGTCGATGGCGGCGCTAGCGGTGGCGGGGCGGATCGCCGGCCCCGGCGCTGCTTCGGCATCTTCGTCGGTGGTGCTGTCGGCGGCGGCGCGGGCGGCGACATCGGCCGGGCCGGCATCGCGGGCCCGGCGGCCTGTGGTGGTCTCGGGGCAGCCGGCGGAGACACCGGGTGCGGCCCGACCGGGGGAGCGGGCGGGGCAGGCCACTGCCGGGTCGCCGGCGGTGCCGGGTAGTGCATCGTCGAGGGCAGCGGTGGTAGCTCGGCGGATGGCAGGTCCCAGCCGCCGGTGTCCACGCCGGCCCACGGGTCGACCGGGGTCTGGTGCTCCGGCGGGCCGACGGGCACGGGCGGTGGCGGGGTCGGCTCGGCCGACTCGCCCCAGGCGGGTCGGCGCGGCGGCGGAGGCGGCACCGGGGCCGAACCGCTCCACCTGGGCGTGGGGGCCTGCGCGGTGGCGGGCTCGGGCCGGTCCGACGGCTCCGGTTGGTCCGGAGCCGTGGGCTGCGCCGTGGGTTCCGGCTGGTCCGGCGGTACGGGTGGGGAGGTCGGCTCGTCGGCGGCCGCCGGATCCCGGTCCGGCTCCGCGCCCGGGGTGCTCCCGTCGGCCGGCTGTGCTCCCGGCTGAGGCTCGGGCATCGCGGCAATCTCCTCTCGCGCCGGTCCGAGGCTAGTACCGCGCCGCCACCACCGCCGATTGGGCGTGCGCGCGGTCACCGCCGGGTGGGCGCGTACCCTTGGGCATCATGACTGCCCCGTCCACGACGCCGCGCGCGGCCGCGACCAACTCTCGCGACGACTCCAGCTCGGCGGGTCTGACGCCGCGCCGCGACCTGGAGCCGTCGGTCTGGTCCCAGCTTGAGCCGCTGCTGCCCCAGGTCTCCAAGCCCATCCAGTACGTCGGGGGCGAGCTGGGCGCGGTAACCAAGGACTGGGACGCGGCGACCGTGCGCTGGGCGCTGATGTATCCCGACGCGTACGAGGTGGGGCTGCCCAACCAGGGCGTGCAGATCCTCTACGAGGTGCTCAACGAGCTGCCCGACACCCTCGCCGAACGGACGTACGCGGTCTGGCCGGACCTGGAGACCCTGATGCGCACGCACGGCGTGCCGCAGTTCACCGTCGACGCGCACCGCGCGGTCCGTAACTTCGACGTGTTCGGCATCTCCTTCTCCACCGAGCTGGGTTACACCAACATGCTCACCGCGATCGACCTGGCCGGCATCCCGATGCTGGCCGCCGACCGCACCGACGCCGACCCGGTGATCCTGGCCGGCGGGCACGCCGCGTTCAACCCGGAGCCGATCGCCGACTTCATCGACGCCGCAGTGCTCGGCGACGGCGAGGAAGCGGTCCTGGAGATCACCGCGATCGTCCGGGAGTGGAAGGCCGAGGGCTCCCCGGGCGGCCGCGACGAGCTGCTGCTGCGGCTGGCCCGCACCGAGAGCGTCTACGTGCCGCGGTTCTACGACGTCGACTACCTGCCGGACGGGCGGATCCAGCGGGTCGTGCCGAACCGGGCGGACGTGCCGTTCCGGGTGCACAAGCGCACGACCATGGACCTGGACGCCTGGCCGTACCCGAAGAAGCCCCTCGTCCCGCTCGCCGAGACGGTGCACGAGCGGTACGCGGTGGAGATCTTCCGGGGCTGCACCCGGGGCTGCCGGTTCTGCCAGGCGGGCATGATCACCCGGCCGGTGCGGGAGCGGTCGATCACCACGGTCGGGCAGATGGTCCGCGAGGGCCTGGAGTTCTCCGGCTTCTCCGAGGTGGGCCTGCTGTCGCTCTCCTCGGCGGACCACTCCGAGATCGGTGACATGTGCTCGGGCCTCGCCCAGCAGTACGAGGGCACCAACGTCTCGCTGTCGCTGCCGTCGACCCGGGTGGACGCCTTCAACATCGACCTCGCGCAGGAGCTGTCCCGCAACGGGCGGCGCACCGGCCTGACCTTCGCCCCCGAGGGCGGGTCGGAACGGATCCGCAAGGTCATCAACAAGATGGTGTCGAAGGAAGACCTGATCCGCACCGTCGTCACCGCGTACAGCAACGGCTGGCGGCAGGTGAAGCTCTACTTCATGTGCGGCCTGCCCACCGAGACCGACGAGGACGTCCTCGAGATCGCCGACATGGCGCACGAGGTGATCAAGGCCGGTCGGGCCGCCACCGGCTCGAAGGACATCCGCTGCACGGTCTCCATCGGCGGGTTCGTGCCGAAGCCGCACACCCCGTTCCAGTGGGCCGCCATGGAACGTCCGGAGGTCATCGACCACCGACTCAGGATCCTCAAGCAGGCGATCAACTCCGACCGTTCGCTGGGCCGGGCCATCGGCTACCGCTACCACGATGGCGAGCCGTCGCTGATCGAGGGCCTGCTCTCCCGGGGTGACCGCCGGGTCGGTTCGGTGATCCGCAAGGTGTGGGAGAACGGCGGCCGGTTCGACGGGTGGAGCGAGCACTTCTCGTACCAGCGCTGGGTGGACGCGGCGGCCGAGACGCTGCCCGCGTTCGGGGTGGACCTCGACTGGTACACCACCCGTCAGCGCGACGAGTTGGAGGTCCTGCCCTGGGACCACCTCGACTCGGGCCTGGACAAGGACTGGCTCTGGCAGGACTGGCAGGACTCGGTCACCGAGTTCGAGCAGGACGACTGCCGGTGGACGCCCTGCTTCGACTGCGGCGTCTGCCCCTCGATGGACACCGAGATCCAGATCGGCCCCACCGGCAAGAAGCTGCTGCCGCTCACCCCACTGGCCGGCAATGGCATGAAGGTTCCGTCGGGCCACTCGCACCCCTGACCGGGCTGCCTCCGGGCAGCGCCGGTGACGGTGCCCCACCACCCTCCACATCCGACATGTCGCCCAACGGGTCCGCGTCCCGCGGGCCCGTTGGCGTTTTAGGGCTTCGCCGCGCTGTCGCCCGCACCGGGCCTTTCCGATATCGGCCGCCATCTGTACCGCATGGTGGTGGCTGGGGCTGCCCCGACTAGGTCAGACTCGATACGCTGCGTCTGACATGGACCGACCCGGCGGGTCGGGAACGGGGGAGGAAGCGCATGGGGAGCATCCCGCCGCCGAACACCGGCGATCTGCACGTCAGCGTCGAGGATCTGGACGCCGCCGCGGCGTACGTCGAGCGGCTGAAGCAGTACGTCGACGACACGATCAGCTACGAGATGGAACGAATCAAGGAGCGGATGAAGGGCGACAGCAACAACGCCCAGACCGTTCCGAACGGCACCCCCTTCGGCGCCTACGAGGACGCCCGCATGCAGTGGGCGGCCCTGACCACGTCCACGGCCAACATGGAGGCCCATCTCGCGACGCTCTCCCAGAAGCTCACCGCGCTCAAGGAGGGCACCGAGGAGATCGCCAAGGCGTTCCGCGACACCGAGGCGCGTAACGGCGCCAACGGCAAGGAGATCGAGCGGCTGCTGGAATCGGCGGCGCCGCCGCCCACTGCCAGCGGCGCACCCACCTACCCGTACACGGCCTGAGGGGGATGTCATGGCTGGAGGAACCTGGGAGCGGTGCGTCCGCGAGGTGACGCTCTCCGCGGACCCGGAAACGGTCGGATCGGTCGGAGCGGGCTGGAGCAATCTGTCCAGCGGCCTGCAACAACTGCGGGACGCGCTCGTCGGTCGATCGTTCGTCGGCCCGATCGCGACGGGCCAGGAACGCCCGCACGTCGGCGGCCTGCCCGGGATGCTCGCCGGTTGGAAGGGCAGCGGTGGCGACGCGTACCGCGAGCACCTGGGCACGATCGGCAAGCAGATCGAGGATCTGATCACCGACGCGACCAACGTCAGTGGCGCGTTGACGCGGATCGAGGGCGACATCCGCAAGTCGGTCTCCACGATCCCGATCCCGCTGATGGACGACTTCGGCTTCAACGAGTGGAGCCTGCCCAACGGCACCGAGCTCGACGATGCCCGCGACGGTGAGAGTTCGTCGGGGTTCCTCGCCGCGCTGCGGCAGGACTACCAGAGCAACCCCGCCTCGTACGCCGACGGCGCGTTCCGGGACAAGGCCGACGACCTGGAAGCGACCATGAAGGTCGACGGCCAGGCCGGCGACGACAAGCGGGGCGGCTGGTGGGACACCAAGTCCCACCTGGACAACTGGTACCGGGACAACCAGCAGGCCGCGAACACGGCGATGGCGCCGCTGCCCCAGGCGGTGTATACCGAGCGTCCCAAGCTGACCGTGGTCGCGCCGGATGGACGAAGCGACACTGACGACATTCGTCGTGACCCCCGGATTCCGCCTACGGGTCGGCCCGACATTGGTGATGGCGGGGGATTCGACGGGAAGCCCGACATCGGTGGTGGCCCCACGATCGGCAGCAGACCACCGAGCCTCGGCGAAACGGGCGGTCCCACGTCCACCGTCGACCCGTTCTCCCCGCCCTCCTCCAGTCAGTTTGGCGAAGGGTCACCGCCCGGCGGCTCCGGCCAGCTCACGACCCCGCCGACCGGTTCGGGATACCCGGGCTACCCGGATGGCGACGAGGGCTACACCAGCGGTCTGGCTGGCGCTACCCCGAGCGGCGTCGGCGGCTTGGGCGGTGGCATCGGTGGCGGCGGAGTCGGTAGCGCCGGTCTCGGTGGCGCCGGCGGTGGTTTCGGGGGCGGCCCCGGCGTTGGCGCGGCCGGGGGATCGGCGCAGGCGGTGGCCTGGGCGCAGGCGCCGGGGTCGGCGTGGGTGGCATCCCCGGCATGGTGGGCGGCGGCAACGGAAAGGTGCCGCCGATGACGAGCGCGGCCAATGCGTTGCGCACCGCCGCAGGCGGTGGCGCCGGAATGGCGGGCGGCGCGCGTGGCGGTGCCGGAGTCGGCGGCGCTGGGATGATGGGCGGCGGCATGGGCGGCGCGGGTGGCGCCGGGCAGGGCGGCAGCACCGGCTCCGAGCACTCGTCGTGGTTGACTGAGGACGACGATCCGTGGGGCCCCGGTGACGGGGCGTCTCCGGGCATCCTTCGATGAGGACGGACGGATGAGGGTGAACGTCGGAACGCTTCGGCCGGTAGTCGCCTGCCTGCTGGCGGGGTTCCTGGTGGTGGGGGCCGCCCAACCGGCGGCCGCCGCGCCTCGGCGGGCCGAGCAGTGGTATCTGGACGAGCTCCGGATCGACCAGGCCCACAAGATCTCGACCGGGCGTGGCGTTGTCGTGGGCTTACTCGACAGTGGCGTCGAGGCCACCCATTCGGACCTGCGGGGTCAGGTGCTGCCCGGTGACCGCAGCTACGGCGCCTCCGGAGACGGCCGGGCCGACGAGGACGGGCACGGCACGCACATGGCCGGCATCATCGCGGCGACGAACGCCAGCCGCGACGGTGTGGACGGCGTCGCTCCCGGCGCGAAGATCCTGCCCATCAAGTTGCGCAAGGGCACCGGGACCAACAGTGACGCGGCGGTGGCCCTCGGCATCCGGATGGCCGTCGACGGCGGCGCCAAGGTGATCAACATGTCCTTTGGTGGTCCGGGTCTGGCCAGTCCTGCCGAGGAGAGCGCGATCAAGTACGCCTTGGACCATGACGTAGTGGTGGTCGCGGCGGCCGGCAACACCGCCAAGGGCAGCAAGGTTGTGGACAGCCCTGCCAACACTCCGGGCGTGATCGCAGTGACCGGGACGACTCGGGGCGGCAGGTTCTGGTCCGGCTCCGTCCAGGGGCCGGAGGCGGTGGTCGCCGCTCCGGGCGACGGCATCTACAACGTCGCCAACGAGCAGGGTTACGGCTGGGGCGACGGCACCTCCGACTCCACCGCGATCGTCTCCGGTCTCGCCGCGTTGATCCGGGCGAAGTACCCGGACCTCGACGCTCCCAACGTGATCAACCGGATCATCCGGACGTCCCGGGATGCCGGCCCATCCGGGCGGGACCCGCAGTACGGCTTCGGTGTGATCGACCCGGTGGCCGCGCTGACCGCGAACGTGCCGCCGGTCACCGCCAATCCGCTGCTCGATCCGGCCGCGGCGACCGACCCGGGCCCCGCCCGCACCGGGGGTGCGGACGAGGAGTTCGACGTCACCCAGCATGGCGACCGCGGCGGCCCCAGCGACCAGCAGGTCATGGTGGTGGTCATCGGTGTCGCCGTGGTGCTGGTGCTGCTGCTGGGGCTGGTGGTGTTCCTCGTCTGGAACCGCCGTCGGTACCGGCGTGAGGCGGCCCGGGCGGCTGCTGACGTACCGGACGAACTGCTCGACCAGATGTCCCCCGGCGCGTACCCGTCGCCGGGCGCGGGTTACGCCCCGCCGCCCGGCTACCCGCCGCCGCCAACCGGGTACGCCCCGCCCTCCGGGTACGGGCCACCGCCGGGGTACGCCCCGCCCCCCGGGTACGGCCCACCTGGCGGAGCGCCGCCCGCCCCGCCCAGGGAGCGGTGACCGGTCCTGATCGTGGTGGCCGGCCGGTGACCTCCGTGTCACTGGCCGGCCATCGGCCTTTCCGGCGGGTGGTCATGGCCCTGCCGACCGATTTGAACCGGTCTGCCGGGCGATTCGACCGCCCCGGTCGCGTACCGTCACGAGCCCTGCGCCAGGATGGGCGGACACGCAGGTCCACCCGAGGAGCCCACGATCGCCAGAAAGCCTCAACCCGAGGGCGGCCAGGCACCGGTCGTCCAGCGCGTCCGCATCCGGTACGCCAAGCGTGGGCCGCTGCGGTTCACCTCGCACCGGGACTTCGCCCGGGCGTTCGAGCGCGCCCTACGCCGGGCCGCTGTGCCGATCGCCTACTCCCAGGGCTTCCACCCGCACCCGAAGATCTCCTACGCCAGCGCCGCGCCCACCGGGGTGGCAAGTGAGGCGGAGTACCTGGAGATCGGCCTTCAGACGGCGGTCGACCCGGAGGCGCTGCGCGCCGCGTTGGACGCCGCGCTCTCTCCGGGGCTGGACGTCTTGGACGCCGTGATCGCCGAGGGGGGCAACCTCCCGGACCGGATCGAGGCGTCGCTCTGGCACATCGAGTTGCCCGAGGTCGAGACGGCGGTGCTGCGCGCCGCGGTGGACGCGTTCGTCGCGGCCGAGGAGGTGCTGGTCGAGCGGATGACCAAGCAGGGCCGACGCACGTTCGACGCCCGCGCTGCCGTGATGTCCATCGATGTCCTCGCGCCAACGCCGACGCCTTCCGGGGCGCCGGCCGTACCGTGTGCGATACTCGAACTGGTCGTGCGGCAGGTCACCCCGTCCGTACGGCCCGATGACGTCCTTTCCGGCCTCCGCGTGGTGGCCGACCTGGAGCCGCCGGTTTCGCCGAGGGTGACCCGGCTGGCTCAGGGCACGTTGACCGCGCAGGGTGCGATCGTGGATCCGTTGGATGCGGACCGCGACGGGGCAGCCATCGTTGGGCACTGACCGACGGTCGGTGTTCTGGCAGGCAGACTTCGGCGGTCGCGCACCACGCGCGCCCGGCGGAAACACTTTTGCGGCGACCCTGCGTGGCAGCGCTCACCCGCGCCCGGGCTAGCCAGAACTGGAGAACGTCCATGCTCGAGAACGAGCCCGAGGGCGGCGAACGGACCGGTTCACAGCCGGCCAGCGAGACCGCCGACCAGAGCACCACGGCCGACGGCGCAACCGTCGCGCCCCCCACCACGGCCGTTGGTTCGGCCTCGGTGGAACCAGCCGGCGCGGAGAGCGCCGAGCCTGCCGCGCCCGTGCGGCGCACCCGGACGACCCGGCGTCGGGCCGCCCCGCTCAACAAGCCCGAGCAGACCGACGCGCCGATCGAGGCGTCCACCGGCGGGGCCGGCAGTGCCGAGTCGCCGCAGGCGGAGGTCTTCGCTCCGGTCTCCGGCGACCTGGACGTCGCCCCGAAGACCCCCCGGCGCCGCCGCAAGGCCACCGCCGTCGAGACGACCGCCGAGGAACCGCTTGTCGCGGCCTCCGCGGAGGCCGCCTCGGCCGAGGTGGTTCCGCCGGTCAAGGTGACCCGTACCCGGCGCAAGAAGGCCACACCCGCTGCCGTCGAGGAGCCGCCCGCCACCGAGCAGCCGGCCGCCGCCGAAGAGGTGCCCGCGGTCGAGGAGCCGGTCGTCGACGAGGAGGCGGCGGAGTCCGACCTGCGCGAGGCCGAGGCCGAGTTGAACGACACGGCGGCCATCCCGAGCGCGACCGCTGCCGAGCTGGCCTGGACCAGTGGCCCGCAGGAGCGCTCCGGTGAGGTGTCACCGGGTGTGGCCGTTTCCGGTGTGACAGATGAGCCGAACGAGCCGGCCGAGGTCGAGCCGGAGCAGCCGCGTACCCGTCGACGGCGTGCCGCGCTCTCCGCGCCCACCGTGCTGTTCATGGCGCCCCAGCCGGACGCGGTGCCGGTGACCCGACCGGTGGAGCCCGCGCCGGTTGCCGAGGAGCCGGCCGTCGAGGAAGCCGCCGAGCCGTCCCGCCGCCGCCGGCGTGGTCGCCGCGAGGTCGAGCCGGTGGAGCCGATCGAGGCGATCGAGGCTGAAGAAGAGCCGATCGACGAGGCCGACGAGGCTTCCGAGGCGGATGAGGACGACGAGGACAGCGCCGCCGCGCGCCGCCGCCGCCGGCGTGGCCGTCGCGGCCGGGGCCGGGGCAAGGGTGGGGCCGACGACGCCGAGGACGAGGAGTCCGACGAGGCGGCGCAGGCCGATGAGGAAGAGACCGCCGAGGTCGAGGCCGAGGGTGACGAGGACGAGGAGGTCGAGGGCGGAGACGGCCTGACCCGTCGTCGCCGTCGTCGTCGTCGCCGCGGTGCCGGCGACACGGAGAGTGCCGCCGACGACGGCGTACCGACCGTGGTGAAGATCCGCGAGCCGCGTCGGACCGTCGACGAGGTGCAGGGCGTGTCCGGCTCGACCCGGCTGGAGGCCAAGCGCCAGCGTCGCCGGGACGGCCGGGAGCAGCGGCGTACCCGGCCGCCCATCCTCAGCGAGTCGGAGTTCCTGGCACGCCGGGAGGCGGTCGACCGCGTGATGGCGGTCCGCCAGCGCGGTGACCGCACCCAGATCGCCGTCCTGGAGGACGGCGTGCTGGTCGAGCACTACGTCACCCGCAACTCCTCCGGCACGATGGCCGGCAACGTGTACCTGGGCAAGGTGCAGAACGTGCTGCCGAGCATGGAGGCGGCGTTCGTCGACGTCGGCCGGGGCCGCAACGCGGTGCTGTACGCCGGTGAGGTCAACTGGGACACCTCCGGCCTGGAAGGGCGGGCCCGCTCGATCGAGCAGGCGCTGCGCTCCGGCGACTCGGTGCTGGTCCAGGTCACCAAGGACCCGATCGGGCACAAGGGCGCTCGGCTGACCAGCCATGTCGCGCTCTCCGGCCGGCACCTGGTCTACGTGCCCAACGGCAACGCCTCCGGGATCAGCCGGAAGCTGCCGGACAACGAGCGCAAGCGGCTGCGGGACGTGCTCAAGAAGCTGGTCCCGGACGGCGCGGGCGTGATCGTCCGTACGGCTGCCGAGGGCGCCACCGAGGACGAGCTGGCCCGCGACGTCAAGCGTCTCCAGGCGCAGTGGGAGGACATCCAGGCCAAGGCCGCCGAGGGCGGCTCTCCGGTGCTGCTCTACGGGGAGCCTGACCTGGTCATCCGGGTGGTCCGGGACCTGTTCAACGAGGACTTCCGCGAGCTGGTGATCGAGGGCGAGCAGTCGTACGACATGGTCGAGTCGTACCTGTCGCACGTCTCCCCGGATCTGGTCGACCGGGTGCGCCGGCACGTCGGCACGAGCGACGTCTTCGCCGAGTACCGGATCGACGAGCAGATCATCAAGGGCCTGGACCGCAAGGTCTTCCTGCCCTCCGGTGGCTCGCTGGTGATCGACCGGACCGAGGCGATGACGGTCGTCGACGTCAACACCGGCAAGTACACCGGCTCCGGCGGCAACCTTGAGGAGACCGTCACCCGCAACAACCTGGAGGCGGCGGAGGAGATCGTCCGTCAGCTCCGGCTACGCGACATCGGCGGCATCGTGGTGATCGACTTCATCGACATGGTGCTGGAGTCGAACCGTGAGCTGGTGCTGCGCCGCCTCACCGAGTGCCTGGGCCGGGACCGCACCAAGCACCAGGTCACCGAGATCACCTCGCTCGGTCTGGTGCAGATGACCCGAAAGCGGATCGGCGCGGGCCTGCTGGAGGCGTTCAGCGAGACCTGCGAGTGCTGCAAGGGTCGAGGCGTCATCATGCACACCGAGCCGGTGCCGGAGAAGCCGCGTCCTGCCGGTGCGGGGGAGAAGGTCAAGGCGGTCGCCTCGTCGGTGGCCGCCGCTCCCGCCGCCGAGCAGGGCACCGCGTCGTCGCGCCGCCGGGCGCGCAAGAACGCCCCGGCCGAGCGGGCCGTGGTCGAGGTTGTCGACACCGACACCGACACCAGTGTCGAACCGAACGCCGACTACCAGGACACCATGGGTTACGACCTGTCCCGCTACGAGTCGGACACCGCCGCCGGGCCGGCGATCTCCGACAGCCAGCAGGGAGAGTCGGCTCGGCTGGCCGCGGCGGACGATCCGGACGCGCTCGCCGACGGTGAAGGCGACGAAGAGACCACCGAGGGTGGCGCCGGCCGTCGCCGGTCGCGCCGGGGCGGCGCCCGTAGGCGGACGCGCCCCTGACCGCCTGACCGGCCAAGTGTTTGATGAGGTCCCTTCCCCGGCAAAGTGACGGGGGAGGGACCTCGCCGTTCCGGCCATCCGGTCCAGGATCGGCCGTCCCGGGTCAGGAGAAGAAGATGCGTCGTCTGCTCGCCGTCACCGCGCTGGTCACCGTGCTCGCCGGTGTGGCCGGCTGCTCCACCGACCGGCCCGAGGGTGTGGGTCCGGGTCCGACCGGCGTGACCGCAGAGGGCTCCGGCCCGGCGGCCGGTGGCATGTCCCCCGGGCCGACCGGTATGCCGGCCAGTGGTGGTGTGGCGGGCGGCAACGCCACGCAGGTCTGCGCCGACGCCCAGCAGGCCAGCGCCACTGCCGTCCGGACGTATGTGGCGGAGCTGGGCCAGATGATCGCAGCGGTGGGCGCCGGGGACAGCAGCGCGGCCGAGGCTGCCCGGGGGCGGGCCGAGGCGGCGCTGGCCGGCTGGCGGACCAAGCTGCGGGAGCAGTCGGAGCGGACCACCGATCCGCAGCTCAAGACCCTGCTCACCGACCTCGGCACCGAGGTGTCCGCGCTCGGCGCCGACGTCGAGTCGATCGACGAGACCGAGCTCGACCGGCTCCAGCAGCGCCTCGACCAGCTCTGCGCGCGCTGACCAGGGCGGGCCGGTTTGAGATCCGGGCCAGCAATGGCGTACTCTTGCCTGCGGCGCACTTTTGGTGTGCCGAGTTCCCGTGTGCCCGCGCCGCCGTGCACTGCTACCCGGCGAGCCGCTGCGGGGACGACCGCCAGCAGCCTCAACGACAGGGAGTCCGCCTCCGATGTACGCGATCGTCAAGACCGGCGGCAAGCAGTACAAGGTCGCCGAGGGCGACGTGATCGAGGTCGAGAAGCTCACCGGTGCCCCCGGTGACGCGGTGAAGCTCACCGCGGTGCTCCTCGTCGACGGTGACGACCTGGTGACCGATGCGGCAAAGCTTGCCGAGGTCGCGGTGTCCGGCGAAATTGCCGCGCACACCAAGGGCCCGAAGATCCGGATCCACAAGTTCAAGAACAAGACTGGCTACCACAAGCGCCAGGGTCACCGCCAGCCGTTGACCCAGGTCAAGGTGACCGGCATCTCCAGCGGGAAGTAGGTCGTCCTCCAATGGCTCACAAAAAGGGTGCGTCCAGCTCGCGTAACGGTCGTGATTCCGCGGCCCAGCGACTCGGCGTGAAGCGCTTCGGTGGTCAGGTTGTCAGCGCCGGTGAGATCCTCATCCGGCAGCGCGGCACCAAGTTCCACCCCGGTGACCTGGTCGGCCGTGGCGGCGACGACACGCTGTTCGCGCTGTCCGCCGGTGCGGTCCTGTTCGGCACCAAGCGCGGTCGCAAGACCGTCAGCATCGTTCCGCAGCAGTAGCTCTCGGGCTAAGCGGGCCGCGGACCTCCGGGTCCCGGCCCGCTTAGTTTTTTTCGAAGTGCGGGGTCGGACCTCGCTGGAAGGATTGACGCCGTGGCAACGTTCGTTGACCGGGTCGTTCTGCATCTGCAGTCCGGCGATGGCGGGCACGGTTGTGCCTCGATCCACCGCGAGAAGTTCAAGCCGTTCGGCGGGCCGGACGGCGGTAACGGCGGGCACGGCGGCAGCGTGTCGCTGGTCGTCGACCCGCAGGTGACCACGCTGCTCGACTTCCACTTCCACCCGCACGTCAAGGCCGACAACGGCAAGGGCGGTGCCGGGTCGAACCGGGACGGGGCCAACGGCCACAACCTGGTGCTCAAGGTGCCCAACGGCACAGTGGTGCAGACCACCGACGGCACCGTGCTGGCAGACATGGTCGGCGCGGGCACCACCTTCGAGGTGGCCCGGGGCGGGCGCGGCGGGCGGGGCAACGCCTCGCTGGCCAACGCCAAGCGCAAGGCTCCCGGCTTCGCTGAGCTGGGGGAGCCCGGCGACCAGCTGGACATCGTGCTGGAGCTGAAGAGCGTCGCCGACGTGGGCCTGGTGGGCTTCCCGTCGGCCGGTAAGTCGTCGCTGATCTCGGTGATCTCCGCCGCGAAGCCGAAGATCGCCGACTACCCGTTCACGACCCTCGTGCCCAACCTCGGTGTGGTCCGGATGGACAACCACACCTTCACCGTCGCCGACGTGCCGGGCCTGATCCCGGGCGCGGCCACTGGCAAGGGGCTGGGTCTGGAGTTTTTGCGGCACATCGAGCGCTGCTCGGTGCTGGTGCACGTCATCGACTCGGCGACCCTGGAGCCCGGCCGTGATCCGGTCGCCGACATCGACGCCATCGAGGCCGAGCTGAGTCAGTACGGCGGGCTGACCGATCGCCCACGGCTGGTGGCCGTGAACAAGGTCGACGTGCCGGACGGCCGGGACCTCGCCGAGATCGTGCGCCCCGACCTGGAGGAGCGCGGCTACCGGGTGTTCGAGGTCTCAGCGGCCACCCGGGAAGGGCTCAAGGAGCTGAAGTACGCGATGGCCGAGCTGGTCGATGCGGAGCGCAAGGCGGCGCCGCCGGCCGAGCCGACCCGGATCGTGATCCGACCGATGGCCGTGGACGACGCCGGTTTCACCATCACGGCCGACGCGGACGGCTCGTTCACCGTGCGGGGCGTACGCCCGGAGCGCTGGGTCAAGCAGACCAACTTCGACAACGACGAGGCGGTCGGCTACCTGGCCGACCGGCTGGCCCGGCTCGGGGTGGAGGACAAGCTGGCCAAGGCCGGCGCGCAGCCCGGTGACCTGGTCCGGATCGGTGCACGCGAGTTCGACTGGCAGCCGACGCTCTACGCCGGCGCGGACTTCGTACCCGGCAACCGGGGCACCGACGTCCGCCTGGAGGAGAAGTCGAACCGGGCTTCCGCGGCGGACCGGCTCGCTGCCCGGAAGGCCCGCCGGGTGCGGTCGGCGGACGAGGTGGGTGCGGACGCGTCCGACGACCCCGACGAGTTCGACGACATCGACGACGAGGACGACGCCGAGTAGTCCGTTGCGCTCCGTGATCGGGTTGATTTCCGGAAACCTCCGCGAAATCCACCCGTCCTAGCGTGGGGTGATGCTGATCGAGTCCCGGCCTGCCATCGATCCAGAGATCGCCTCCCTTCTCATCGCGCAGCAGCGTGAGCTGCGCGAGGCCGATGGCGGCTTGGACGGGCAGGTCTTCGTCCCCCATGACGACGTCCGCTACCTGGCGGTGGTGGTGAACGGTCGGGCGGTCGCCTGCGGAGGACTCCAGTCGATCGATGTCGAGACCGGCGAGGTCAAGCGGATGTACGTCCGGCCCGCGTACCGGGGGCGGGGGATCGCCCGTCAGTTGCTGGCCGCGCTGGAGGAATGTGCGTTCCGGCAGGGGCACTCGGTGGTCTGCCTGGAGACCGGCACCTACCTGCCGGCCGCCATCGCGCTGTACACGTCGTGTGGCTACGACCGGATTCCGGTCTACGGCGAGTACGTGGGCAACCCGTACAGCGTGTGTTTCGCCAAGCGGCTGCCGGTCGCGGCCTGACGGCCGCGCCGCCGCTCTGACGTCGCCGGCCCGGCGTCGCTCGCGGCGTGCGTGACGACCGCCACACCGACGAACCGCCAGGTCAGTGCCGGTCGGCGGGATTGTCCAGGCGCCCGCCGGTGCCCACCTGGTTCGACAGCAGCAGCCCCAGCGCGATCATCCCCAAGCCGAGCGCGAGGTGCAGCCAGTTGTCGGCGTCGTTGACCGGCAGGATGTTCGCCCCGCCCTCCGCGTCGACGGCCTCGATCGCCAGGCCGTACAGCCAGAGGACGAGGTAGATCGCGCCGCCGCCGGCCAGGAAGAGCCGGGCGCCGGCGACGCTGCGGGACAGCACCAGGCCGGCCAGGCCGAACAGCAGGTGCACCGCGTTGTGCAGGATCGACACCTGGAACAGCCCGAGCAGCCGGGCCTCCGAGTGATGCCCGGCGAACCGCAGCTCGCCGTAGTCGGTGGTGATGCCGGGAATGAAGCCGAGGACACCGATCAGCAGGAAGACCCCGGCCACGACCAGCGCGGCCAACTGGACCCGGGGTCGCGGGCCCGTCGGTCGGCCACCTCGCGCGTCTCGTGCCATCGCTGCCCCCTCCGTGGATCTGCCAGCCCTCGCGAACCTCACTGTCCGCAGCGGCGACGTGACGCAGCCCGACGATCCTCCATTTTGAAGTTCATCCGGCCCCCGCGCAGAGAAATGCACGAAGAGGTATGGAAGCCAAAACGCAGGGTAGGTGAATGGTCAGCGGCTGCGGCAACGCAACCGCATCCCCCCAGCACAACCGCGACGACTTTCCGAGCGGAAGGGACATCATGTCTTACGATCTTTCACCTACGTCTTCCACGTACGGGCAGGAGTCGACCAACGGCGGTGGCGTTCGCGACCAGGCCCGTCAGGTCGGATCCGAGGCCGCACAGGCTGGCGGTGCGGTCGCCCAGACCGCCAAGGAGCAGGGCACCGAGGTCGGCCGTGAGGCGGCCCGGCAGGCCCGCAACCTGTACGGCGAGGCCCGCACCCAGCTCGCCAGCCAGACCGGTGAGCAGCAGCGCCGGGCCGCCGGTGGGCTGCGTTCGCTGGCCGACGAGATGCGCTCGATGGCCGAGCAGGGTGGCCAGGCCGGTCCGGTGAGCGAGCTGGCCCGCCAGGCCGCCGACCGGGTACACGGCGTCGCCGGCTGGCTCGAGGAGCGTGAGCCCGGCGACCTGCTCACCGAGGTACGCGACTACGCACGGCGCAACCCGGGCACCTTCCTGGTCGGCGCGGCGGTTCTCGGCGTGCTGGCCGGCCGGCTGACCCGCAGCATCTCCGCCGCTGGCGACGACTCCGGCAACGGATCCTCGACCTACCGGGGCGCTGGGGCGTACGACCCGGAGCGGACGGCCGTGATCCCGACGCCGCCGGCGCCCCGCGCGGTGCCGGACGCCGTCCCGCAGGGCGGCTACCTGGACCCGACCCCCGGCACGCACACCGGGCCGGCGTCCGGTGACTACGCCGACCCGGCACCCGGTGGCTACGCCGACCCGACCCGGGGCGACTACCCGGAGCACTCCGGCACCGGGCAGCCGCTCCCGCCGGTGAGCCAGACCGACCCGCTGCCGGGCGTGCCGTCCAGCGGCAGCACCCGCCCGTGAGCCACCGAGTCATCCGAAGGGAGGCGACGGCATGAGCATGCCGACGCAGGGGTCCGGCCTGGACTCCGGGTACCACCCCACCGCGGGTGCACCGCACACCGCGGCGGAGGTCAAGGGCAGCTCCATCGGTGAGCTGATGGGCCAGGTGACCAGTGACCTGTCGACGCTGATGCGTCAGGAGGTCGAGCTGGCCAAGGCTGAGATCCGCCAGGAGGGCAAGAAGGCCGGTAAGGCCGCTGGGCTCTTCGGCGGTGCCGGCTTCGGCGGCTACATGGTGGCGCTGTTCCTCTCGCTGGCCCTCTGGGCCGGGCTGTCCAACGTGATGGACGGCGGCTGGGCGGCGCTGATCGTGGCCGTCATCTGGGCCGCGATCGCCGCGGTCCTCTACTCCATGGGCAAGAAGAACGCCCAGCACGTACGCGGGCTCAAGCAGACCAACGAGAGCGTGCAGCGGATCCCCGACGCGCTCAAGCCGCACCCGGAGGGAGTCACCCGATGAGCACCGATCCCGAACAGATCCGCCGGGAGATCGAAGCCACCCGTAACAGCCTCAGCTCCGATGTGGACGCGTTGGCGTACAAGGTCAGCCCCAGCCGCATCGTCGACGACCGTAAGCAGCGGGCCCGTTCCGCTCTGCAGAATGTGAGGGACAAGGTCATGGGAACCGCGTCTGACCTCGGCCACGGCACCGGCCAGGCCGCCCATTCGGTGGGTGACCGCGCCTCGTCGGCGGCCTCCAGCGTCAGCGACGCCGCGCACTCGGCGGCGGCCACTGTCAGCGACGCCGCCCACAGCGCGCCGCGGGTGATCCGGCAGAAGTCCCAGGGCAACCCTCTCGCCGCCGGGCTGATCGCGTTCGGCGTCGGCTGGCTTGCCTCGTCGCTGATCCCGGCCTCCCGTCGGGAGCAGCAGGCGGCGACCCAGCTCAAGGAGCGGGTCAGCGAGCACAGCGGTGCGGTGAAGGAGAAGCTGGGCGAGGTGGCCAGCGAGCTCAAGGACGAGCTGCGCGAGCCGGTTCAGCACGCCACCGAGTCGGTGAAGTCCACCGCTCAGGACGCCGTGCACGCCGTCAAGGACGACACGAAGTCGGCGGCGCAGGACGTCAAGGGCCAGGCCCAGGAGGCCCGGCACCAGGTCAGCCCCTGACCCCACCCCATCCCACTGCAATCGCGACAGCTCGCGGCCACTCCGGTGACCGCGAGCTGTCGCGTCTTCCCCCTGAGAGTGCTCAGTGTGGTCGGGGGCGGCGGTGCAGGGTGTGGGTCGAGTGGGCGGCTCGGCGGATTCGGGTGTCGCCGTAGCGGACGCCGCCGAGCAGGAACCGCTGGGCCACCGCGAGCCAGCCGCACACACCGCGCTCCAGCAGCCAGACGGGAGCCGCCAGCACCGTTGCCGGCGGGAAGACCGCGGTGCCGCCCGCACGGCGGCGGCCCAGCTCGGCAAGCGCGACGGTGCCGGCCGCCGCGCCGAGTAACAGCGCGGGCCGCCGGGCCGCGATCGCCGCGGCCAGCGCCGGCAGGACCGCGAGCGCGGTCAGCAGGCGGGCCGGCTGGGCCAGATCGTCGTACGCCTGGCGGACACGTTGGCCGCGGAAGTGGGTGGCGTCCGGTGGTAGTCGGCGTACGTACAGCCAGGCCGGCGCGGCCTCGATGCCGTCGTACGCGCGCATGGTGCGGATCAGCTCCAGGTTCTCGAAGAGCACGTCCGGGTCGTAGCCGCCCATGGCGAGGAAGGTGTTGCGACGCACGGCGAGGGTGCCCGGGTAGTCCGCGCCGAGCGCCCGGTTGAGCAGCGTCCGGCCGGTGTCCCACCAGGCGTGCCAGGGCAGCGGGTCGAAGTAGTTCTGGGGTCGTACCAGATCGGCCCGATCCAGCAGTCGGTGCACGGCGGTCAGCGCGGCCTCGTCGTACCGGACGTCGTCGTCGGCGATCACCACGTGGTCGTGGCCCGCCGCGCGGAGCCCGGTGCGTACGCCGATCACCTTGCCGTTGAGCCCACGCTCGGCGGGGTCGGGTGGGAGGTGCCGGATCAGTCCGCGCCACGCGTCGGCATGCCGGGCGAAGAGGTCCGGTGCCGAGCCGTCGACCACGAGCACCTCGACTCTGCCTGCCAACCATCGCAGGTAGCCGGTCAGCTCGGCCAGGCCGGTGTCGCTGTGCCAGCGCAGCGGCAGCACGTACGTCATCGGTAGCTGGGCCGGCAATGTGCTGGCGCCGTCGTGTCCGCCGTCCGCCCGACGCGCCGTGCGCCGGGCGTCACCGGCAGGGCTGAAGAGGGACATCGACGCCTCCTGGCGGAACATGGGTCAGGCGGTGTGGCGGATGTTGGTGAGGGTCAGGCCGAGGGGTGGCAGCGCGGGCATCCGGTGCAGGTCCAGGGCCAGGTTCTGCGCGGGGATGTCGTAACGCATGCTGGTGGTCAGGTTGGCGACCGCCCGCTTCATCAGGTCGATGGTGATCCATTCGCCCGCGCAGCGATGCCCGGTCCAGTGGTCACCGCCGCCCTGCGGGATCAGCTCGAACGGGTCCACGCGTCGGTCGGCGAAGCGCTCCGGGCGGAACAGCTCCGGTTGTGGCCAGAGCGTCGGATGGTGGTTGGTGCCGTAGAGGTCGAGCAGCACCCGTCGGCCCTGGGGGAAGTGATGGCCCTGCCAGTCGAAGGAGCGGCGGACCCGGGCCGCCGCGATCGGGAAGAACGGGTAGTAGCGGCGTACCTCCTGCACGAAGTGCTCGGTGGCCTCGTCGTCGTCGCGGACCCGCTCCTGCCAGGCCGGGTGGTCGTGCAGGGCGAGCGCGGCGAAGGCGATGTACTGGTCCACGGCGACCACCGGGCGCAGCACGTTCAGCAGCTCCACCGCCGCGATCCGCCGGGGGAGGAGCTTGCCGTGCCCGTCGCGGTGCTCGGCGATCACGGCCAGGGCGCTGCCGGCCGGCGCCGGAGAGATGCCGACCCGGGTCCGTTCGATGAGGTCGGCGAGCCAGCGTTCGGCGCTGCGGCGGGCGAGCCGTCCCCGCCAGTGCCGGGGGCCGACCACCGCCGGAGCTTCGATCATGGCGTGCAGCTCGACGGCGCGGCGCTCGACCTGCGATGTGGGCAGCGGCACCCCGGCCCAGGCGCAGACCACCCGGGTCAGCAGGCGGCCCAGCTCGTCGTAGAGCGTCACCGGGCCGGCACGCTCCCAGGCGGGGATCCGGGTCTGCCACTCGTCGTCGAAGAGCTGGCCGAGCTGCCGGATGGCGGCCGGCGTCATGATCGACATGAACATCGCCTTGCGGTCGGAGTGTTCCGGCCCGTCCAGCCCCTGCACGCCGCCCCGACCGGTGAGGGTCCGCTGCGCCCGCAGCGGCATCGCGTTTGTCCGTTGGAAGCGTTCGTTGTCGTAGAACAACACCGCCGCCGGCCGGCCGCGCAGGCAGATGGTCGGGGCGAGCAGGACCCGGGTCTGGAAGATGTCACTGCCGTACCGCTCGCAGCGTTCGCCGATGAACCGGTAGCCGGCGCGGAGCAGCGCGAGGGTGCTGTCCGGGCTGCGGTCGGCCGGCATGGTCGCCATCGGGTCTCCTCACGCGCGGGTGCGGGCGGACACCGCCGGCCGGCTGCGTGTACCCCCGTCGCCGCCGCTGAATCCCCGCGTCGGCTGGCCCCTCCCAGGGGCGGCGGAACCTGGTTAGCTGCTGGTGGGGCAACCACGGGGAGGGCGGATGCGCGACAACAGATCACCGTTCTGGCGGCAGCGGCGAGCCGTCGGCGCGCTGGGAGGAGACCGCGACGCGCGGTCGCTGATCGGGCCGCCACGGCGGCCCACCCGGCCGCACCGGTTCTTCACCGTGCACCTGGGCTTCACCGCGCCCGACGCGGCCGACGCCCGCGAGCTGGCAGTGGGGTATGCGGAGGCGCTGAACCTGCTCCGCCCGGAGGTGGCGCTCGGCGCGGCGGCCCTGTCGCCGGCCGACGCCTGGCATCGGGCCGAGCGGCTGTTCTGCGGGGCGGTCGGCCCGGACGGCGAGCGCTGCGCCGACGTGGCCGGGCATCCCGGCTTCCACCACGCCCCGGGCCCCGGTGGCCTCGGCTGGGGCGACGGCGACGGGCCCGGTCATGGTTGACCACCAGCCCGCCGGGCGCAGCTCGGGCGGTTGCGCCGCGTTGCCGTGCCGGTGTCCCGACAACGGGCACCGGCACGGAAACGGACACCGGCGAGCCGGCGGGCACGATCAGTCCAGGTCAAACTCGCCGTCCTGCGCGCCGGCCACGAACGCGTCCCACTCGGCCTGGGTGAAGACCAGCACCGGTCCCTCCGGCTCGGCCGAGTTGCGCATCCCGATCAGATCGTCGACGAAGGCGACCTCAACGGCGCTGTCGGAGGTGTCCCCTTCGGCCCGCTGCCAGACCGCCCGAGAGAGGTCGAAGTCGCCCTTGGGGTGCTGCGCCATGGTTCTTTCCTCCAGTGCCGAGGGTCGTGTGGTGACCGGGTGCCGATCCCCATCGGGCAGGATAAGCGGATGCCGAGCCTGACCCGTGTAGAGGCGACCGCGCGTGGCGCGGCGATTACTGTCGAGTCCTATCAGGTGGACCTCGACCTGACCGGTGGCGCCGAGCTGTTCCGCTCCCGAGTCGAGATCCGGTTCCGGGCGACCGCCGGCACCGCGACCTTCGCCGAGGTCAAGCCCGCCAAACTGCTGGGTGTACGCCTCAACGACCGCGACCTCGATCCCGATCTGCTGGCCGACAACCGGCTGCCGTTGAGTGACCTGGCCGCGGAGAACACGCTGGTCGTCGAGGCGGAGATGGCGTACTCCAACGCGGGGGAGGGGATGCACCGCTTCGTCGACCCGGCCGACGGCGAGACCTACCTCTACGCGGTGAGCTTCCTCGACAATGTGCAGCGCATCTTCGCCGCGTTCGACCAGCCCGACCTCAAGGCCCCGTTCGTCCTTTCGGTCACCGCGCCTCCGGAGTGGACGGTTTCCGGCAACGCCGAGGTGACTGCCAATCCGGCTCCCGGTCGTTGGGAGTTCGCCCCGAGCGCGCCGCTGGCCACATACTTCTTCTCGTTGATCGCCGGGCCGTACCACGTCCGGCGGGCCGAGCACGACGGCGTGCCGTTGGGCATCTACTGCCGCCGGTCGCTCGCCGAGCACCTGGACGCCGACGCCGAGGAGATCTTCACCGTCACCCGGCAGTGCCTGGATCGGTTCCACCAGCTCTTCACCGAGCGCTACCCGTTCGGCAAGTACGACCAGGCGTTCGTCCCCGAGTTCAACGCCGGCGCGATGGAGAACCCGGGCATCGTCACCTTCCGCGACGACTACGTGTTCCGCTCAGCGGTCACCGACACGCAACGCGAGCAGCGCGCCACCACCATCGCCCACGAGATGGCGCACATGTGGTTCGGTGACCTGGTCACCATGCGGTGGTGGGACGACCTGTGGCTCAACGAGTCCTTCGCGGAATACCTGGGCACGAGGGTCACCGCCGAGGCGACCCGCTTCGATCAGGCGTGGACCACCTTCGCCATGCGCCGCAAGGCCTGGGGGTACGCCGCCGACCAGCGCCCCTCCACGCACCCGGTCGCCCCGGAACGGGTGGCCGACACCGACGAGGGCCTGCTCAACTTCGACGGCATCTCGTACGCCAAGGGGGCCAGCGTGCTGCGGCAGCTGGTCGCCTGGCTCGGTGACGAGGCGTTCCTCGCCGGCCTGAACGCGCACTTCGCCGCGCACCGCTTCGGCAACGCCACCCTCGCCGACCTGCTGAGCAGCCTTTCTGCCGCCAGCGGGCGGGACCTGTCCGGTTGGGCCGAGCTGTGGTTGCGCCGACCGCAGGTCAACACGTTGCGCGCCGAGGTCGCTGTCGACGCCGACGGGCGCTACACCGAGGTGGCCGTGGTGCAGACCGCGCCCGAGTCGTACCCGGTGCTGCGCCCGCACCGGATCGGCGTGGGCCGCTACTCGGTGGACGGCACCGTGCAGCGCGACGAGGTGGATATCGAAGCGACCGCCGACGGTGGCCGGACGGTGCTCGCTGAGCTGACCGGCGCGCCGGCGCCCCGGCTGCTGCTGCTCAACGACGGTGACCTCACCTTCGCCAAGGTGCGCCTCGACCCGGCGTCGGCGGAGGCCGTCCCGCTGGTGCTGCCCGGGTTGGCCGACCCCCTCACACGGGCGGTGCTCTGGGGCGAGGCGCTGGACGCGGCGACCGACGGGGAGCGGCCGGTCACCGGCCTGATCGACCTGATGGTGGCCGCGCTGCCCGCCGAGACCGAGGTGATCATCGCGGAGGACGTGCTGACGCTCAGCCGGTCGCTGGTCGACCGCTACCTCGATCCGCTCACCCGGTCCGCGGCGCTGGCCAGGGTCGCCGGGACGTGCCAGCAGTTGCTCGATGGCGCGCCGGCGGGGGAGTCGTTGCAGCTCGCCGCCGCGCGGGGCTGGATCGCCGCGACCACCGACGCGGATCTGCTGGTCGGCTGGCTCGCCGGTCGGGACGTGCCGGCCAGTCTGAAGGTCGACGCCGAGCTGCGCTGGGCGGTGCTGCGCCGCCTGGTGGTGCTGGGCGTCGCGGGCGAGGCGGAGATCGCCATCGAGGTGGCGGCCGACAACAGCTCCACGGGCGCGGAACGGGCTGCCCGCTGCCGGGCGGCCCTGCCCGACCCGGTCGCGAAGCAGGCGGCCTGGGAGATCATCGCCCGGGACACCGAGCTGTCCAACCGGCTGTTGGAGGCGACCGCCGAGGGCTTCTGGCAACCCGAACAGGCCGAGCTGACTGCCGCGTACGTCGAGCGGTACTTCGCGGACCTGCCGGCCGCCGCGCGTCGGCGTACCCCGTGGACGGCCGACCGGGTGGCGGCCCTGGCGTTCCCCCGCTACGCCGTGACGCAACCGACCCGGGAGGCGGCCGCGCTGCTGGCCCGTGACGACCTGACCCCCGGCCTGCGCCGGGTGGTCACGGACGCCGACGACGACCTGCGCCGCGCGCTGGTCGCCCGGACGGCGGTGGCCGCCGCGGCGGCGTGAGCTGGGCCGTAGCGGCGGCGAAAGGCTGGGCCGCCGCTGTGGCCTGCGGCTGGTCGGGCGCGGGGTGGCTGGCGTGCCACCCCGCGCCCGCGATTCAGCGCAGCGCGGGCTCGGTCGTGACCGGGCGTCCCAGTCGATGACGTAACGCTGCTCGTGGGCGACCGTCTTCTCCGGGTCCATCACCGTGCGCACCATCAGCGGCATCAGCAAGGGCATCAGCGTCCGGGCCACCGGCCCCGGCGCCTTGGCGTGGTTGATCCGCGCCGCGCGGGCGGCGACCTTCTCCACCCGGGTGCGGCGGAGCCGTTCGAACGCGGCGAACGCCGACGCCACGTCCGGCAGATCACGCAGGCAGCGGGCGAGCTGCACCGCGCTCTCGATGGCCAGCGACGCGCCCTGCCCGGAGCTGTTCGACGGCGCGTGCGCCGAATCGCCGACCAGCACCATCCGGCCCCGGTACCAGTGCGGCACGGGCGGCATGATCTGCAACGACCCGACCACCTGGAGTTCGTCGGCGTTGCTGGTCGCCATCAGTTCCCGGCCCGGGTCGTCGTCGCCGTAGCTGGTGCGCAGCGTGTCCAACCACTGCGCGGCCGGCACCGCGCGGGCCTCGACGAGGCTCATCGGCCGCTCCTGCGGCAGGTTGACCCCCCACCGGGTGCCGCCGCCGGGCTCCGGCCAGTACAGGTAGTAGCCGCGTCGCCCGAACGCGAACGTCATCGTGCCCGGTGCGGCGTCCACCTCGTGTCGGGCGACCGCCTCGAAGCTGAGCAGCCCGGTGAATCGGGGGCCGGGCGCGGCCGGGTCGATGAGCCCCCGGGTCGTGGACCGGATGCCGTCCGCCCCGACGAGGATGTCGGCGGTCGCGGTGCTGCCGTCGTCGAACCGGGCGGTCACGCCGCTGCTGGTCTGTTCAGCGTCGACCAGCCGTTTGCCGTACGCGAACGGGACGCCCTCGGCGACCGCCCGGTCGTGCAGCACCCGGTGCAGTTCGGCGCGGTGCACCACGCGCAGTGGTGGCACCCCGGCCAGCGTGGGCAGGTCGATGCGGCGGCGGCCGACGGCCATCACGCTGCGCTCGATCGGGGTGGCGATCGCCGTCACCGCCTCGTCCGCGCCGACCGTGCGCAGGGCTGCCACGCCGTTGGGCGCGAGGGCGAGGGTGCCGCCGATGCCGCCCACCCCGCTGGTCGTGGCGGGGTACGCCTCGTAGACGGTGGCGGTGATGCCGGCGCGGCGCAGCGCGAGTGCCGCTACCGGCCCGGCGATGCCGCCGCCGATGACGATCGCTGTTCGTACCGTGGTCATGCTCTCTCCCTGGGTGTCGTGGTCCGTGCGCGGGCGCACGGACCTGGGAGGGAGCCCGGTTATCCTCTGATTGCCGCTTCGGGCCGGGCGCCTTCCCAGGTGTCGGTTCGGGGTAAGGGCTCCGGCGGGGTGTTGGCGCACCCCGCCGGAGCCGTTCGTCAGTCGGTGGTGCCGGGGTTGCCGCTGGTCCTCTCGGCCAGTTCGGTCAGCTCGGCCGGTATCTCGCCGGTCTCGTGGAAGGCCCGCCACATGTCCAGACCCGGATAGCTGCCCGAGGTCAGCTCGTCGAGCAGCGCCCGCAGCCAGGCCGCCTCCGCGGCCCGCATGGCCAGGTCGTACTCCGACTCCACCAGGAACAGTCGCGGGACCTCCCGCAGGTGGGCGTCGAGCGTTTCGCGGTCCTGCCGGAGCGCGTCGTCGAGCAGGTCGAGCCGCTGCCGGAGCAGGTCGGTGGCCTCGTCGGGGTGCAGTGCGGCGAGCACGGACAGCCCGGCGCGGAAACGGGGATGCTCCGGCAGCGGGGTGGAGACCAGCTCGCGGGCCCAGTCGACCAGCTCGGCGCGCCCCGCGTCGGTGATCTGGTAGACGGTGCGTTCCGGGCGTCGGCCCTCGCGGACGCTCTCCACCGCGTCGATCAGGTGATTTTTGTCCATGTTGCGGATCACCGTGTAGAAGGACCCCCACTTGAACTCCATGTCCTGGTCCTTGCCCCAGGCGCGCAGTGCGGTGGCGATCTCGTAGGGGTGCATCGGCCGCTGGACCAGGGCGGACAGCACGGCCAGTGCCAGCAGATTGCCGACCTTGCGCCGCTTCGGCACGACGCCCTCCTGTCCTCGTACTCGATTACTTGTTGGCGAGTATATGGGGACGAGTAACAGATCCGCGACCCCCAGGCCGGGCCGGGACGGTCGGCCAGGACGCCCGGCCTACGATCACTGGGTGGAGGAAGACATCCGGCGGATCGGGATCATGGGTGGCACCTTCGACCCGATCCACCACGGGCACCTCGTCGCGGCCAGCGAAGTGGCCGACCGGTTCGGCCTGGACGAGGTGGTGTTCGTCCCCACCGGGCAGCCGTGGCAGAAGGCCGACGAGCCGGTCAGCCCGGCCGAGGACCGCTACCTGATGACCGTGATCGCCACGGCCTCCAATCCCCGCTTCCAGGTCAGCCGGGTCGACATCGACCGCAGTGGGCCGACCTACACGGTCGACACCCTGCGCGACCTCCAGGCTGAGTACGGCCCCAAGGTGCAGCTGTTCTTCATCACCGGCGCGGACGCCCTGCAACGCATCCTGTCGTGGAAGGATCTGGACGAGATCTTCGAGCTGGCCCACTTCGTCGGCGTGACCCGGCCCGGCTTCCCGCTGACCGACAAGCACCTTCCGGCGGACACCGTCAGCCTGATCCAGGTGCCCGCGATGTCCATCTCGTCGACCGACTGTCGGGCGAGGGTCGCCCGGGGCGAGCCAGTTTGGTATCTGGTGCCCGACGGTGTGGTGCAGTACATCGCCAAGCGGAGCCTCTATCAACGCTGATCACGCCCGGTTTGGGACGATTTGTGCGTTCGACCGACCAGAACTGCACGGTCGGGGTGTCGCCGGGTATGAGACGCTTGGAGGATCGCACGCTTGATCGAAGGAGAACGGTGACAGTTTCCGAACGCGCTCACGAGCTGGCTATCGCGGCCGCCCAGGCCGCCGCCGACAAGAAGGCGCAGGACATCGCGATCATCGACGTCGGCGACCAGCTCGCCATCACCGACGCGTTCGTGCTCGCCGCTGCCCCCAACGAGCGTCAGGTGCTGGCCATCGTCGACGCCATCGAGGAGAGCCTGCTGGAGCTCCCGGAGAAGGCGAAGCCGGTCCGGCGCGAGGGCGAGCGTGGTGGCCGCTGGGTGCTGCTCGACTACGTCGACATCGTGGTGCACGTCCAGCACACGGAGGAGCGCGAGTTCTACGGGCTCGACCGCCTCTGGAAGGACTGCCCCACCATCCCGTTCGTCGACCGCGACCTCGTCGAGGCCGACGCCAGCGGGTCCGCCGCCGCCGAATGACCCGCCTGATCGTCTGGCGGCACGGCAACACCGACTGGAACGCCGCCAACCGCGTCCAGGGGCAGACCGACGTACCCCTCAATGAGCTGGGTCGCGACCAGGCTCGCGCTGCCGCGCCGCTGCTCGCGGCGCTGCGGCCCGACGCCATCGTGGCCAGCGACCTGAGCCGCGCCGCGGAGACCGCCGCCGCGCTCGCCGCGCTGACGGGGCTTCCGGTACGCACCGACGCCCGGCTGCGCGAGCGGCACTTCGGCCAGTGGCAGGGTCTGCACCTCACCGAGGTCGCCGAGCGCTTCCCCGAGGAGTACGCCCGCTGGCGGGCCGGCGACCCCGATCCGGGCGCGGATCTGGAGCCCCTGCACGACCTCGGCGAGCGGGTCGGCGCCGCACTGCGGGACGCGGCCGCCGCGGCGCCGGGCGGCACCGTGGTGATCGCCACCCACGGCGGCGGTTCCCGCCAGGGCATCGGTCACCTGCTCGGCTGGGACACCGGCGTGCTGCGCACCATCGGTTCGCTGGCCAACTGCCACTGGAGCGAGCTACGGCACGACGACCGCGCGCCGGCTGTCGGACGTCCGCAGGACGTTCGTGGCTGGCAGTTGCGGGCGCACAACGTCGGCCTGGTCACCGCCCCAGTGGTCGTCGACGCGATCTGAGCGCTTCCGCCTCGGCGTTGGGGGCCTCGATCGGCTAGCGTGCCGGGCATGCCCGTCGCGGTTGTCATCGACTCCACCGCCTACCTCCCGCCCGAGCTGGTGCAGGCGCACCGGCTGACCGTCGTTCCGTTGACCGTCGTGCTCAACGGAGCGGAAGGGCTGGAGGGGGTGGAGACCCAGCCGGCCGACGCCACCCTGGCGCTGAGCGCCCGCCGGGTCACCGCTACCACCTCCCGCCCGGCACCCGAACAGTTCGCCCGGACGTACCGCCAACTGCTCGACGCCGGCGCCGACGGGATCGTCTCGGTGCACATCTCCGCCGCCCTGTCCGGCACGGTCGAGGCCGCCCGCCTGGCCGCCGCCGACCTGAACGGCCGGGTGGAGGTCGTGGACAGCCGCTCGGCCGGCATGGGGCTGGGCTTCCCGGCCATCGCCGCCGCCACCGCCGCCGAGGCCGGCACCGACCTTGCCGGTGTACGCGACGCGGCGCTCGCCGCCGTCGCCCGCACCACCGTCTGGTTCTACGTCGACACGCTGGAGTTCCTCCGCCGGGGCGGCCGGATCAACGCGGCCGAGGCGCTGTTCGGCACCGCACTGTCCGTCAAGCCGATCATGCATATGCCGGACGGGGCGATCGTGCTGCGCGAAAAGGTCCGCACCGCCAGCCGGGGAGTGTCCCGGCTGGTCGACCTGGCCGTCGAGGCTGCCGGGGACGACGACGTGGATCTCGGGGTGCACCACCTGGCCGCGCCGCAGCGGGCCGAGGCGCTGCTCGCCGCACTCACCCAGCGGCTCGGTGACCGGCTGCACGACACGTACGTCTCCGAGGCGGGCGCGGTCGTCGCCGCGCACGCCGGCCCGGGCCTGGCCTGCGTGGTCGTCCACCGCCGACTCAAGAGCTGAACAGTGCCCACGTCGTGTGTGGTGACCGGGGCGGTCGCGGTGTCGGCCGAGCCGTGGTCGAACGGTCGGATGCTCTTGGACTTCAGCACTCCTGAGTTATCCGATCCTGCCCGCGCCGCTGTGTTAGCCTCCGTGCGCGCCCCAGATGGGCCTACCCCCGGAGGTTCTGGCTACTTCAGCCACTACGCCGAGATTGACGCGATGCACGCGTCTCTCGCGCGGGATCCGGGGCGTCGGTGCCCTCGGGGTTTTGTCATCGGTGTGGCTGGGTGAACGCTGTGGGCTTCCGGTCGGGTCTTCGGATCGACCGGGAAGACGGTACGTATGACAGTCACGTTCAACCACACCATCATCGCCACCAAGGACAAGCACGCCTCGGCCGCGTTCTTCCGGGAGTTGTTCGAGCTGCCGGAGGCGCCGTCGTGGGGGCCGTTCGTCAACCTCCTGCTGGACGAGGGCGTACTCCTCCAGTTCGCCGAGCCGCCGGTGGACATCCAGATGCAGCACTACGCGTTCCTTGTTGACGACGAGCTGTTCCCGCGGTGCCTGGCGTTTGTCGAAGCGCGAGGCATCACGTACTGGGCCGACCCGCAGCTGAAGCGGGAGGGGGAGACCAACACCGAGCACGGTGGGCGGGGCTTCTACTTCATGGACCCGTCGGGACACGCGATCGAGATCATCACACGGCCGTACCTGTAGGAGTCGGCGTCGACGGCGGTTGAACCGCTCGTCGAGGACGGGTGTCGGCCCTGGTGGTCTGTCCACCGGTGCCGGCGCCACTTTCCTCGGCAGGGGCCTTTGCCTACCGGGCCTACTCTGCTGCCCATGAGGCCTCGCGGTGGTCGTCGATTGATCAACCCGCTTGGCCTGGTGTATCTGGCGGTGTTCACCGTCGCCGGGGCGATCGGTGCCCTGGCGGGAACAACCTGGATTCGAGCCGACAGCGTCGCGGTGCCGGGCACCCTGCTGTGGTGCGTTTCTCTGATGGTGGCGGTGCTGGTGGCCTCGCCGCCTCCCCGAATGATCATGCTGTCGGTGGCCTGGGTGGTCAGTCCCCTCCTCATGTTCGTGGCTGCCGAGGGACTGTGCTCGGTGGTGCTCGCGCAACGCGGTGAACGGGTCGTGGCAACCGTCATCGCTGTGCGAGACGGCACGGAGAAAGGTCGCCACCTCTACTACACCCTCGCCGATCCGCGCGATCAGCGAATTCCGGGGGAACTGGGGCTGTGGCCGGGGAGCAGCATTGGTGCCTCGGGCAACCCGGAAGGGGCAGTGGGGCAACGCGTCACGGTGGTGCGGGACCCCCAGGGACTGGTCGATCCGCGCCTGCCCGAGGAGGTCGCCGACAACGAGGGCGCCTTCATCATCGGACCGGGCGTCTTCGTCGTTGTCGCCGTGCTCTGCATGCTGGCCGGGCGGCCCCTGAACGACGACGGCGGAACGGCCCACTCGCGCCGTCGCCGACGACCAGCCAAACGCTCTGCTGCCACAACCGGCACTCGACCACGGCGAAAGCGCCGTCGGGGTAAGAGTGATCACCGCTCCTCCGGCGGTGCGCAGGTGGAGCCCTCGCCCCGCCCGGACTCCTGAACCACGGGCCGTTTTCTATAGCAGATCGAGGCTTGATCAGGGCGTTGTCCACAGTGGTGAGGGTTGTCCACAGGGCAGCGCCGCCACACCCCACCGTCCCGACCGTCGCCATAGCGTCGCCCTGTGTCGCACGACGAGGAGACAGAGGTACGCCAGCGCCTGCGCCGTCTGACGGACCCACCGGTGGGTGTGCCGCCACCTACGGCAGGGGCGCCGCTCGTGGACGTGCCGCTGGTTGACGCGCTACCGCCCCGGGTTGGTGTGCCGCTCACCGAGCCGGGCGCGGGCGTACCCGTTGCAGCGGAAGGCATCGCGGCCTCACGGCTGCCCGGGCCTGGGGCGTTCGACCCCGGTCGGCGCGGCGTACGGGCGCTGGCGGTCGTCGCCGTGGTGGTCGTGGTGGTCGCCGCTGGTTGGGCCTGGCGGTCCAGGCCGCACGCGGAGCCGGTCGCCCCGCTGGCCAGCGCGGCAACGCCGGCCGCCTCGCCGGGCGACTCCAGCTCGCCCGGCGGGGGAGAGCTGGTGGTGGCGGTCGCGGGCAAGGTGCGCCGGCCCGGGCTGGTGCGGTTGCCGGCCGGGGCCCGCCTCGCCGACGCGGTGCAGGCGGCCGGGGGCGCGCTGCCCGGGGTCGACGTGGCACTGCTCAATCCCGCCCGCAAGGTCACTGACGGCGAGCTGATCGTGGTCGGGGTGACGCCGCCGCCGGTGCCGGGCGGTGCGGCCGGGCCGGCGGCGGGTGGGGTGGCACCCGCCGCCGGGCCGCTGAATCTCAACACCGCCACGCTCGCGCAGCTCGACACGCTGCCCGGGGTCGGGCCGGTGCTCGCCCAACGGATCCTCACCCACCGGGATCAGCACGGCGGGTTCAAGTCCGTTGGCGACCTGCGCCAGGTCGACGGGATCGGCGACGCACGCTACGAGCAACTCAAAGACCTGGTGACGGTGTGAGCGGGTCCGCTGTACCCCCGCAGGCCACCCGAGCGGAGCCTGCACCGCCGGATCTGCGGCTCTCCGGGCTGGCCGTGGCCGTCTGGCTCACGGCGCTCGCCGGCCTGCACCTCGGCAGCCGCCCGCTCCTGCTGGTGGCCGGGGCGGCGGCCTTCCTGACGGCATGCAGTGCCCTGCACCTGCTGGGCCACCTCGGCCGTCCTCGGGCCGCTGCCCGCCGTTACGGCTGGATCGCCGTCGCGGTCGGCCTCGGCGTGGTCTGCGGCGGCGCGGCCACCGCCGCCCGGCTCGCCGTCCGGGACGCACCGCCGATCCGTGCCCTGGCCGAGCAACGCGCGCCGGTCACCGCCGACCTGATCGTTCGGGACGATCCGCGCCCGATCCGTTCCGCCGGGCGACCGGGCATGCTGCTGGTGTCGACCGAGTTGGTCCGGCTCACCGGCCCGGACGGCCGGCGGGTCCGGGCACCGGTGCGGCTGCTGACCCTGGCCACCGATCCGGCTTGGCGTGGACTGTTGCCGGGGCAGCGCGTCACCGCCGACGGCCGACTCGGCGTACCGCGCGGAGGTGATCTCACCGCGGCGGTGCTCAGCACCACCGGCCCACCCGTGCGGCACGGTGTGCCCTCCTGGGCGCAGCGCGCCGCCGGGACGCTGCGTGTCGGGCTGCAACGGGCCTGCGGGCCGCTTCCCGACAAGCCGGGTGGTCTGCTCCCCGGGCTGGTGGTGGGCGACACCAGTCGGCTGCCACCCGAAGTCGAGGAAGACTTCCGGGCTACCGGAATGACACACCTCAATGCTGTTTCCGGATCGAACGTCGCAATTGTGGTAGGCGCGGTGCTGCTGTTGGCCCGGTGGGGGCGCGCTGGCCCGTGGCTCGCCGCCGGACTCTGCGGGTTGGCGCTGGTCGGCTTCGTCATTCTGGTCCGTCCGTCCCCGAGTGTCGTACGGGCCGCCACGATGGGGGCGATCGGGCTCGCCGCGCTGGCTGCCGGCCGCCCCCGGGCCGCGCTGCCCGCGTTGGCTGCCGCCGTCACCGTGCTGGTGCTGGCCGATCCGGAGCTGGCCGGCGATCCCGGCTTCGCGCTCTCCGTCATGGCCACCGGCGGTCTGTTGCTGCTCGCACCCCGCTGGCGGGACGGGCTGCGGCGGAGGGGCGTACCGGCTGGGCTGGCCGAGGCGTTGGCCGTGCCGGCGGCGGCGCAACTGGCCTGCGGGCCGGTCGGCGCGGGCATCTCCGGCACGGTCAGTCTGGTGGCTGTGCCGGCCAACCTGCTGGCGGTGCCGGCCATCGCACCGGCGACCGTGCTGGGCGTGGCAGCGGCCATGGTGTCCCCGATCTGGCCGGCCGGTGCCGAGTTCGCCGCGTGGCTGGCGAGCTGGCCGGCCTGGTGGCTGGTGGTCATCGCCCAGCAGGGCGCTCGACTGCCGGCCGGCAATCTGCCCTGGCCGGGCGGGGTGTTGGGGGCACTGCTGCTTGCCGGGCTGACCGTGGCGCTGCTGATCGCGGTGCGACGACCACTCGTACGCCGGCTGGTGGCGGTGGTGGGTGTCGGCGCGCTGCTGGGCTCCCTCCCGGTCCGGCTGATTGCTTCCGGCTGGCCACCCTCCGGTTGGGTGGTGGTGGCCTGCGCGGTGGGCCAGGGCGACGCCCTGGTGCTGCCGGTCGCCCCGGGCCGGGCGGTGGTCGTGGACGCCGGGCCCGAGCCGGGGGCGGTGGACGGGTGCCTACGTCGGCTCGGCGTCCGGGAGGTGCCGCTGCTGGTGGTCAGCCATTTCCACGCGGACCACGTGGGCGGGGTCGCCGGGGTGTTCCGGGGGCGGCGGGTGGGCGCGGTGCTGACGCCGCCATCGACCGATCTGGAGAGCGGCCGGGAGTTGGTCCGGGCAGCGGCGGCCGGTGGACGGGCCGCGCTGTTGACCACCGTGGCCGGCGCTCGCCATCCAGTGGGCGGGGTCGACCTGCTGGTGCTCGGCCCGCCGTACCCGCTGGCCGGGACCAGGTCCGACCCGAACAACAACTCGCTGGTGCTGCTCGCCACGGTGGCCGGTGTACGGATCCTGCTGTCGGGGGACGCGGAGACCGAGGAGCAGCACGCGATGCTGGCGCGGGCGGCACCCGGGCAGCTACGGGCGGACGTGTTGAAGGTCGCCCACCACGGTTCGGCGTATCAGGACCCGGGCTTCCTCGACGCGGTGAGGCCGGCCGTCGCGCTGGTGCCGGTGGGCACCGGTAACACCTACGGGCACCCAAATCCGGGGTTGCTCGCTCGGCTGAGCAGGGGAGGAACGCGGGTGCTGCGCACCGACACCGATGGTGACCTGGCGGCGATCCGGGCCGGCGGCGGCCTGGCCGTGGTCCGCCGAGGGATCCCACCGGGCCGACAATCCTGATCGACTCGGGATCGTTGACCTCGGGGTATCAGCGACGGTCTGATGCCGCGATTTCGCTGATCTCGTGCGGATCAAGCGAGGGGTCTTCGTGAACCGGTCGGTCGGACGTCGAGCCAGCCTCACATGGGCCCTATTAATTGGGCGACTCACGAATTAAATGGTGAATTGAGATTAATGTCTGGATTTGCACTGAGTGCGGGCTGCGCCGACCAAGCAGCGAATGAGCAGGCACGATCCCGCCGTGGGCCGTGCGAATATGGGCGGCGTGACCCCCGCCAGCCTCGCCCCCATTCTGCTCGTCCTCGGTGACGAGGAGCTGCTCGCCACGCGCGCGGTCACCGAAGCTGTCGCGAAGGTCCGCAGCGTCGACCCCGAGGTGGACGTCCGCGAGTACCAGGCGAGTGCGCTCACCGTCGGCGAGATCGCCGAGATGCTCAGCCCCTCACTGTTCGGCGGGCGTCGCCTGCTGATCCTGCGCTCCGGTCAGGACGCCCGCAAAGATCTGGTCGCCGCGCTGGTGGCGTACGCCAAGAACCCCGACCCTGAGGTCCAGTTGCTGGTGTTGCACCTGGGCGGAGCCAAGGGCAAGGCGTTCGCCGACGGTCTGCGGGCGGCCGGCGCGACTGTGGTCCCGGCGGCCAAGCTCAAAGGGCACCGCGACCGGGTGGCCTTCGTTCGTGACGAGATCCGCCGAGCCGGCGGCAAGTGCACCGACGACTCCGCCGAGGCGCTGATCGCCGCAGTCGGTAACGACCTGCGCGAGCTGGCCGCCGCCTGTTCCCAACTGATCGCCGACACCGACGGGCGGATCAGCGCCGACACGGTGAGCCGTTACTACCGGGGCCGGGTCGAGGTGACCGGCTTCACGGTGGCGGACGCCACCATGGTCGGCGACGTGCCGGCGGCGCTGGAGGCGCTGCGCTGGGCCCTGCACGTCGGGGTCGACCCGGTGCCCATCGCCGACGCCCTGGCCGACGGAGTGCGCACGGTGGCCCGGGTGGCGTCGGCCGGGCGGGGTAACCCGTACCAGCTGGCCAGCAGCCTCGGCATGCCCGCCTGGAAGATCGAACGAGCGCAGCGACAGGGGCGCGGCTGGACGCCGGAGGGCCTGGTCCGAGCCATGCAGGTCGCCGCCGAGTGCAACGCGGCCGTCAAGGGCGGCTCCGACGACCGGGCGTACGCCCTGGAGCGCGCGGTCTTCTCGGTCGCGGCGGCCCGGCAGGGCAGCGCCAGGTGACGGGAGCGAACCGCCCAGTGTGGGCCACCATCCCCGTCGACGAGGAGCGTTTCCGACCGCTCTACGCCCGACTCCTGGGCCTGCGGTTCGTCAACCCCGGCGGCGTGCTGTGCTTCCTCTTCTTCGAGGGCACCATCGCCCTGGCGGTGCTGCTCGCCCTCGCCGAGCTGGTCACCTGGTGGGCGGTGCTGGTGCTGCCCGCCGTGGTGGCGGCGATGGTCAAGCTCAACGACATGGTGGCCGCGATCGTGGTCCGTTCCGCCGCACTCGTACCCGAGCAGGAACGGGACCGTTTTCGCCGGCAGATGGAACCGGCGGTCGGCCGCGCCCAGGTGGAGTGGATCTCGCACAGCGTCACCGGCGTGGTGATCACCGCCGATCCGGTGCCACACGCCCGCCGCGCCGAGCCATCAGACTGAGCGCCCGACCCATCCGGCTGAGCGCCGAGGTTGGCGGACATCCCTGCGCAGCTGCCGTCAGCCTGCGGGCACACGGAAGCCCCGGACCGAGGTCCGGGGCTTTCCGAATCAGTCTGACGATGTAGTCGTCAGACTGAGAGCGACACCACGCGCTTCGCGATCGCGGACTTGCGGTTCGCGGCCTGGTTGGAGTGGATCACGCCCTTGCTGACGGCCTTGTCCAGCTTGCGCGAGGCGTCCTGCATGAGCGCGGTGGCCTTCTCGACGTCACCGGCCTCAGCAGCCTCGTTGAACTTCCGGACGGCGGTCTTCAGCGACGACTTGACCGACTTGTTGCGCAGCCGGGCCTTCTCGTTCTGCCGGTTGCGCTTGATCTGGGACTTGATGTTCGCCACGCGACAGCCTCGTCTTGATAGCTCGGGTTGGTCAGCTTATGCGCGGCATGACGAACATGCGTCATCGCTGCGCGAAGAGCCAGGTTACCAGGTCGCCCGGGACGAGCCAAAACGGCTCGGTCTCCGCGCGGACGGACCCGGCCCGTCAGGGACCAGATTACGCCCTCGGCCGTTCAGCGCCAGCCCTGGCGGTGGGCCAGCCAGTCGAGTGCCTGCTCGCCGCTCCACCGCTGGTGGGCGGGCAGGTGCGGTGAGGCCGTCGGCGGTGCCGCCGCGGCACCGGTGAGGTAGTAGCCAGCCAGCGCCGCCAGGGTCGCGTCCAGCGCGTCCGGGGGTGCGCCCACGGTCGCCGGGTGCGCGGTGAAGAGCCGGTCCGCGTCCAGCCCGCTGGCGTACGCGGTGAGCAGCAGGCCCGCCAGGTCGAACCAGGCCGGCCCGGAGCAGACCCAGGTCCAGTCGCAGAACCAGGCTCGGCCGTCCGCGTCGATCAGCACGTTGTCGACCCGCAGGTCACCGTGGATCAGGCTGGTCGCCCCGGCGGCGTACCGGGGGAGGCGGGACTCCAACGCCACCAACTCGGGGAGCCGGCCCTGTACCGGAGCGGGCAGCGGTGGGGTCGGCTCGCGGTCGGCGGCGACCTCCTCCCACCAGAGGATGTCCGACCGGGCCAGGTCGGCCAGGTGCGGCAGACCGAGGGCGGTCAGCTCGGCGGGCGGGTCGGCCAGGGCGGCGGCGATCTCCGCGTACCCGGCAAGGGTGGCGTTCAACTCGGCGGGCACCCAGGGCAGGCGCGGGGTGTGGCCGTCGACGGCGTCGGTGCAGAGCACGAACCAGCCAGCCTCGTACAGGGTCCACCGGGGGCGGGGCGCCGGCAGGTCGGCCGGCAGCCGATCGAGGATCGCGGCCTCTCGGGCGTACCAGTCGACCAGGTGCGGTTGCTCGGCGGCGGGTGCCGCCTTGACGAAGGCCCGACCACCGTCGGCGGTGCCGAGCACGGCGGCGAACCCCGGGTGAAGCCCGCCCCCGCGACCCGGGCGGTGACCACCGGCGCGCCGAGCCGTTCGGCGACCGCGGCCCGCAGCGCCGCCGGCAACGCCGGCCACGACGGGCGCAGCGCGCTCGCGTGGTACGGCACCGGCGGCAGCGTGGGAGGAGACACCCCACCATGCTGCCCCGGGGTACGTGCGCGACGCACGGCGACACTGCCAGACTGCCAAGCCATGAGGACCGAGGACTTCTGGCAGCTGATCGACGAGGCTCGGGCCGGCGGCGGGGAGAGCCCGGCCCGGTCGCCGCGCGGGCCGTCGCGCTGCTCGCCGAGCGCGACCCGGAGGACATCGTCGGGTACGCCCGGCATCAGACGCGAGTGCTGGCCGCCTCCCACAAGGCGGATCTGTGGGGTGCGGCGTATCTGATCAACGGTGGCGCCTCGGCGGACGGCTTCGAACACTTCCGGGGCTGGTTGATGACCCAGGGCCGGGCGGTGTTCGCACGAGCGGTCACCGAACCGGACTCGCTGGCTGAATTGCCCCAGGTGCGGGCGGCCTCGCTCAGCGGTGAGGAGTTCTCCGCCGAGCAGATGCTGTCGGTGCCGTGGGACGCGTACCGCAAGGCCACCGCGACCGAACTGCCGGCGGACCGCGACCCGGTGCGTACGCCGGACCTCAACGACTTCTGGGACTTCGACGACGAGGAGGAGGCGCGTCGTCGGCTGCCCCGGCTGGCCGCGCTCTTCGTCGAGCCGCCGATGGAGTGAGGGGTCCTCGGGCCGATCCGTCGCCCGCGCAGCCGACGCACCCCGGCGGCGTGGGAACATAGAGGGGGTCGGCGGCGCGCCGGCCTGTTCACGTCAGCCGACCAGAACGGACCGCTGTGCCACCGAAGCTCGATCCCGGCGCGAATGCTCCTGGTGCCACCGACCCCGGTCGCCTCCGGAACTTCGGCATCATCGCCCACATCGACCACGGAAAGTCGACCCTGGCCGACCGGATGCTGCAGCTCACCGGTGTGGTCGACCCCCGGCAGATGCGCGCCCAGTACCTGGACCGGATGGACATCGAGCGCGAGCGCGGCATCACCATCAAGAGCCAGGCCGTCCGCATGCCGTGGACCATCCGCGAGGGTGAGCGGGCCGGCGAGCAAGCGGTGCTCAACATGATCGACACCCCGGGGCACGTCGACTTCACCTACGAGGTGTCCCGGTCGCTGGCCGCCTGCGAGGGCGCCGTGCTGCTGGTCGACGCCGCGCAGGGCATCGAGGCGCAGACCCTGGCCAACCTCTACCTGGCGCTCGAGAACGACCTGCGCATCATCCCGGTGCTCAACAAGATCGACCTGCCGGCCGCCCAGCCGGAGAAGTACGCCGAGGAGTTGGCCCACCTGATCGGCGGCGACCCCGCCGACTGCATCCGGGTCTCCGGCAAGACCGGCGAAGGCGTCCCATACCTGCTCGACGAGATCGTCCGGCAGTTCATTCCGCCGGTCGGCGACGCCGAGGCGCCCGCCCGGGCGATGATCTTCGATTCGGTGTACGACGTCTACCGCGGCGTCGTCACGTACGTCCGGGTCATCGACGGCCGGATCAGCGCCCGGGACCGGATCAAGATGATGTCCACCGGGGCCGTGCACGAGCTGCTGGAGATCGGCGTCATCTCGCCCGAGATGGTGAAGGCCGACGCGCTCGGCGTCGGCGAGGTCGGCTACCTGATCACCGGCGTGAAGGACGTCCGGCAATCCCGGGTCGGTGACACGGTCACCATCAACAGCCGGCCGGCGGCCAAGGCGTTGGGTGGCTACAAGGACCCGCAGCCGATGGTCTACTCCGGCCTCTACCCGATCGACGGGTCCGACTACCCCAACCTGCGTGAGGCTCTGGACAAGCTCAAGCTCAACGACGCCGCCCTGGACTACGAGCCGGAGACCTCCGGTGCGCTCGGCTTCGGCTTCCGCTGCGGCTTCCTCGGCCTGCTCCACCTGGAGATCATCCGGGAGCGGCTGGAGCGTGAGTACAACCTCGACCTGATCTCCACCGCGCCGAACGTCGTCTACCGGGCGATCACGGACGACGGCGAGGAGATCGTCGTGACGAACCCGAGCGAGTACCCCACCGGCAAGATCGCCGAGGTGTACGAGCCGGTGGTGCGGGCCACCGTGTTGACGCCCAACGACTACGTGGGCGCGGTGATGGAGCTCTGCCAGGGCCGGCGCGGCAGCCTGCTGGGCATGGACTACCTCTCCGCCGACCGGGTGGAGCTGCGCTACACCCTGCCTCTCGCGGAGATCATCTACGACTTCTTCGACCAGTTGAAGAGCCGTACCAAGGGCTACGCCTCGCTCGACTACGAGCCCACCACCGAGCAGGCGTCCGACCTGGTGAAGGTCGACATCCTGCTGCACGGCGAGCCGGTGGACGCATTCAGCGCCATCGTGCACAAGGACAAGGCGTACAACTACGGCGTCACCATCGCCGCCAAGCTGCGCACCCTGATCCCGCGTCAGCAGTTCGAGGTGCCGATCCAGGCGGCCATCGGCAGCCGCGTCATCGCCCGGGAGACCATTCGGGCGATCCGCAAGGACGTGCTCGCCAAGTGCTACGGCGGTGACATCAGCCGTAAGCGCAAGCTGCTGGAGAAGCAGAAGGAAGGCAAGAAGCGGATGAAGATGGTGGGCCGGGTCGAGGTGCCGCAGGAGGCCTTCATCGCCGCCCTCTCCTCCGACTCCACCACCGACGGCAAGGCCGCCGGAAAGAAGTAGTTCCCGGCGCCCGGCCCCGCCGGGCGTGGCCAAGATCCGCGCAGTTTCAGGGAAAGTGCTGCCTTGAGTCGTCTTGAGGCAGCAGTTTCCCTGAAGTTGCGCGGATCTTGCGCGTGTCAGCGGTGCGGGCCCCGGCCCGCATTGTCCTGACCTGCCTTGTCTCGGTCTGCTGGCCCCGGCCGGCCTGTCCCGGCAGGCCCCGTCCGGTCTGTGAACCCGTCGTGGTTGCTGGCTGGGTGGCGCAACCGTGGGGGGCGGGAAATTTTTTTGGTGCCCTCGTGGGGTGGATGGGCCGGCGAGATGGGCTCCCACCTGTGTCGATGTGCTCCCGCGCCAACCGACGCACCCGTCAGCCATTGATGCTGGGCGTTGTCTTTTGAGGTGAGTCGGTTTGGGTTTTCTGCCGGCCGGGCACTTAGCGGTCACGACAGGAAGCGCACACATCGTGTGTCAGACATTCTTTGAAGGAGGGTGGCCGTGGAGCTCACCGTGTGGGGCATCATCACTGCGATCGTTGTTGGTCTGATCGTCGGCGCGCTCGGCCGCCTGGTTGTTCCGGGCCGGCAGAACATGCCGATCTGGCTGCACATGCTGATCGGTGTCGGCGCGGCCCTGCTGGGCACCGTGCTGGCGCGGGCCATCGGCATCGCGACCGAGACGAACGGCGTCGACTGGGGCGAGCTGCTGGTTCAGGTCGTCCTGGCGGCGATCGCGGTCGCGCTGGTGGCTGGCGTGGGTGGCCGCCGCCGCGTGACCCGGTAACACCAAGCACCAACCCCGTACCACCGCGACACCTCGATGGGCGCCCGGCCGACAGGCCGGGCGCCCATCGGCGTTCCTCCCCGCCAACCCGGGTTCGGTGGTGAGCGGCGACGGCCGGTGGTACGTGTGCTTGTTGGCCAAGTCGTGATCGTTTGGTGCGCGGAGTCGGTTTGGATTTCCGCTGGGTCGGGCAATTAGCGGTCACGACAGGAAGCACACACAACGTGTGTCAGACATTTTTATGAAGGAGGGTGGCCGTGGAGCTCACCGTGTGGGGCATCATCACTGCGATCGTTGTTGGTCTCATTGTCGGCGCGCTCGGCCGCCTGGTCGTTCCGGGCCGGCAGAACATGCCGATCTGGCTGCACCTGCTGATCGGTGTCGGCGCGGCCCTGCTGGGCACGGTGCTGGCGCGGGCCATCGGCATCGCCACCGAGACCAACGGCGTGGACTGGGCCGAGTTGCTGGTGCAGGTCGTCGTGGCCGCGATCGCGGTCGCGCTGGTGGCGGGCGTTGGTCGCCGCCGCAGCGTCACCCGATAACGACCCAGCATCACCTGGCAAGACAGCACTACTGAAAGAGCGCCCGGCCATCGGCCGGGCGCTCTTTCGTGCCGAAGTGCCCAACTTCGCCCCGACGCCACGGCGCGGTCCGTCGGGGCTCTGCGGTACGGTCGCCACGCTTCGGCCAGTCCCGCCCACTGTCGTAAAGGAATTCTCCGTACTAGGGTGCGGCGGAGAAGGTTAGTTCCAAACGGCGCGAGGGAGAAGTGGCGTGAACAGGTGGAAGCGGCTGGCCCCGGTCACCGCCATGGTGGCCTCGGCCGCGATGGTGCTGACCGGCTGTGGGGGCTCCGGCGACGATGCGGCGGACGACAGCAAGCTCACGGTCTGGATGATGGGTGAGGGCGGCGAGGCACAGAACACCTTCCTCGACGGGGTCGAAACCGAGTTCCGCCAGAAGCACCCCGACACCGACGTGGTGGTGCAATACATTCCCTGGCTCGAAGCGCCCAAGAAGTTCCAGGCCGCGCTCGCCGGTGGTGAGGGCCCGGACATCACCGAGCTGGGCAACACTGAGACTCAGGGCTGGGCGGCCCAGGAGGCGCTCGCCGACGTGAGCGGTCGGATGGGCGGCTGGGCCGACGGCAAGGCCCTGCTGCCCGACCTGGTGCGCAACGCGCAGCTCGACGGCAAGCAGTACGGCGTGCCCTGGTACGCCGGTGTGCGCGCGGTCTACTACCGCACCGACTGGTTCGCCGAGGCCGGGGTGCAGCCACCGAAGACCTGGGACGACCTGGTCACCGTGGCCAAGACCGTGCAGGCGAAGAAGAAGGGCACCTACGGCATCGCCCTGCCGGGCAACTCCGAGCTGCCCTTCTACTCCTTCCTCTGGGGTGCCGGCGGCGAGATCGCCAGCAACCAGGGCGGCACCTGGAAGTCCGGCTACACCACGCCCGAGGCGCAGCGGGCCGTCAAGTTCTGGACCGACCTGGTGACCGTGCACAAGGTGGCCCCGCCAGCGGCGGCGGGCTGGAACGAGGTCGACGCCCGCACCCAGTTCGCCACCGGCAAGGCCGCGATGGCCTTCGCCGGCAGCTGGCAGCAGGGTGCCATGAAGAAGGACAACCCCGAGATCGAGAAGGTCTGGGGTACGTTCCCGATCCCCGGCCCGGACGGCAAGGCGGCACCCGGTTTCGCGGGCGGCTCGGACGTGGCGATCTGGAAGGACAGTGAGCGGCAGGACCTGGCCTGGGACTACCTGACCGTGCTGCTGAACAAGAAGAACGCGCAGAGCTTCGCGAGCAGCCTCGGTTTCTTCCCGGTCTACCAGGACCTGGTCGCCGGCGACACGTACGCCAACGACAAGGTGATGGCGGCGTTCGCCACCACCATGCAGAACACCAAGCTCACGCCGCTCACCCCGAAGTGGGTGGAGGTCAGCCGGACCAAGACGGTGACCCAGGCGATGAACAGCTCGGTGATGAAGGGTCAGAAGACGGTCGAGAAGGCTACCGCCGACGCGGCCGGTGAGATGGAAGGCATTTTGAACAGCAAGTGAGCTCACTGACAAAAGTGCCGGAGACGGCCGCCGCGCGGGAGACCCCCGTGCGGCGGCGTCGCCGAGTGGACCGCTTGCCGTACCTGCTGCTCCTGCCCGCCCTGCTGATCATCGGGGTGCTGCTGCTCTGGCCGCTCGGCCAGGTGGTGGTGATGTCCTTCTACCGGCTGAACAATGTCCGGCAACTGCGCGGCGACCGGGAGTGGCCGTGGGTGGGGCTGAGCAACTACGGCGACATCCTCTCCGATCCGTTCTTCCTGACCGTGTTGCGCAACACGGTTCTGTTCGCCGTGGCCAACGTGCTGCTCACGATGGTCCTCGGCACCCTGGTCGGGCTGCTGCTCAACCGGCTCGGTCGCAAGATGGCGACCTTCGTGGCCAGTTGCGTGATGCTCGCCTGGGCTACGCCGGCGCTGACCGGCACCATCGTCTGGAAATGGATCTTCGACGATACGAGCGGGCTCGTCACGTGGCTGTTCAACGCGCTGCCGGACGGGCTCTCCACCAGTCTGTTCGGTCGTAGCGACTGGACCGGCTACGGCTGGTTCAACTCACCACTGCTCTTCTTCGCCATCCTCACCCTGGTGGTCGTCTGGCACTCGTTCCCGTTCATCGCGGTGAGCGTGCTCGCCGGTCTCAAGAGCGTGCCGAGCGAGTTGCACGAGGCGGCCCGGGTGGATGGCGCCAGCCCGTGGCGGGTCTTCTGGAAGATCACCTTCCCGTTGCTGCGCCCGGTCTTCGGGATCCTGATCGTGCTCTCCACCATCTGGGACTTCAAGGTCTTCACCCAGCAGTTCGTCTTGGCCGGCGGCACGCAGGACCGTCCGACGTTCATGCTCGCCATCTACTCGTACGCCGAAGCTTTCTCTCCACCGCCGAAGTACGGACTCGGCGCGGCCATCGCGGTGATCCTCACGCTGATCCTGCTCGTGGTCACCGGCTTCTACGTACGGATGGTGCTCAGGCAGGAGGACGAGTCGTGAAGAAGGTCGCCCTCAATGTCGCCGGGCTGTTGGTCGCGCTCTTCGCGGCGTTCCCGGTCTACTGGATGATCTCCACCTCGCTGAAGCCGAGCAGCGAGATCTTCTCGTCCACCCCGCAGCCGGTGCCGGCCCACCCGACGCTGGAGCACTACCGGGAGATCCTGACCGGCAACCTGATCCCCGGCGTCAGCTTCTTCGACTTCTTCCTCAACAGCGCGCTGGTCGCGGTCTCCACTGTGGTGCTCAGCGGCCTGGTCGCTCTGCTCGCCGCGACCGCGGTGGCCCGGTTCCGCTTCCGGCTGCGAACCAGCTTCCTGATCATGCTGCTCGTGGTGCAGATGATTCCGCTGGAGGCGTTGGTCATCCCGCTGTTCCTGATGATCCAGCGGTTGGGTCTCTACAACACCCTGCCCAGCCTGATCCTCACGTACCTGGGCTTCTCGCTGCCGTTCGCGGTCTGGATGCTGCGGGGCTTCGTCGCCGCGGTGCCAAAGGAGCTGGAGGAGGCGGCGGCCATCGACGGGGCCAGCCGGGCCCAGACCTTCCGCCGGGTCCTCTTTCCGCTGGTCGCACCCGGCCTGGTGGCTACCAGCATCTTCTCCTTCATCACCGCGTGGAACGAACTGATCTTCGCGTTGACGTTCATCAACGACCAGGGGAGTTACACGCTGCCGGTCGCGATGACGTTCTTCTTCGGTCGGGACGACACCAACTGGGGGCCGGTGATGGCCGCGTCCACTCTGTTCACTCTGCCGGTCATCATCTTCTTCCTGCTGGTTCAGCGCCGGATGGTCTCCGGCCTGGTGGCCGGCGCCGTCAAGGGCTGAGCGGTCGGAAACGACGCCCGGCGGTCAGCCGGGGGGCGGCTTCGGCAGCCGCTCCATCCGGTTCCAACCGGACCAGCCGCGCTCGCGCATCAGCTCCCGCAGCCGCCGCACCCGCGGGTCGGACTCGACGGCAAGCGCGTCGATCAGGTCGTGCGGGAGATCGTCGTTGACCTCCTCGCCGGGAATGACCTCGCCGGCGGCGTACGCCTGCTCTGCCAGGCAGGCCATGATGTCGGCGGCCTCCGCCAGCCGCGGGTCGTCCTCCTCGTCACCGTCGAAGATCTCCGAGAGCACCCGATAGAGCCGGACGACCTGCGGATCATCGAGGTGGGCGGTCTTGCCGGGCATCCACTCGACGATGCGGTCGGGCCAGCGCGCCGCGACCAGGATCCACCCGTCCCGTTCGGCCTCCACCATCCGCTGGGACGCCCCGATGCCCCGGAGTCGGTCGAGATAGGCGGCGACCTCCGGTGGGAGGGCCAGGCTGTCCCCGGCGGTGAGCTGCGCGATGTGTCTGCGGCTGGTCTCCAGCCGTTGGATCTCGTCGCGCAGGTGGTTGTCGATGGTCCGGATCGCTTCGGCGAAGGCTGAGGCGTCGGCTTCGAGCATCCGACTGATCTGCGACAGTGGCACGCCGGCGTCGGCGAGGGTGCGGATCTTGATGAGCGACACGACTGCCGTTGCGCCGTACCGCCGGTAGCCCGAAGCGTCCCGCTCCGGCTCGGGCAGGAGTCCGATCTGGTGATAGTGCCGCACCGCCCGCACCGTGACGCCGGCGTACGCCGCGAGTTGGCCGATCGTCAGCATGCCCTGATCCTGCCCGCAGTTCGCCCAGCTCTGGTCGACACCGGTTCAGGAGATCTTGCGACGGTAGGTGAGGTTGGCGAACAGGTAGGCGAGGACGAGGATGCCGGCGCACCAGGCGAGGGCGATCCAGATGTCGGTGCCGACCGGCTGTTGGGTGAACAGGTCCCGGATTGCGTTGACGATTGAGGTCACCGGCTGGTGCTCGGCGAAGGCGCGTACCGGGCCGGGCATGGAGTCGGTGGGCACGAAGGCGGAGCTGACGAACGGCAGGAAGATGAGCGGGTAGGAGAACGCGCTCGCGCCGTCCAGGGTCTTCGCGGTGAGGCCGGGGATCACGGCGATCCAGGTCAGCGCCAGGGTGAACAGGACGAGGATGCCGGCGACCGCGAGCCACCCCGGCACGCCTACCCCCGTACGGAAGCCCATGATCAGGGCGACGCCGATGACGACGACGAGCGAGATCAGGTTGGCGACCAGCGAGGTCAGGACGTGCGCCCACAGCACGGATGATCGGGCGATCGGCATGGACTGGAACCGTTCGAAGATGCCGCCCTTCATGTCCAGGAAGAGCCGGAAGGCGGTGTAGGAGATGCCCGAGGCGATCGTGATGATCAGAATGCCGGGCAGCAGGTAGTTGACGTAGGAGTCGGTTCCGGTCTCGATCGCGCCGCCGAAGACGTAGACGAACAGCAGCATGAAGGCGATCGGCATGATCGCGGTGGTGATGATGGTGTCCGGGCTGCGGGCGATGTGGCGCAGCGAGCGTCCCAGGAGAACGGCGGTGTCGCCGACGAAGTGCTTGTTCATCGTTGTTCCTTGCTCGTGTGGGCGCCGACGACGGTGAGGAAGACGTCCTCGAGGCTGGGCTGCTTCTCGACGTACTCGATCTTCGCGGGTGGGAGGAGCTGCTTGAGCTCGTCGAGGGTGCCGTTCACGATGATCCGGCCCTCGTGCAGGATCGCGATCCGGTCGGCGAGATGCTCTGCCTCGTCGAGGTACTGAGTGGTGAGCAGCACCGTCGTACCGCCCTTGGCGAGTTCCTTGACGGCCTGCCACACCTCGATGCGCGCCTCCGGGTCCAGCCCGGTTGTCGGCTCGTCAAGGAAGATCACCGGTGGGCTACCGATGAGGCTCATCGCGATGTCCAGACGGCGGCGCATGCCACCGGAGTACGTCGCCACCCGCCGGGTGCCCGCCTCGGTCAGCGAGAAGCGCCTCAGGAGGTCGTCCGCGATCGCGCGCGGGTCCTTGAGGTGCCTGAGCTTAGCGACCAGGACGAGGTTCTCCCGCCCGGTGAGGACCTCGTCGACCGCCGCGAACTGCCCGGTGAGACTGATCGACTCGCGCACCTCGGCAGCCTGTGCCGCGACGTCGAAGCCGTTGACCCGGGCGGTCCCCGCGTCGGCCTTGAGCAGCGTGGACAGGATCTTCACCACCGTGGTCTTGCCCGCTCCGTTGGAGCCGAGCAGGGCGAAGATGGAGCCGCGCGCCACGTCGATGTCCACACCGCGCAGCACCTTCAGTTGTTTGAACGACTTCTCCAGGCCCCGCACGTGTATCACGGGCGGCTCGACCTGATCGGTTGTTGGCGGGATGCTCATGGCAGCCAGCATGGAGGGTTGACGCAGCGTCAAGGTCAAGCCCGCATCGCGAATTCACCTAGGCTGACGGTCATGACGGGCAGGGTGGCAGCGGTGAACCTCGGCATCGTGACCGAGGCGCAGTGGGCCGGCGACGCGAGCGGTCGCAGCGGCATCGACAAGCGGCCGGTGGACGGCCCGGTGCTGGTCCGCGTCGACGGGGTAATCGGTGACTTCATCGGCGAGCGAGCCCATCACGGTGGTCCTGACCAGGCGGTCTACGCCTACGCGGAGGAGGACGCCGCCTGGTGGGCGGCCGAGCTGGGCCGCGCCGTACGACCCGGTGGCTTCGGTGAGAACCTGTCCACCTACGCGGTCGACGTGACCGGCGCGGTGATCGGCGAGCAGTGGCAGGTCGGTTCCGCCCTGCTCCAGGTCACCAAGCCGCGTACGCCTTGCACCACCTTCGCCGGGTTCTGGGGCGTACCGGATCTGATCAAACGGTTCACCGCCCGGGCGCTGCCAGGCGCGTACCTGCGGGTGCTGCGGGAGGGCGAGGTCGGCCCGGGTGACCCGGTCGAGGTGGTGGAGCGGCCCGCGCACGGAGTGACCATCGGCGAGGTGTTCCGGGCGACCAGCCTGGAGCCGGAGCTGCTGCCCCGGCTGCTGGAGGCGGAGGGCCTGCCGGAACCGATCCGGGAGAAGGCACGCCGCCGCCTCGCCTCCCGCGGCTGACCCGTGGGGCCGGAGCTCAGATGAGAACGCCCCCTGTCGACACGACAGGGGGCGTTCTCATCGGCGGAAGGTCAGCGGAGCCAGGGGATGTTGCGGTCGAGCAGGCCGCGCTCCTTGAGCTCCTTGCGCAGCGGGATCTCGTCGTCGACGTACCCGTCCCAGTTGATGCCCCAGTAGTTGGCGGTGTGGGTGCCCTCACCGATCAGCTGGCGCTGCACCGGGGTGCGGTTGCGGTACCACTCGCCGTCCACGTCGGGGTGCAGCTCGTCCAGCGGACGGATCCACCGGTAGGTGTAGCCGACGAAGAGCATCTTGCGGGTGATGGTCGACAGGTTCGTCGACCGCGAGTGCCACTGCCGGCGGTCGAAGATGAAGGCGTCGCCCGGGTTGGCGGTGATCTCCACCGTGCCCTCCGGGTCGGGGTTCTGCACGGTGAGGTCCGCCGGCCGGGGCAGCGAGTTCTTCAGGTGGCTGCCCGGGATGACCTTGGTGGCGCCGCGGCCGGTCTCGGAGAGGTCCGACAGGACGTACGCGACCTTCAGCGAGAACATCGGCCGGGGCAGGTTCGGGTCCATCGTCTCCGGGTCGGAGTTCTGCCGGTACCCGTCCTGGTGCCAACCCCAGTACGGCTTCTCCGGCTCGGCGGCCGGCGGGGTGACGTCCAGGTGGTTGTGGTGGGTGTAGATGTTCCAGCCGGCCAGCCCCCACATGTACGGGAAGGCGATCGGGTGGGTCAGTAGCTCGCCGAAGAGCTCGTCGCGCTCCAGGAAGCCCAGCAGGTGCAGGGTGCCGTCCTTCTTGGTGGTGCCCTTTGCCTGCTCCTCCGCGTAGACGCGGTCGACCGCCGCCTCCAGCGCCGCCCGGTGGTCCTCCGTCAGGACGTTGCGCAGCAGGAGGAAGCCCTGCTCGTGGAACTCCTTGCGGTCAGTGTCGCTGATCGGTTCGTAACCGGTCCGGTCGCCGTAATCGAACACCGCGTCGTACCCCTCCCCATGAGGTGAAACCTTTTCTGGCACAGGCCGCCGATCGTAACGCGGTGGCCGTGGCATCGGGGAAGGCGTGTCGCGCGAGCTGACCCCAGTGGGACCCGGTGCAGCGAGGGAGATGCGTAGAGTGAGATTTCCGTGATCAATAGGGGTCTTTGCGGAACTTTGTCCGATTGTGCGTTTACTGCCGGTTAAGAGATCCGGGTCGGTCAACCCTCGTTGAACACCTCGGCCACCACCTGGCCGGCGGCGCTCTGCTGGCCGGCGACCCGCTCCCAGGTGCCGTCCCGGGCGGTCCACTCCAGGTCGCCGAAGCTGACGCGCTTCACCCCATGGTCCTGGGCGTGTGACACCAGCCAGTGCGCGTACCGCCAGCCGTCGCGCTGGTCGCCCGGAGTCACCGCCAGCCCGTTGGGGTCCGTCGGGTCGGTGCCCGTCAACCCCCAGTCCAACACCAGGTTGCGGGTCAGCTGCGCGGCCGCCGCCGCTCCGTGCATCACCGGGGTACGCCCCACCGTGCAGGCGACCGCGCCGGTGGCGTCGCCGAGCAGGGCCCGGCTGAGCACCTCGGAGTCGTCGGCCCACTTCTGGTAGGCCTCGGGGAAGGCCGAGCGCTGCACCCGCTGGGCGGCGTCGGTGACGCGCATCTTCTCCCAGCCGCGCACCTTCTTGAGCGCCGCGTAGAACCGGTTGGAGGCGTAGCGCGGGTCACGGATCTGCGCCGGAGTGCCCCAGCCCTGGCTCGGTCGCTGCTGGAACAGGCCGACCGAGTCGCGGTCGCCGTCGGAGAGGTTGCGCAGCCCGGACTCCTGGTACGCGGTGGCCAGTGCGACCACCACGGCCCGCTCGGGCATTCCGCGCTTCGCGCCGATCGCCGCGATCGTTGCCGCGTTGGCCATCTGGTCGGCGTCCAGCGCGACCCGGCCGTCGGCCTGCACGGTGCACTTCCGGGCTGCCAGCGGCAACTGGAGGCGGTCACCGACCTGCCGTACGACGAGCCAGATCGCGATCACGGCGACGAGGATGAGCACGACTCCACCCGCCACGGCTGCCCGAGTTCGCACTCACACCCCCAGATCGACAGTCCGACAAGCGTACGTCCCCGCTGGCCCTCTCCGAGTCGTCCGAGTGATTCGGGTCCGGCTTGGCCGGTTCGGGGTCGGCTCCGCTGTCGCGTACCGGTTGGCGACGTTCCCGCTCTGGTCGTGATCTCACCTGCCGTGTCGCCTTGTCGCCCGAGGCGGCGTCCCGGCGGTCACCCGTTTCAATCCGGTGGCCCGTGCCTAGCCGGCCTGGTCGCTGGAACCGCCGTCCAGAGCGGGCACCCATTGAGCCAATCTCTTCTCCCGGAACGCCATGACCCCTTCGCGCCCCTCGTCGGACAGGAAGTAGCCGGTCGAGAGGGCGGACAGCCGAGCCAGGTCGTCCCGCAGCTCGGCGGTGCCCGGCCGGCGCAGCAACTCCTTCGCGCCGGCCAACGCGCCGGGCCCGCCCCGCACCAGTGAGTCGCAGTACCGCTGCACCGCCGCGTCCAGCTCGTCCGCCGGCACGGCGGCGGTGACCAGGCCGATCTCGGCGGCCCGCCGCCCATCGAAGGTGTTCCCGGTGAGGTACAGCTCGGCGGCGGCGCGGGGGTGCAGGCGGGGCAGCACCGTCGCCGAGATCACCGCCGGGATCACCCCGATCCGCACCTCGGTGAACGCGAACGTCGCCTGATCGGCGCAGACCGCCAGGTCGGCGGCGGCGATCAGACCCAGCCCACCGGCCCGCGCCGGCCCGGCCACCCGGGCCAGCACCGGCTTCGGGCAGTCCCAGAGCGCGGCGAGCACGTCGCCCAGCATCCCGGCCGGCACCGTCCCGCTGGCGTACGCCATGGCGGTCTCTTTGAGGTCCGCACCCGAGCAGAAGACCGGGCCGGTGTGGTCGAGCACGATCACTCGGACCGCCTCGTCGGCGACCGCGTCGGCCAGCCCGGCCAGCAGTTGGGTCATCAGACCGGTGGAGAGCGCGTTGCGGTTGTGTGGGCTGTCCAGGGTGAGGGTGGTCACCCCGCGGGCCGTGGCGACCCGCACGAGGACGTCGGGAGAGGTCATGCCGGGCACACTAGTGGCCATGCCCGGCGTCCTTCCAGATGGTGAGACCGTCCCCGTCGACGGATCGCTGCCCGCTACCGCCACCGCGGCGGTCGGCGCGCGCGGCTTCGGCGTGTACGTGCACGTCCCGTTCTGCGCCAGCCGCTGCGGCTACTGCGACTTCAACACCTACACGGCGGCCGAGTTGGGCGGCGGCGCCAGCCGCGAGGGGTACGCCGACACCGTCCTCGCCGAGCTTGCACTCGCGTCCCGGGTGCTCGGCGACAGCCCGCCGCCCCAGGTCGACACCGTGTTCGTCGGCGGCGGCACGCCCACGTTGCTCCCCGCCGACGACCTGGCCCGCATCCTCGACGGCATCGACCGCACCTGGGGGCTGGCCGCCGACGCCGAGGTGACCACCGAGGCCAACCCGGAATCGGTCACCCCGGAATCGTTGAAACGGCTGCGGGCCGCCGGCTACACCCGGATCTCGCTCGGCATGCAGTCCGCCTCCCCGGGGGTGTTGGCGATCCTGGACCGCAAGCACAGCGCCGGACGAGCCACCGCCGCCGCACTGGAGGCGCGGGACGCCGGCTTCGAGCACATCAACCTGGACCTCATCTACGGGACACCGGGGGAGCGGGCCGAGGACTTCGCCGCTTCGCTGGACCAGGTCGTCGCCGCTGGGGTGGACCACGTCAGCGCGTACGCCCTGATCGTCGAGGACGGCACCCGGTTGGCCGCCCGGATGCGGCGCGGCGAGCTGGCGTACCCCAGTGATGACGTGGCAGCGGACCGCTACCTGGCCGCCGAGGCCGCCCTCGACGCGGCCGGCCTGTCCTGGTACGAGGTCTCCAACTGGGCTCGCACCGACGAGGCCCGGTGCCGGCACAACCTGCTCTACTGGACCGGCGCGGACTGGTGGGGGCTGGGGCCGGGGGCGCACAGCCACGTCGGCGGGGTCCGCTGGTGGAACGTCAAACACCCCTCGGCGTACGCCCAGCGGCTGGCCGCGGGCGCGTCTCCCGGCCTGGCCCGGGAGGTGCTCACGGTCGACGAGGGGCACATGGAGGACGTGATGCTGCGGCTGCGGCTCGCGAGCGGCCTGCCGTTGGCGGTGCTCGACGCCACCGGCCGGGTCGGTGCCGAGCGGGCGCTGGCCGACGGCCTGCTGGACGCCGAGGCGTACGCGGCCGGCCGGGCGGTGCTGACCCTGCGCGGGCGGCTGCTCGCCGACGCGGTCGTCCGCGACCTGCTGCCCTGAGCGGGCCCGCTGCCCCGGAACGGGGCAGCGGGTGCGACGGGCCGGCCGGGGGAGCGGCCGGCTGGCTCACTTGATGAAGCTGGCCGACATGGGGTAGCGGTAGGGGGCACCCTCGTTGGCCTTCATGCCCGCGATGATCCCGAACAGGATCTGGATCACCACAACGGCGATGCTGGGCAGGAAGAGCAGGCACCAGCTCACGAAGAGCAGCACGAACGCGATGATCGACCAGAGGATCTGGAAGTTCAGGGCGGCCAGGGCGTGCGCCCGGACGGCCGGCGACTGGTTGCCGCGGGCCAGGTAGGCGATGAGCGGGGCGACGAAGCCCAGAGGACCAAAGCTGATCAGCGCGCCGAGGGCGCCGCCGAAGTGGGCGACCAGTGCCCAGGTCTTGTCCTCGTTGTTGGCGTAGCCGCCGCCGGGGCCGCCGTAGGCGCCACCGGTCGGATAGCCGCCAGCCGGGGGGTAGCCCCCGGGCGGCGGATAGCCCCCGGGCGGCGGATAGCCCCCGGCCGGGGGATAGCCACCCGCCGGAGGGTAGCCACCTGACGGCGGTTGGTCACCGGTGGGCGGCGGATAGCCACCGGCCGGGGGATAGCCGCCCGGGCCGGGTGCCCCGGACAGTGGTGCGGTGGGTGGCTCGGCCGAAGGGAACGGGCCCGGAGAGGTCGGCTCCGGCGGGTAGTTGCCGGGGTCACCCGCTCCGGGAGGGCGAGGAGGTTCAGTCATGGGTGTCACGGTAGGGGCCAGTGGCAACGCCGCACCAGAGCGACACCGACCGGCAGTGTGGGCCGATCGGCCCAGCCGGGTGGCGGGGGCCGCACCGACGAGCCACCGTTGATCATCGCGCTGGCGGGTGCGCCGACGTAGACTGGCACTCGCTACAGTCGAGTGCCAGGACGGCCCGGCCGGCCCACGGCGCCGGCAGCCGACGTGCGACAGGAGGTGCGGAGGATGGGTCTCGACGACCGGAAACTCGCCGTGCTCCGCGCGATCGTCGAGGACTACGTCTCCACCCAGGAGCCGGTCGGCAGCAAGGCGCTGGTCGAGCGGCACCAACTCGGGGTCTCCCCGGCCACGGTCCGCAACGACATGGCCGTGCTGGAGGAGGAGGGCTACATCCGGCAGCCGCACACCAGTGCCGGCCGGGTGCCCACCGACCGTGGCTACCGGCTCTTCGTCGACCGGTTGTCCCGGGTCAAGCCGCTCAGCCCGGCCGAGCGCCGGGCCATCGAGCGTTTCCTGGTCGGCGCGGTCGACCTCGACGACGTCGTGCACCGCACCGTACGCCTGCTCGCTCAGCTGACCCGGCAGGTGGCCGTCGTGCAGTACCCGAGCCTGGCCCGCTCCTCGGTGCGTCACCTGGAGCTGGTGCCGATCTCCACCACCCGGCTGATGCTCGTCATGATCGCTGACACCGGGCGCGTGGAGCAGCGGCTGGTGGAGCTGCCCGGGCCGGTGCCCGTCGACGACGTCACCGACCTGCGTCGGCTGGTCAACGAAAAGCTCGCCGGCGCCCGGCTGTCCGATACGCCGCCGTTGGTGCAGGCGCTGGTCGAGGAGGCAGCCGCCGAGCTGCGTCCGGCGATGACCACACTCGCCACGGTGCTCCTGGAGACGCTCGTCGAGCGGCACGAGGAGCGCATCGCGCTGGCCGGCACCGCCAACCTCACCCGAGGTGGCCTGCTCGACTTCCAAGGCTCCCTGCGGCCGATCCTCGAGGCGCTGGAGGAGGAGGTCGTGCTCCTCAAGCTCATCGGCGAGACCGAGCCGAGCACGACCCGGGTGCTGATCGGCGACGAGAACGAGTTCGACAACCTGCGGGCCGCCTCCGTGGTCAGCACCGGGTACGGCCCGGGCGCCACCATCGTCGGCGGCCTGGGGGTGCTGGGGCCCACCCGGATGGACTACCCCGGCACCATCGCCACGGTGCGCGCCGTGGCACGCTACGTGGGCGAGTTGCTGGCCCAGAACTGATCAGTCAGGGCCGACGGCCGGCTGCTGCCGCCGGATCGGCGCAACGCGAGACGAACATGAGGACACGGAACGCAGTGGCCAGGGACTACTACGGCATTCTCGGTGTGAGCCGAGAAGCCTCCGATGACGAGATCAAGCGCGCCTACCGCAAGCTGGCGCGCCAGTTCCATCCGGACGTCAATCCGGACCCGGAGGCTCAGGAGAAGTTCAAGGACATCAACGCCGCGTACGAGGTCCTCTCGGACGACCGGAAGCGGCAGATCGTCGACCTGGGTGGCGACCCGCTCGCACCCGGTGGCGGCGGTGCCGGCGGCCCGGGCGGCCCCGGCGGAGCCGGTCCGTTCGTCGGTTTCCAGGACATCATGGACGCGTTCTTCGGAGGCGCGGCGGGCGGCGCCCGTGGCCCCGTCCGCGCACCCGTCCGGGCGCGGACGCGATCCTGCGGCTTGAGCTCGACCTGCACGAGACGGCGTTCGGCGTCGAAGCGCCGATCACCGTCGACACCGCGGTGCTCTGCACCACCTGTTCCGGCGCCGGCACGGCCGCCGGCACCCACCTGGCGACCTGCGAGGCGTGCGCCGGTCGGGGCGAGGTGCAATCGGTGCAGCGCACCTTCCTCGGCCAGGTGGTCTCCGCCCGGCCGTGCACCGTGTGCCAGGGCTACGGCACCACCATCCCGCACCCCTGCCCCACCTGCGCCGGGGACGGCCGGGTGCGCACCCGCCGCTCACTGACCGTCAAGATCCCGGCCGGCGTCGAGGACGGCATGCGGATCCGGCTGGCCCAGCAGGGCGAGGTGGGCCCGGGTGGCGGCACCGCCGGCGACCTCTACGTGGAGATCCACGAGCGGCCGCACGACGTGTACTCCCGCAAGGGCGACGACCTGCACTGCCGCGTCACCGTTCCGATGACCGCGGCGGCGCTCGGCACCCGGCTGACCATCAAGACCCTGGACAGCGAGGAGACGCTCGACGTCAAGGCCGGCACCCAGCCGGCCAGCACGCTGCGACTGCGCGCCCGGGGCGTGCCGCACCTGCGCGGCACCGGCCGGGGTGACCTCTACGTGCACCTGGACGTGCGGACGCCGACCAAGCTCGACCCGGACCAGGAGAAGATGCTGCGGGACTTCGCCAAGACCCGCGGTGAAGAGGTCGCCGAGCTGTCCAAGCAGGGCGGCTTCTTCTCCCGGATGCGCGACGCGTTCAACGGGCACGCCTGAGGTGTCGGCGCCGCTGTTCCTGGTCGAGGCGCTGCCCACCAGCGACGCGCTGACCCTGGACGGCCCGGAGGGGCACCACGCGGCAACCGTGCAGCGGCTGCGGGTCGGCGAGGAGCTGCTGCTCGCCGACGGCCGGGGCGGCACGGCCGCCGCCGTGGTCACCGCCGTCGGCCGGGGCAGCCTGGACCTGACCATCACCACCCGGGGGTACGCGGACGCACCCGTACCCCGTCTGGTGACCGTGCAGGGCATCGCCAAGGGCGACCGGGGCGAACTGGCCGTGCAGGCGATGACCGAGGTCGGGGTCGACGAGATCGTGCCCTGGGCGGCCGCCCGCTCGGTGACCCAGTGGCGGGGCGACCGGGGCGTACGCGCCCGGGAGAAGTGGGTGGCCACCGCCCGTGAGGCCGCCAAGCAGGCTCGCCGTCCCTGGCTGCCGGTGGTGGCCGGTGCGCCGGACGAGTCCACCGCCACGGTGGCCCGCCGGATCGCTGGTGCCGCCGCCGGGTTCGTGCTGCACGAGGAGGCCGACGAACGGCTGACAACCGCCGAGCTGCCGTCCGCCGGTGAGATCGTCCTGGTGGTCGGCCCCGAGGGTGGCATCGACCCGGCCGAGCTGACCGCCTTCCGGGAGGCCGGCGGGCGACCGGTCCGGCTCGGCCCGGCCGTGCTGCGCACCTCCACCGCCGGCGTGGCGGCGCTCAGCGTGCTAGCCACCCGCCTCAGCCGCTGGTAACCCGCCCCCGCTGCCCCCCGCCCGTCCCCGCCGCCCGTCCCCGCCGCCCGTCCCCGTCGATCTAGGGCATATCGTTGCTAGTGGATCTCTTGGAACGACGCTATGCCCTAGATCGACGGGGAATTCAGCGACGGGGAGGGGGCGTCAGCTGCGCAGGTAGGAGGCGCCGTTGAGGTCGACGATGGCACCGGAGGCCCATTCGGCCTGTGGCGAGGCCAGCCAGTGGATGGCGGCGGCGATCTCCTCCGGCCGGGCCACCCGGTCGAACGGGCTCTGCGCCCGAATCGCCGCGCCCTGCTCGCCGCGCAGGTGCTCGGTGATCATGTCGGTCGCCACGAAGCCCGGCGCGACGGTGGCGATCGCGATGCCGTACGGCGCGAGCGCCACGGCGAGGGACTGGCCCAGTGCGTTCAGCCCCGCCTTGCTGGCACCGTACGCCGGCTGGTCCGGCTCGCCCCGGAACGCGCCGCGGGACGAGACGTTGACGATCCGCCCGCCGCGTTCCCGCATGTGCTGGGCAGCGCACCAGGTGACGTTGCCGGCGCCGGTCAGGTTGGTCTCCAGCACCTGCCGCCAGCGCTTCTGCCACTGCTCGTAGGAGGCGCCGAAGATCGGGTGCGGGTCGTCCCGGTCGCCGTACACCCCGGCGTTGTTGACCAGCACGTCGAGCCCGCCGAGCAGCTCGGCGGCCCGGTCCACCATGGCCCGGACCGCGTCCGGATCGGTGAGGTCGGCGCGGACCACCACGTGCCCGGCGCCGGGCAGTTGCGCGCGCAGCTCCTCGGCCGCGTCCGCGGAGTCTCGGTGGTGGATTGCCACCCGGTCACCGCTGGCCGCGAACGCCGTCGCCACCGCCCGGCCGATTCCGCGCGAGGCCCCGGTCACGAGTACCGCCCGATCCGTCATGCCGGCCATCCTGCCCCAGCCGGCGGCACTGCGAACGGGCCGGGGGCGCGCTGCGCCGGAGCGCCCCCGGCCCGTTAGTCCTTACACTGCCCCGATGGGATCCGACTGCCTGTTCTGCCGCATCGTCGCCGGGGAGATCCCGGCCACCGTGGTTCGGGAGACCGACACCACGCTCGCCTTCCGCGACATCGATCCGAAGGCGCCGGTGCACGTGCTGGTCATTCCGAAGGAGCACTACGCCGATGTGGCCACGCTCGTCCAGGGTGACCCGGCGCTGGCTGCGGATGTGTTGGCGACGTCCGCCGCGGTCGCCGAGGACGAGGGCCTGCTCGGCGACGGTTTCCGGCTGATGTTCAACACCGGCGCGTACGGCGGGCAAGAGGTGTTCCACGTGCACGCGCACCTGCTCGGTGGCGCGCCGCTCGGCCCGATGCTCGCCCGGAACCTGGCGTGAACGCAGGTCCGACGCCCGACGCCCGCGTGGACGAGCGGTTGGGCCGGTTGGTTCGGCGGGTGCAGGCCGACGCCCGGGTGCCTGCGGTGTCGGCGGCGCTGCACCGAGCCGACCGGCCGCTCTGGAGTTGCACCGTCGGTGCGACCGGCACCGACAGCTCCCTGGAGCCGGGCACCCAGTTCCGGATCGGCTCGGTCACCAAGACCTTCACCGCGGTGCTGGTCCTGCAGTGCCGCGACGACGGGCTGTTGGACCTGGACGACCCGGTGGGCCGGCACCTGGACCTTCCGGCGCACGGCGAGCTGATTATCCGCCGGTTGCTGTCGCACACCGGTGGCCTGCAACGCGAGCCGTTCGGCGACGTCTGGGACAGCCTGCGCGCCCCGGACACCGACCAGTTGCTCGCGGAACTGGACCGGGCTGAGCGGGTGCTGCCGACCGCCCGCCGGTTCCACTACTCCAACCTGGGACTGGCCGTGCTCGGCCAACTGGTCGCCCGGCTACGCGGCGAGAGTTGGGCGCAGGCGCTCACCGAGCGGATCCTGACGCCGCTGGGGCTGACTGACACCACCGTGACGCCTCGGTCGACGGCGGCCACCGGGTTCCTGGTCGACGCGTACTCCGACGAGGCGCACCCGGAGCCGCCGACCGACTTCGGTGCGGTCGGACCGGCCGCCCAGCTCTGGAGCACCGCGACCGACATGGCCCGCTGGGCCGCGTTCCTGGCCGATCCGGCGGCGCTGGACCCGTCCGGCGCGGTGCTCGCCCCCGCCACCCTGGACGAGATGCGCTGGCCGGTGACCACCACCGACGAGACGCTGTGGGGCGCGGGCTTCGGGCTCGGGCTGATCCTGGTCCCGCAGGGGGAGCGGGTGGTGCACGTGGGGCACGACGGGGCGATGCCCGGTTTCCTCGCGGCGGTGTACGGCCGGCGGGGCGGCGACGGAACGGCCGGCGCGATGGGCGCTGCGGTGCTCGGCTCGTCCGGCACGGCGGCCGAACTGTTCGACCTGCCGCACAGACTGCTCGCCGCAGCGGTCGAGCACGACCCGGCCGAGATCGAGCCATGGCAGCCCGGCGCACCCGCACCGGCGGCCCTGCGGGGCGTGCTCGGTCGCTGGTGGGGCGAAGGCTTCGAGTACGTCTTCTCCTGGCACGACGGCGCCCTGCGGGCGCGCGGGGCCGGCGACCCGGCAGGACGCCCCCCGGCGATCTTCACCCCACTGACTGACCAGCCAGACGTGTTCCGCACGGTCTCCGGTCGGGAGGCCGGTGAGCTGCTGCGGCTGACCCGGGACGGGGCCGGCGCGGTGGTTCGGATGCACTGGGCGACGTACCGGTTCACCCGCCAGCAGGAGACCTTCGACCGGTACGACTTCCGGGCCGGGCGTTGATCGCGGCCAGCGGAAATGGGCGCGATGCGGCCTGCGTTGAACCGATACGATGGGTGTAACGTCCGCACGCCGTGCCAGCAGGCCGGCGCCGAGATCGAGAGCAGGTGGCGCAGGGCCCTTCGGCCCAACCTATGACCGGCACCCCACCTCCCGGCCCGCCCCGGGTGCAGACCAGGATCACCGTGCCCGACTCGAAGATCATGGTCAATCTCCTCGGCGCAGGCGACGAGATCCTACGACTCGTCGAACGCTCGGTCAGCAGTGACGTGCACGTCCGCGGCAACGAGATCACCATCACCGGCGACCCCGCGGACAACGCCCTCGCCGAGCGGGTCTTCAGTGAGCTGCTCGAACTCATCGAGAAAGGCGAGACCCTGACCAGTGACGCCGTCCGGCGTACCGTCGGCATGCTCGAGCAGGGCAGTGCCGAGCGGCCCGCCGAGGTTCTGACCCTCAACATCCTCTCCCGTCGCGGCCGTACCATCCGTCCCAAGACCCTGGGGCAGAAGCGGTACGTCGACGCGATCGACACGCACACCATCGTCTTCGGCATCGGCCCGGCCGGCACCGGAAAGACCTACCTGGCCATGGCGAAGGCCGTCCAGGCGTTGCAGGCCAAGCAGGTCAACCGGATCATCCTGACCCGGCCGGCGGTGGAGGCGGGTGAGCGACTGGGCTTCCTGCCCGGCACGCTCAACGACAAGATCGACCCGTACCTGCGCCCGCTCTACGACGCGCTGCACGAGATGCTCGATCCGGAGACGATCCCGAAGCTGATGGCCCAGGGGACGATCGAGGTCGCGCCACTCGCGTACATGCGTGGTAGGACCCTTAGCGATGCGTTCATCATCCTGGACGAGGCGCAGAACACGACGCCCGAGCAGATGAAGATGTTCCTCACCCGGCTCGGCTTCAACTCCAAGATCGTCGTGACCGGTGACATCACCCAGGTGGACCTTCCCGGCGGGACGAGCAGCGGCCTGAAGGTTGTCCGGGAGATCCTGGAGAACGTCGAGGACGTGCACTTCTCCCAGTTGTCCAGCACCGACGTGGTCCGCCACCAGTTGGTCGGGGAGATCGTCGACGCGTACGCCCGCTGGGACGCCGAGCGGGAAAACCAGCAGGCGCAGGGCGTTCACGCCGTGCCGGGGCGACCCGCCCAGGGCGGCCGAGCCGGCCGCCGCCGCTAAAGCAGAGGAAAGCAGTTGTCCATCGAGATCGCCAACGAGTCCGGTGTCGAGGTTGACACCGACGCCGTGCTCGCCGTCGCCCGGCACGCCCTCGACGAGATGGGGGTCAACCCCCTCGCCGAGTTGTCCGTGTTGCTGGTCGACATCGACTACATGACCGAGCTGAACCACCGCTGGATGGGTGGCGACGGCCCGACCGACGTGCTCGCCTTCCCCATGGATGAGGGCAGCGTCGACCACGGCCCGGGCGAGTCCGCACCGGCCGGTGGCGAGCCGGCCCTGCTCGGCGACATCGTGCTCTGCCCCGAGGTCGCGGCCAAGCAGGCGGCGACCGCCGGGCACGCACCGGCCGACGAGCTGCACCTGCTCACCGTGCACGGTGTGCTGCACCTGCTGGGCTATGACCACGCCGAGCCGGAGGAGGAGCGGGAGATGTTCGCGCTCCAGGCCCGACTGCTGGCGAGCTGGCGGTCGACCCGCACCCAGTGATGTCCACTCCTCCGTTACTCGCGGCCGGTGCCACCGCCGGCCTTCCCGACCTGCAGCTGATCGTCTTCGCGGCCGGCCTGGTGGTGTTGGCCGGTCTGATCGCGATGACCGAGGCGGCGCTCGCCGCGGTCTCGCCGGCCCGGGCCGCCGAGCTGGCCCGCGACGGTGTGCGGGGCGCCCGTACCCTCCAGGTCGTCGCCGGCGACGTCGTCCGGCACCTCAACCTTCTCCTTTTGTTGCGGCTGCTCGCCGAGCTGACCGCCACCACGCTGGTGGCGCTCGTCGCGGTGGACAGCTTCGGCGCCGGCTGGCGAGCCGCGCTGGTGACCGCCGGTGCGATGACCGTGGTCAGCTTCGTGGTGGTCGGCGTCGCGCCGCGCACCATCGGCCGGCAGCACGCGTACGCCGTGGGTCGGGCCGTGGCGCCGCTGGTCCGCTGGCTGGGCCGGGCGCTCAACCCGCTCGCGTCGCTGCTGATCCTGATCGGCAACGCGGTCACCCCGGGGCGTGGCTTCCGGGAGGGCCCGTTCGCCACCCAGGTGGAGTTGCGTGAGCTGGTCGACCTGGCCGAGCAGCGCGGCGTGGTCGAGCACGGCGAGCGCCAAATGATCCACTCGGTCTTCGCGCTCGGCGACACCATCGCCCGTGAGGTGATGGTGCCTCGTACGGAGATGGTGTGGATCGAGGAGGGCAAGACGCTCGCGCAGGCGCTGGTGCTCTTCCTGCGTTCCGGTTTCTCCCGCATTCCGGTGATCGGCGAGAGTGTCGACGACGTGCTGGGTGTGCTCTACCTCAAGGACCTGATCCGGCGTTCCCGCGGCGGTGACCCGGAGGCCGAGCAGGTGCCGGTGGCCGAGCTGATGCGCCCGGCGACTTTCGTACCGGAGTCCAAGCCGGTCGACGACCTGCTGTCGGAGATGCAGGCGGCCCGCAACCACCTGGTCATCGTGGTCGACGAGTACGGCGGCACCGGCGGTCTGGTCACCATCGAGGACATCCTGGAGGAAATCGTCGGTGAGATCACCGACGAGTACGATGTCGAGCGCCCGCCCGTCGAACGTCTGGGGGACTCCTCGGTGCGGGTGACCGCCCGCCTGCCGGTGGAGAACCTGGGCGAGATGTTCGACACCGATCTCCCCACCGACGAGGTGGAAACGGTCGGTGGCCTGCTCGCCCAGTCGCTGGGGCGGGTGCCGATCCCCGGTGCGGAAGCCGAGGTCGCCGGCCTCCGGCTGATCGCCGAGGGCACCACCGGCCGGCGCAACCGGATCGACACCGTCCTGGTCAGCCGGGTGGAGTCGGGCCATGAGCAGGACACCGCGGGGCGTGGCGAGCACGCTGGCCCCGGGGACGACACCGACAACTATCGAGACGACGAGAGGCAATCCGCCGATGCCTGACACACCCGCCGCGCCTGCCGCCCCGACCGCCCCCACCGCGTCGGCCCCGCTGAGCGCCGAGGACGGCAAGCTCGTCGTCCTGGCCCGGGGAGCCCGTGGACGGGTCGGCGCCGTGGAGGGCGCCGCGGTCCGGGACCAGGACGGCCGGACGTACGCGGCGGCCAGTGTCGCGTTGCCCTCGCTGACCCTCACCGCGTTGCAGTTGGCGGTCGCATCGGCCGTGGCGGCCGGGGCGAGCCGGCTGGAGGCCGCGGTGGTGGTGACCGAGGCGTCGACGCTGGATGGCGCCGGGCACGCGGCGGTGCGTGACCTCGCGGTGGACGCGCCGATCCACGTGGCCGCTCCGGACGGCACGGTCCTCGGCACGGTGACTCAGTGAGCCCCGTGCAGGACCCGGAGGCTCGGCCGTACCGGGCCGGGTTCGGCTGTTTCGTCGGCCGACCCAACGCCGGCAAGTCGACGCTGACCAATGCCATCGTCGGCACCAAGATCGCGATCACCTCGAACAAGCCGCAGACCACCCGGCACGTCATCCGGGCCGTGCTGCACCGGCCGGAGTCGCAGCTGGTCCTGGTCGACACACCGGGCCTGCACCGCCCTCGTACGCTGCTCGGTGAGCGCCTCAACGACCTGGTCCGGTCCACCTGGACGGAGGTCGACGTGATCGGCCTCTGCATCCCGGCGGACGAGCCGGTCGGGCGCGGTGACCGGTTCATCAGCGGCGAGTTGGCCGAGTTGAAGGCCACCGTGCTGGCAGTTGTCACCAAGACCGACCTGGTGGACAAGCGTCGCCTGGCGGAGCAGTTGCTCGCGGTAAGCAAGATGGGCGAGTTCGCCGAGATCGTGCCGGTGAGCGCGGTTTCCGGGCATCAGGTGGACACGCTGGTCGACGTGATGACCAGCTACCTGCCGCCGTCGCCGCAGCTCTACCCGGACGACATGCTGACCGACGATCCCGAGCAGGTGATGGTCGCGGAGCTGATCCGGGAGGCCGCCCTGGAGGGGGTCCGTGACGAGCTGCCGCACTCCATCGCGGTGATCGTGGAGGAGATGATCCCCGAGGGTCAGGTCATGAAGATCTACGCCGACCTGTACGTGGAACGGCCCAGCCAGAAGGCGATCGTGCTCGGTCACAAGGCGAGTCGGCTCAAGGAGGTCGGCACCAACGCCCGCCGGCAGATCGAGGAGTTGCTCGGCAGCCGGGTCTATCTCGACCTGCACGTGCGGGTCGCGAAGGACTGGCAGCGCGACCCGAAGCAGTTGCGCAAGCTCGGCTTCTGACCTACCCCGTCGAGGCGTTTGCCCGACCGGCGGCATGATCGTCTTCGGTCGGGCGGATGGGGTGCTTCACGTTTGGTCGGGGCCGCAGCCGTTTGGCGCGGGCACCGCGCAGGGTAGGGGAGGTACGCCAAGCGTCCCCAACCCAGATGCAGGCTGATGCGCAACAGGTATCTCGATCTGCTCCGTTTCCTGGCCATCGTCCGAGTGGTCGTCTACCACGTCACCGGGTGGGCGACCCTCACCCTCGTCTTCCCTGCCATGTCGGTGATGTTCGCGCTGGCCGGTTCGCTGATGGCCGCGTCACTGACCCGCTCCGGGCCGGCGGCGGTCGGGCGTCGGCTGCGTCGGCTGTTGCCGTCGTTGTGGGTGCTCGCGGTGGTCTTCGTGCCGGCCATGCTTTTCTCCGGGCTGCCGGTGACCCCCCGGTTGCTGCTGTGGTTGTTCCCGATAGCCGACCCGCCGGCCAACTACTGGGGTGCGCTGGCGCTGAGCATCATCTGGTACCTGCGCGACTACCTGTGGTTCGTGCTCGCCTCACCGGTCGCGTTCTGGCTGTTCCGGCGTGCCCCGCTACCCACTCTGCTCGCCCCGTACCTGCTGCTGGTGGCGATCGAGGTGGGGATCTACCAGGCACCCCCGCCGGTGCTGCGCGAGTTCGGGCTCTACTTCGGAGCGTGGACGCTCGGCTTCGCCCATCACTCAGGGATGCTGCGTCGACTCTCCGGCCGAGTGCTGTACCCGTTGGCGCTCGCACTCGCGGTGGGCGGCGGCGCCTGGATCGTCGGGCATCCCGGCCCGCGCGGGTACGACCTGAACGACAACCACCTGGGCAACGCCCTCTGGTCGGCCGCGTTCATCCTGATCGTGCTCGGTCGGGCGCCGTCCGGGCTGGCCTGGCTGGGCCGCAGCAGGTTGGCTGACCGGGCGGTGACCGTGGTCAACCGGCGGGCGCTCACCGTCTACCTCTGGCACATGCCGTTCGTGGTGGCGCTCACTCCGCTGGTCGACGTGGTGGGTTGGTCCCACCAGGACCCGGTGGGCCTGGCCATCCGGGTGTTGCTGGTCTTCGCACTGGTCGGGCTGGTCACCCTGGCCGTCGGCTGGGTCGAGGACGTCGCCGCCCGCCGCCCTCCGGAGTTGATCCCCGGCGGCCCGGTGCGGTCCACCGAGCAGGCCGGCCGGTCCGACACCGAGCAGGCCGGCCGGTCCGACACCGAGCAGGCCGGCCGGTCCGACACCGAGCGGCCCGGCCGTTCCGGTACGGAGCCGGTGGGCGAGCCGACCGGGGTCGCTGTCGGACGGGCGGTGGTGCCGGGGCAACGGATGCCCGAGGAGGTGGGCACCGTCAGCGCTGGCTGATGGTGACGTTGCCGCTGCCGGCCGAGCCGTCGAGCACCAGCGTCGCGGACGGGTCGTCGGTGACGGAGATCCGCGCGTCGCCGGAGCCGGTGTTGGACCGGACCCGGTAACTGCCCGCCGGCACGAGCAGCGTGACATCGCCGCTGGAGGCGTGTGCCCGGGCCGAGGCGGACTTCTCCAGTTCGACGGTGACATTGCCCGAGCCGGCCTCGGCGTCGACCGCGCCGCCCAGTCGGCGTGCGGTGATGTCCCCGGACCCGGCGCGCAGGCGGACCGCTCCGCTGGCCTCGCTCACCTCGATGTTGCCGGAGCCGGTCTCGACACCGACCGCGCCGGAGGCGTTGGTGATCCGTACGTCGCCGGAGCCCAGCCGCAGCTCCACCGCGCCGACCCGGCTCAGCTCGACGTCGCCGGAGCCGGACTCGCCCTGGAGTGTCACCCCCTCCGGCACGGCCACCTCGTAGGAGATGCTGCACCGGTCGCCGCAGTCGGTGTCCAGCACCAGCTCACTGCCCTTGATCTCGTACCGGGCGTCGGGTTCGCCGCCCTGGTAGCGCACCACCCGTTTGATGCGCGCCTCGCCGGCCGCGCCGCTGCCCCGGACGATCACGTCCCCCGCACCCGGCAGCACCTTGATGCTGGTGATCTTCACGGCCTCGGTGTCGTCGTAGTCGAGCCGGCGCATGGCCAGGTTGTCGCACCCGGCGAGCAGGATGAGGGTGGTTGCTAGGCCCAGGGCGACGGGCGCGGCGGCGCGACGACGGGAAGCGTGAGTGGTGGGGTGCAATGCCATGGCCAGCACGCTACGGCCGGTGACGAGTCGGGCGCATCGGGGTTCGTCCGCGCATCCACCCCGAACCAACCCTGATTTCACACCCCGAGGGAGAATGGCCCGATGGCCGGGTATCGCCGACAGCTCTACCGCGACGACGCGGTGGTGCTGCGTGTGCAGAAGCTCGGCGAGTCCGACCGGATCATCACCCTGCTCACCCGCCGACACGGCCGGCTACGCGCGGTGGCCCGGGGGATCCGCCGCACCACCAGTAAGTTCGGCGCCCGGCTGGAGCCGTTCGGCCACGTCGACCTCCAGCTCGCCGGGGACCCGAAGGGCAACCACGGCAGCTCCCTGCACACCGTCAGCCAGGTCGAGGCCATCGACCTGCACGGCAAGCGGTTCCTGGGGGACTACCCGCGCTACACGGCGGCCAGTGCGATCGCCGAGACCGCCGAGCGGCTGACCCCGGTGGAACGGGAGCCGTCGCTGCGGCTGTTCCAGCTCACCGTGGGCGCGCTGAAGGCGCTGTCCCGGGGCGAACACGCCACCACCCTGGTGCTCGACGCGTACCTGCTGCGCGGGATGTCCCTCGCGGGCTGGGCGCCGGCGCTGATCGCCTGCGCGGTCTGCGGCACGCCCGGCCGGCACCGTGCGTTCTCCGTGCCGGCCGGCGGCGCGGTCTGTCCGGATTGTCGGCCGCCCGGCGCGGCCCATCCCGCGCCGGCCACCATCGACCTGATGTCCGCGCTGACCACCGGCGACTGGGTGGTCGCCGATGCCACCGAATCCGGCGTACGCCGGGAGTGCAGTGGACTGGTCGCGGCTCACCTGCAGTGGCATCTGGAGCGCGCGTTACGCTCGCTGCCGCTGGTCGACCGGGGTCCCTCGGCGGCCGGCGCGGCCTCGCCGCCGGAAGGCGCCGGGGCCGTGGTGCTCCGGCCACATGGCGACGTCGAGGCCGGGGCGGACGGCGCGAGCAGGGAGTGACCGAGTGATCCGATCGAAGAAGGCCGGCCGGCGCGAGCCGACGCCACCGACGCCACACCCGTCCGGCGCCCGGCCGCCGGCGCTGCCCACCGAGGCGGTGCCCAGGCACGTGGCGGTGGTGATGGACGGCAACGGTCGCTGGGCCAAGGACCGCGGGCTGCCTCGCACCAAGGGTCACGAGGCGGGGGAGCACAGCCTCTTCGACACCATCGAGGGTGCGATCGAGATGGGCATCCCGTACCTGTCGGCGTACGCGTTCTCCACCGAGAACTGGCGGCGCTCGCCCGACGAGGTCCGGTTCCTGATGGGGTTCAACCGGGACGTGATCCGTCGCCGCCGCGACCAGTTGGTCGACCTCGGCGTCCGGGTGGTCTGGTCGGGTCGGCCCGGGCGGTTGTGGAAGAGCGTCATCTCCGAGTTGCAGACCGCCGAGGAGATGTCCGGCGACAACTCGACGTTGACCCTGCAGTTCTGCGTCAACTACGGCGGGCAGGCCGAGATCGGTGACGCCGCCGCCGCCATCGCCCGCGACGTGGCGGCCGGCCGGTTGGATCCGGCGAAGGTCAATGAGAAGACCGTGGCGAAGTACCTCTACCACCCGGAGATCCCGGAGGTGGACCTGTTCCTGCGCCCCTCCGGGGAGGAGCGGATCTCCAACTTCCTGCTCTGGCAGGCCGCGTACGCCGAGTTGGTCTTCCTGGACACGCTCTGGCCCGACTTCGACCGCCGCCACCTCTGGTATGCGTGCGAGTTGTACGCGCAGCGGGACCGGCGCTTCGGCGGCGCGCTGCCCAACCCGGTCGCCCCGGTTCTCTGAGCCAACGCGCTTACGCTCGCGTCACTCTGGGTATCAGAGACGTCAGAAGCCACTGACGGAGGTGAACCCACATGATTCAGAAGCGCATTGCCCAGTGGGCGGTGATGGCGGTAGCGGTGCCACTGGCGGCTGCCGGTGCACGTCGGCTCAGCCACACGCTGGAGTCCCGGCGTGGTCCCTCCGGGGCCACCCGCTTGCTGACCAGGGGCGCGGACATGATCCGCCCGCAGAAGGCCAAGCGTCGCCGGTTCTTCTAACCCCCGACCCTCAGGCGCCGCCCGCACCCGTGCGGGCGGCGCCTGACTGTGTCCACACCGCCCCGCCCCCGTGGTGGAAGCGGGGGTGCGGTGGTTTTGGGGTTCTGTGGAAGGGGGGCGGGTAGGGTCCGGAGGTGGCGGGATGACGGGCGGTTGGGGTGGATATGCGGGATCTTCGGTACAAGATGATCATGGCGTTGAGCGCGGCTGATCTTGGCGATCCGATCTGCGAGCAGGTCGCCGACATCTGTGCCGAAATCGCCGAGCAGCACTGCGCCGAGTTCGGCCACACGCCGCAGCTTCGTACCGGTGAGATCGCCGAACTGGCCACCGGCGAGCCGGCCCTGACCTGGGCGCCGTCGACCCCCGACGCCGGGCAGCGTGCCTGGTGACCGCGCCCGCCCCCGCGGTCGACGTACGCCGCGCCGAGGACCGCTTCGCCACCCGGATCTCCTGGCTCGACTCCAAGCACTCGTTCTCGTTCTCCCGGCACTACGACCCGGCCAACACCCACCACGGTCTGCTGCTGGTCAACAACGATGACGTGGTGCGTCCGGGTGCCGGCTTCGAAACCCACCCGCACCAGGACATGGAGATCATCACCTGGGTGCTGCGCGGCTCCCTGGTGCACCAGGACTCCACCGGGCACTCCGGGGTGATCTACCCGGGCCTGGCCCAGCGGATGAGCGCCGGCACCGGCATCCTGCACTCGGAGAAGAACGACGCCTGGCGCCTCGACAATCAGGAGCCGCACACCGACCCGGTCCACTTCGTGCAGATGTGGGTGCTCCCCGACGAGCAGGGCGTCGACCCCGGTTACGAGCAGCTGGAGATCGAGGACGAACTGCTCCGCGGCGGCCTGGTGCCGATCGCCTCCGGGATGGACCGCTACGACGGCGCGTCCGCGATCCGGATCCGTAACCGGTACGCGACCCTGCACGCCGCCCGGCTCAACCCCGGCGACGAGGTCACCATCCCCGACGCGCCCTTCGTGCACCTGTACGTTCCCAACGGCACGGTAACCCTGGAAGGCAGCGGCCCGCTCGCCACCGGCGACGCGGCCCGGCTCACCATGACCGGCGGCCGACGGGTCACCGCCGACGAACCGGCCGAGATCCTCGTCTGGGAAATGCACGCCACCACCACCTGACCCCCCGCCCCCGCCCCTCCCCCTCCCTCCTCCGGCGTCTGCCCTCGTCGATCTAGGGCGTATGGCTGCACTTGGAGATCAACTCGCAGCGATACGCCCTAGATCGACGGTGGAGGGTGCCGGGGGGGGGGGGATTAGGCGGGGGATTCGGTTTGGTTGGCGGCCCAGGTGGTGTGGAAGGAGCCTTCGCGGTCCACCCGCTGGTAGGTGTGCGCGCCGAAGTTGTCCCGCAGACCCTGGATCAGCGCGGCGGGCAGCCGTTCGGCACGCAGCGCGTCGAAGTACGCCAGCGACGACGAGAACGCGGGCGTCGGCACACCGGCCCGGGTCGCGTCGGCCACCACCCGCCGCCAGCTTGGCACGCCAGCGCCGACCGCCTCGGCGAAGTACGGCGCCACCAGCAGCGTCGGCAGGTCTGGCTGCTCGTCGTACGCCTCGCGGATCCGGTCGAGGAAGCGGGCCCGAATGATGCAGCCGCCCCGCCAGATCGTCGCCGTGCCGCCCAGGTCGATGTCCCAGTCGTACTCCTGGCTGCCGGCGCGGATGTGGTCGAAGCCCTGCGCGTACGCGACGATCTTGGAGGCGAGCAGCGCCCGGCGGACGTCCTCGACGAACGCCTCCCGGTCGGCGACCTGCCACTTCTCACCCGCGTCCGGGAACGCCCGGCGGGCCGCCTCCCGCTGGTCGACGTGCCCGGAGAGCGAGCGGGCGAAGGTTGCCTCGGCGATCCCGGTGATCGGAATGCCAAGGTCCAGGGCGCTCTGCACCGTCCACCGTCCGGTGCCCTTCTGCTCGGCCCGGTCCTGCACGATGTCCACGAACGGTCGGCCGGTCGCCGCGTCGGTGTGCGCGAGCACATCGGCGGTGATCTCGATGAGGAACGACTCCAACTCGCCGTTGTTCCAGTCGCGGAAGATCTCCGCGATCTCCGCCGGCTCCGCGCCCAGGCCGGCCCGGAGCAGGTCGTACGCCTCGGCGATGAGCTGCATGTCGGCGTACTCGATGCCGTTGTGCACCATCTTGACGAAGTGCCCGGCGCCGTCCGGCCCGACGTGCATGCAGCACGGCACACCGTCCACGTGGGCGGCGATCTTCTCGAACATCGGCCCGAGCTTGGCGTACGACTCGGCGGAGCCGCCCGGCATGATGCTCGGCCCGAGCAGCGCGCCCTCCTCGCCACCGGAGACGCCGGTGCCGCTGAAGTGCAGCCCCTGCGCGCGCAGCGCCTCCTCCCGACGACGGGTGTCGGCGAAGTGGGCGTTACCGCAGTCGACGATGATGTCGCCCTCGTCCAGCAGCGGCACCAACTCGTCGATCACCGCGTCGGTGGGCGCGCCGGCCTTGACCATCACAATGACCGCGCGAGGTCGTTCCAGTGACGCCACGAAATCGGCCATCGACTCGCCGGGCAGAAACGTGCCTTCGTCACCATGCTCGGCGATCAGGCTGCGGGTGCGCTCCGGTGAACGGTTGTGCACCGCCACTGTGAAGCCGTTGCGGGCCAGGTTGCGGGCCACATTGCGTCCCATCACCGCCAGCCCGGTCACGCCGATCTGCGCCGTCGCCTGCTCAGCCATTCGTGCCGCCACCTCTCGCCGTCGTACTGCCGTGCTGCGACGGTATCGCGGGCGCAGGGGAGCGGGGGCGTGTCGTCGACAGCCGGTAATCAGTCGATGGCGCTCAGCCCTGGGCCAGGCGATCCTCCACATGAGCCACCTTCGCGGTGAGCGCATCGGTCACTCCCGGCCGTACGTCAGCCTTGAGCACCACGCTCACCCGGGGCGCCTGCGCGGCCACCACGTCGACCGCCCGCTTCACGACCGCCATCACCTCGTCCCACTCGCCCTCGATGGTGGTGAACATGGCATCGGTGCGGTTGGGCAGGCCCGAGTCACGGACCACCCGTACCGCCTCGGCGACCAGGTCACCGACGGACTCACCGACACCGAGCGGGGTTACCGAGAACGCGATCAGCATGCCGCCGATGGTGCCAGGAAAATCGGCTGCGCCGGCGTACGCCCACCCGATAGTGTTCGGGCATGCGCAACTGACGCCCCTTCTCCGAGCCGGCCCGCCGCCCCGCGTCGCGGTCCGTGCGCTCCCGGGCGTCCGCATCCCACCCGCCGTTCGGCGGTGCTGACTCTGCCCCATCCCGGTGAGCTGTCCCTCCCCGTTCGACCGTCGCGCCGCGGCGGTCACCAGCCGATCCGACCGACCGCCGGTGCGCGGGACCGGCCGTGACGGTCGGCACCGAAGGAGGCCCGGATGCCTGCCAGGCGCAACCGGAAGAAATCCCGTACAGCCGCACCCACGTCCGCCGGCACCGACCCGGCGGCCGGCCATGACGCGCTCCTACCGGCCCGCCCCGACTTCGATCTCGCGGTCGAACCGGCGCTCATGGTCGAGCTGGCACTTCCGGCGGAGTTGGGTGAGCCGGCAGTGCTGGTCGAGCCGGCGCTGCCGGCGGTGCTGAATAACCCGGCTCCGCCGGGTGAGCTGGTGCCGCCGTTCGACGTGCCGGCAGCAGTCGACGCGCCGGTGGTGGCAGACCTGCCGAAGGTTGCCGGGCGACCGAAGGCACCGACCGCCGGACCGCCGCAGGGTGGCGGGACACGGTCGGCCGGCGGGCGTGGTCAACAAGCCGGCCAGAGCCGCCGCTACGCCTTCCGCCGCAGCTGACCGACCCCGCACCCACCCGGCGCGCTGTCCCGACGCCGTGGGCGGTGAGGCAGATAACAACATCAGGGATGGTGCTGCCTCACCGCCCAACGAAGCAGCACCATCCCTGATGTTGTGCAGATCCGGCCCGGCACGGCCCGGGGACGGTGGTCAGCTGATCAGGGGGCGGAAGGTCCCGAGGAGGACGCTCGTCGTCAGGGCGGCGGCGGCCAGGGTGACAGCCCCGGCGATGAGCAGCCCGTCGGCGCGTCCGAAGCGTTGGCGGCGGGCCACGGTGCGAGGCGTACCGGCGTCGAAGCCGCGCGCGTCCATCGCCACGGCCAGGCGGGTGCCCCGGCGGATGGCCCCGACCAGCAGCGCGAATGCGGTGGAGGCGAACAGTCGCAGCTTCGCCACCGGGTTGCGTCCCGCGTCGACGCCCCGCGCGCGCCGGGCCATGCTGATCATCTGCCACTCCTGACCGAGCAGCGGCACCAGCCGGAACGCGGCCAGTGCCCCGATGGCGAACCGGGCCGGTGCCTTCACGTTCTGGATCAACGCGTCGGCGAGATCGGTGGGGTCGGTGGTCGCGAAGACGATCACACCGGGCAGGGCCACCGCGAACACTCGCAGCACCAGGCCGAGCGCGGTGAGCAGCACGCCGGTGCTCACCAGCACCGGTCCGGCGTCCAGCAGGATCCGGCCGGACTGGTCGGCGGCGAAGAGCACCAGGGTGACCAGGATGCCGGCGGCGCTGAGCAGCAGTGGCCAGGCCCGGCGGGCCAACGCCCGGTAGCCGATGCCGAACAGCGGCAGCACGGCGAGTTCGATTGCGATGGCGATCGCCGGGGCCACCGGGTCCAGGGTGGCCAGCAGGGTGAACGAGAAGGCCATTGCGGCGGCGACCTTCGCCACCGGGTTGCGGCGGGCCAATGGCGCGTCGGGCGCCGCGATCGGCTCGATGCTGATCATCGGTTGCCGTCCGGGCCGGTCACGGTCCGCTGGAGGGTGACTGTGCGGTCGGCGAGCGCGGCGACGAAGTCCGCGTCGTGGGTGACCGCGACCACGCCGTGGCCGGCGTCGCGCAGGTCGGCGAAGAGATCGACCAGCTCCCGCCAGGTCCGTCGGTCCTGGCCGAAGGTGGGCTCATCGCAGATGAGCAGGCGGGGCGCGGTGGCCAGGGCGGTCGCCACGCTCAGCCGCCGCGCCTCACCACCGGAGAGGGTGTACGGGTTGGCTGCGGCGAGCCGGGCCAGTCGCAGCCGCTCCAGCAGCCCGGCCACGGTCTCCTTGACGGCCGCCTCGGGTTGACCGGTCCGGCGCGGGCCGAGCGCCAGCTCGTCGAAGACGGTGCTGGTGACGAACTGGTGCTCCGGATCCTGGAAGACCGACCCGATCCTCCGGGCCAGCGCGGGGGCGCGCCAGCGGTGCGGGGGAGTGCGATGGTCGGCGCCGGCCAGTTCGGCGGACGCCGTGACCCGTCCGGTGCCCGGCCGGAGCAGCCCACCGAGCAGCAACGCCAGGGTGGACTTGCCGGCACCGTTGGGTCCGCGTACGGCGAGCACCTCGCCGGCGCGTACCGCCAGGTTTGTGGAGCCCAGCCGCGGCGGCAGGCCGAGCCGGTCGGCGGTGAGCAGGCGCTCCCCGGGCGCGGAGGTTGCCGGCCGGGGTGCGATGGGGTGACCGGGCACCCAGACCCCCTCGGCGGCCAGAGTGGCACCGTGCGCGGCGAAGACCGCCTCGGGTGTGCCGTCCGCGCGGACCCCGCCGCCGGGTTCCAGGACGACCACCCGGTCGACCAGCGGCAGTGCTTCGGCGACCCGGTGCTCGACGAGGATCAGCGTGGTGTCGGCGTCCAGCGCGCCGGTCACCGCCTGTCGGACCAGGTCGGCCCCGGTCGGGTCGAGGTTGGCGGTCGGCTCGTCGAGCAGCAGCAGGCCGGGGCGCAGGGCCAGCGCGCCGGCCAGGGCGAGGCGTTGCTGCTCGCCGCCGGAGAGCGCGGCGGTGTTGCGGTCCCGGGAGTACGGGAAGCCGACGCGATGCAGCGACTCGTCCACCCGCGGCCAGATCTCGGCGGCTGGTACTCCCCGGTTCTCCAGCCCGAACGCGATGTCGTCGCCGCAGCGCGCCATCACCAGCTGGGTCTCCGGGTCCTGGAAGACGATGCCGACCCGTTCCCGCCCCTTGCGCGGGTCGAGCCCGTCGATCTCGACGGTGCCCTCCTGCTCGCCGGAGTCATCCGGCAGCAGCCCGGCAAGGGCGCTGAGCAAGGTGCTCTTGCCGGCGCCCGAAGGCCCGAGCAGCAGAACCCGTTCCCCAGCCTCAATCCGCAGATCAACCCCCCGCACCGCCCAGGCGCGCCGCCCAGCGTGGCGCCACCCGAACCCCCGCAGCAGTACCCCGCCCACCTGACCTCCCTCCGGGTCGCGATCGCATCCGTTGATCAAGAGGTTTGCGTCAGAACATCGCCTCCCGTTGACGCAAACCTCTTGATCAACGCAGCCGGGTGCCGTGCGGTCAGATCAGTGCGCGGTCGCGGCCTGCTGGGAAGCGGTCCAGGACGCCGGTGTTGGCCAGGGCCTTGGTCAGCAGCCAGCCGCCCGCGCCGGCGATCACGGTGGCGCTGACGATGGTGAGCAGCGCGTACGGGATGCGGTAGTCGGTCAGCGCGTAGTCGACGTTCCAGATGAAGAAGTCGAACAGCGCGGCACTGAGACCGGTCAGCGCGCCGGCCAGCACCGCGGTCGGCAGGCGGAACGACCGGTACCGGAAGGCGGCGAACGCCAGCTCGGCGCCGATGCCCTGCACGATGCCCTGCGGGATCACCGTGCCGGCCCACTGACTGCCCAGCAGCGCGGAGAGGACCGCGGCGACCGTCTCGCAGTAGAGCGCGGCGCCCGGCTTGCGGATGACCAGACCGCCGATCACGGCCGGCATCAGCCAGACGCCGTAGAGCAGCGTCTGCGCCGGCGGGAAGAAGGCGAACGCGCCCTCGGTGGCGCTCCAGACCAGGCCCCACGCCCAGAAGATGACGCCGAAGGCGACCGCGATGACCGAGGCGACCACGATGTCGATGGTCCGCCAACGGTTGGTGTCGGTGGTGGATTTCATGTGTTACTCCCAGTTCGTGAGTGCGAACCAGGAGAAGACGCACGCCGCGCGTCCGGTGGCACCGGACGGCGGCGCGGCTGGAGGTCGACCGAACTCCCTGCGCTGGCATTACCCAGATCAGGTTCGAGGGTCTGCGGGCGTGCCCGCACTCTCAGCGCTGTGCGCTCCCCTGTCGGATGTGAAGTTGTCTCGCTGACGCTAACACCGACCAGGGCCGCTGGCCCAGCAGGGCATCCGCCTGACCTGCGGTGCGCGACCAGCGCGCCGTCGGCTGGGTACGCTTCCGATCATGCGGGTTGACGCGCGAGGCTTCACGTTCGAGGTAACCGTGGGCGGTCCGCCGGACGGCGTGCCCGTCCTGCTGCTGCACGGTTTCCCCCAGCACAGCGGCGAGTGGGACGACGTGGTGCCGGCGCTGCACGCCGGCGGGCTGCGCACGTACGCGCTGGACCAGCGCGGTTACTCCCCGGGCGCCCGGCCGGCGGCGGTGGCCGACTACCGGATCCCCGAGCTGGTCGCCGACGTGGTGGCGGTGCTCGACGCTCTCGGGCTGGACGCCGTCCACCTGGTCGGCCACGACTGGGGCGCGATCGTGGCCTGGGCGGTCGCCGCGGGGCACGCCGAGCGGCTCCGGACGCTGACCGCGGTGTCCGTGCCGCATCCGGCGGCCATGGCGCACGCCCTGGCCACCGACGGCCAGCAGAAGGCCCGCTCGTCGTACATCGCGCTGTTCCGTAAGCCGGACAAGGCGGAGAAGGTGCTGCTCGCCTGGCACGCGACCGCGCTGCGCAAGCTGCTCGGCGGGGTGGGCGACGCGTCCCGGGTGGACCGCTACGCCGCCCCGATGCGCGAGCCGGGGGCGCTCACCGCCGCGCTGAACTGGTACCGGGCGATGTCCCGCGCCGACCTGGCCGCGGTGGGCCCGGTCGCGGTGCCCACCACGTACGTCTGGAGTGACCGGGACGTCGCGATCGGCCGGACCGCCGCCGAGGCGTGTGCGGCGCACGTCACCGGGGACTACCGCTTCGTGCAGTTGCCCGAGGTCAGTCACTGGATCCCGGACGCGGCACCGGGCCCGCTCGCCGAGGCGATCCTGGCCCGAGCCGGCGCGACGGCCTGAACCGTGCGGGTCAGCGAGGAAGGGCAACGATGACGACGGACGCCAGCGGGCCGGGCAGCCGGCGTTCGATCGCCGCGCAGCTGCGCCTGCTGGGCGTACGCCCCGGTGCGACGCTGCTGGTGCACGCCGCGTTGCGTCCGCTGGGCTTCGTCATCGGCGGGCCGCACGCGGTGGTGCTCGCCCTGCGCGACGCGCTCGGCCCGGACGGCACGATCGTGGTGCCCACCCACACGCCGGACAACAGCGATCCCGCCGAGTGGCGCAACCCGCCGGTGCCGGCGGACTGGTGGCCGCTGATCCGCTCGGAGATGCCGGGCTTCGACCCGGCCGTCACGCCGAGCCGGTTCATGGGTGTGCTCGCCGAGACGGTCCGTGGCTGGCCCGGTGCCCTGCGCAGTTCGCATCCGCACGTGTCGTTCGCCGCGCTCGGGCCGGCCGCCGAGCAGGTGGTGGCCGGGCACACGCTTGTCGACATGCTCGGCGAGGGCTCCCCGCTGGCCCGGCTCTACGACCTGGACGCCGACGTGTTGCTGCTCGGCGTGGACCACTCCGTGAGCACCTCGCTGCACCTGGCCGAGTACCGCCGCACGGGCTCGCCGCGGGAGCGCATCGGTGCCTCGGTGCGCACCTCCGACGGTGGCCGCGAATGGATGTGGTGGCAGGACGTACGGCTCGACGCGGACGACTTCGGCGCGTTGGGCGCCGACCTGGAGGCCACCGGGGCGGTTCGCACCGGACCGGTCGGCGCCGGGACCGGCAGGTTGATGCGCCAACGGGCCGCCGTCGACTTCGCGGTGCGTTGGCTGGCCCGTAATCGGACGACGGAGGACGCATGACGGTGAGTGCCGAGGACTACCTGGCCGTGGTGACCGAGACGATCGGCCGGGTGGCCGCGAGTCAGCGGGAGGCGGTGGGGCGGGCCGCCGACCTGATCGCCGAGGCCGTGCGCGCCGATGGCGTGGTGCACGCGTTCGGCACCGGGCACTCGGAGGCCCTGGCGATGGAGATCGCCGGCCGGGCAGGCGGTCTGGTGCCGACCAACCGGATCGCGCTACGCGACCTGGTGCTGCTCGGCGGCGAACCGGCCGAGCGGCTCGGCCCGATGCTGGAACGGGACCCGGCGGTCGCGCACCGCCTCTACGAGTTGGCTCCGGTGCGGCCCACCGACGTCTTCGTGCTCGCCTCGAACTCCGGGGTCAACGGCGCGATGGTGGAGTTCGCCACCCTGGTCAAGGAACGCGGCCACGGGCTGGTGGCGATCACCTCCGCGCAGCACTCCGGCCGGATGACCTCCCGCCACCCGTCCGGGCGCAAGCTGAGTGACCTCGCCGACGTGGTGCTCGACAACGGCGCGCCCTACGGGGACGCCACGCTGCCGCTTCCCGATGGCGGTGCGGTCGGCGCGGTCTCCTCGATCACTGCGGCGCTGCTGGCCCAGCAGATCACCGTGGAGGTGGTGGCGCGGTTGCTGGCGGCGGGGGAGCGGCCGCCGGTCTACCTGTCGGCGAACATCCCGGACGGTGACGCGCACAACACGGCGCTCGAAGCCCGGTACGCGGGCCGGATCCGACGCGGGTCCTGACGCCGCCCCTGTCCGGCAGCTGGCCGGGAGATGGCGTGAATCTGTTTCGCGCTCGGCCGGGTGGGGCATTGGCGTTGCTGCCGCGGCCGGGACCGCCGGCAGTAACGTCGTACCGGAGGTAGCGCGTGTCCAAGGAAACCGACAAGCAGCGTTGGCAGCGCAACTTCGCTGACCTTCTCCAGGAGCTGCGGGTCGCGCAGACCGGCGTGCAGATCCTCTTCGCCTTCCTGCTCACCCTGCCGTTCAGCAACGGGTTCACCCGGACCAGCGAGTTCCAGCGGGATGTCTACATCGTTGCGCTGCTCGCCGCGGCGGCCGCCACCGCATTGATCATTTCGCCGGTGGCGTTCCACCGGGCGCTGTTCCGACAGGGGCGTAAGCCGGAGCTGGTGCGGTTCGCCCACCGGATGGCCACCGGTGGCCTCGCCTTCATGCTGATCGCGATGGTCAGCGCGGTGCTGCTGATCACCGATTTCGTGCTGGACCGACCGATCGCCTTCGTGCTCAGTGCGCTGGCCGGCCTCTGGTTCCTCACGTTCTGGGTGATCCTGCCGGCTGCCCGGCGCAACTGGGGCGAGGACGACATCGACGATGATGACGACGACCCGGACACGATCGTCGGCCGCTGATCGAGGCGGGCGGGCAGAAGCAGATCTTCACGCAGCGCTACCCCTGGGTAACAACCGGGGGTAGCGTGGCGTTGAGGGCGTACGCCGACGCAGCCGCACCGAGGTTCGAGGGGGCAGCCGTGACCACGACGCAGGACGGCCGACCAGCACCGGAAGACCCCGATTCCGAGATCACCCCCCACACCGCCGGTGCCGCCGCGCCACTGCCGGCGGAGGCCGGGCAGGTCACCGAGAAGGAGGCCCGGCAGGTCGCCGAGGCCGCTCGCGAGTCCACCTGGGACCGGCCCAGCTTCGGCAAGGAACTGTTCCTCGGCCGGTTCCGGCTCGACCTGATCGACCCGTGGCCCCAACCCGATCCGGACGACGTGGCCCGCGCCGAGGAGTTCCTTGGTCGGTTCCGCGCCTTCCTCACCTCCGAGGTGGACGGCGCGGCCATCGAACGCGACGCGTCCATTCCGGACTCGGTGTTCCACGGCCTGGCCGACCTCGGCGCGTTCGGCATGAAGATCGACCGGAAGTATGGCGGGCTCGGCCTGAGCAACCTGCACTACTGCCGGGCGCTGATGCTGGCCGGCTCGGTCAGCCCGGCCATCGGCGCGCTGCTCTCGGCGCACCAGTCGATCGGGGTGCCGCAACCGCTGAAGATGTTCGGCACCGCCGAGCAGAAGCAGCTCTTTCTGCCCCGGCTCGCCGCCGGCGAGGTGTCCGCGTTCCTGCTCACCGAGCCGGACGTCGGTTCCGATCCGGCCCGGCTGGCCACCATCGCGGAGCCGACCGAGGACGGCACCGGCTACCGGCTCAACGGGGTGAAGCTCTGGGCCACCAACGGCATCGTGGCCACCCTGCTGGTGGTGATGGCCCGGGTGCCCGCCACCGAGGGGCGCCGAGGCGGCATCACCGCGTTCGTGGTGGACGGCGACAGCGCGGGCATCACCGTCGAGCGGCGCAACGAGTTCATCGGCCTGCGCGGCCTGGAAAACAGCCTCACCCGGTTCCACGACGTGTTCGTGCCCGCCGAGAACGTCATCGGCGGCGAGGGCAAGGGGCTCAAGATCGCCCTGACCACGCTGAACACCGGCCGTCTCTCCCTGCCGGCAATGTGCGTGGGCGCCGGCAAGTGGGCGTTGAACGTGGCCCGGGACTGGGCCGCCGACCGGGTCCAGTGGGGTCGGCCGGTGGGCGAGCACGAGGCGGTCGCGCAGAAGCTCTCCTTCATCGCCGCCACCACCTACGGCATGGAGACCATGCTCGACCTCTGCTGCCTGCTCGCCGACGACGACCGCAACGACATCCGGATCGAGGCGGCGCTGGTCAAGCTGTACGCCAGCGAGATGGCCTGGAAGATCGCCGACGAGCTGATCCAGATCAGGGGCGGGCGCGGCTACGAGACCGCCGACTCGCTGGCCGCCCGCGGCGAACGCCCCGCCGCCGTCGAGCAGATGCTGCGTGACCTGCGGATCAACCGCATCTTCGAGGGCTCCACCGAGATCATGCACCTGCTGATCGCCCGGGAGGCGGTCGACGCCCACCTGTCGGTGGCCGGAGACATCATCGACCCGGAGGCTGGGCTCGGGCGCAAGGCACGAGCCGGCGCACGAGCTGGCGCCTTCTACGCGAAGTGGCTGCCCACGCTGGCCGTGGGCCGGGGGCAGAGACCTTCGGCGTACGCCGACTTCGGGCCGCTCGCCGCGCACCTGCGTCAGGTGGAGCGGTCGTCACGCAAGCTGGCCCGGTCGACGTTCTACGCGATGTCCCGCTGGCAGGGAAAGATGGAGCGTAAGCAGGCGTTCCTCGGCCGTGTGGTGGACATCGGCGCCGAGTTGTTCGCGATGTCCGCGGTCTGCGTCCGGGCTGTCGCCGAGCGGGACAGCCGACCGGAGAACGTCGAGCTGGCGGACCTGTTCTGCCGGCAGGCGCGGGTACGGGTGGACGCCCTGTTCACGGCACTCTGGGACAACACCGACTCGGTCGACACCGCCGCCGCGAAGCGGATCCTCGCCGGCCGCTACGCGAGCCTGGAGGAGGGCGTCATCACGCCGTCCGACGAGCTGCCCTGGGTGGCCGGCTGGTCGCCCGGCCCGTCGACCGCCGAGGACGTCCGCCGCCGCATTCCGCCGAAGCCGTGACCCACACCGCCCGGCGCTGCTCCGCTCCGGGCGGGCCATCTTCGGCGTCGTCGACCGGCGTGTAGCCGGCGGTGGCGTCGACGGCGCAGGTCAGCGGGAGATCGCCCAGGCCAGCACCGCCGCCAGGATCAAACCGTTGAGCGCGGCTAGACCCAGGTACGCCGACGGTGGGATCTTCTTGCCCCGGCGCACGAAGCTGACCAGGACAGCGGCGTAGCCGAGCAGCAGGACGGCGATGACGATCAGGAAGTAGAACACCCGAAGACCTTAGCGGCCTCTACCGCGCAGGCCGAGTTGGCGCAGCTCCAACGCGGCCAGGGCGTCGACGGTTTCGTCGTCGCCACGTCGCCACGCCTCGGCGACGTCCGGAGCGATCCGGGTCAGCCGGCCCAGCGGCTGGGTGGCCAGCGCGCGCAGGGCGAGCAGGTCCCGGCCGGCCGGGCCGGCAGCGAGCTTCGCGGCTGACCCAGCCCGGCGCATCCACCGGACCCGCAGCGGCAGCCAACCGAAGAGCACCAGACCGAGCGGGAAGATCAGCACCGCGATGGCGAGGGCGAGGGCGAGCTGGTCGACCAGTTGCTGCTGGTCGCGGCCCGCGTCGGCGAGTGACCGGGCGGCGTCGGCGGCGCGTTGGAAGGGTGCGGTCAGCTCGTCGCCGACCAGCGGCACCCGGCCGACCTTGCTGCCGGCTTCGCCGAGGTTGTCGGCGAGCCCGCTGCCGGCACCTTCCAGCTTCTGCCCGGGTACGGCGAGCTTCTGCACCAGGTCGTGCAGCCAGAGCGCGCCGCGGATCGCGACGTACACCCAGGCGACGACGAGCAGGTCGGTGAGCAACTGGCGGGCGGCGGTCGGAAACCGATCGGCGTAGATCTTCACGCCGGACAGCGTGCCACGAACGGACCCGGCGGGGCACCCGTCAACCCGGGGGCGGCGACCGACCATCGACGCAGCAAGATCGTGCTGGATCGAGGAAGTAGTGGCGTCGCTGTGCTCCGGAGGCCACTACATCCTTGATCGAGCGCGATTTACGAAGGTGGTCCGGGCCGCTGGCGGCCGGGGCGCGGGTGTCAGTGGACGCAGGTCGGGCAGGTGCCGAAGATCTCCAGGGTGTGGCTGACGTCGGCGTAGCCGTGCTGCGCGGCGACCCGGTCGGCCCAGCTCTCCACCGCCGGGCCGGCCACCTCCACGGTGCGCCCGCAGGCCCGGCAGACCAGGTGGTGGTGGTGGCCCTCGCTGCACCGACGGTAGAGGTGCTCGCCGCCCGGCGGACGCATCACGTCGATCTCACCCGCGTCGGCCAACCCCTGCAGGGTGCGGTAGACGGTGGTCAGGCCGACCCGCTCGCCGCGCTGCCGCAGCATCGCGTGCAGGTCCTGGGCGCTGTGGAAGCCTTCCATCTCGGCCAGCAGCGCGCTCACCGCCGAGCGCTGCCGGGTGTTGCGCAGCGCTGCGCTGCTCTCGCTCATGGTCCCTCCCCGGCATGGCTGACGGCGTCTGCCACGATGTGCGCGACGTGCTCGTCGACCAGGCTGTAGGCGATCTCCCGACCTCGGCGGGAACCCCGCACCACGCCCGCGCCGCGCAGCACCCGCAGGTGCTGGGAGACCAGCGGTTGCGCGGCGCCGAGCTTTTCCACCAGCTCGTGCACGCACCGCTCACCGCCGGCCAGCTCGCTGACGATTGCCAGCCGGATGGGCGCGGACAGGGCGCGGAGCAACTCGCTGGCCCCGTCGAACCCGTCGTAGCCCGTGGCGCTGGTCATTCCGCAACGGTAACCAATACCGCCAGCCTTTCGCTGATCAGGATCAACCCAGCACGACCTCGTGCGGCTCCGGTGTCATCGCGGCGGTCGGTGTCGCCCGGCGGCGCAGCGCCCGCCAGACGCCGCCGGCCACGGCCACCACCAGGAAGGAGGCGATCGCCACCAGCACCACCGAGGCACCCGGCGCGGTGTCCGCCGTGGCCGCCACCCAGACACCGGAGCCGGCGGCGAAGAACCCGAGCGCCATCGCGGCCGCCATGGTGCTGCGGAAGCCCCGGGTGACCTGCTGGGCGGTGGCGACCGGCACCACCATCAGTGCGCTGATCAGCAGCACGCCGACGGCCCGCATCGCGATGGTCACGGTGACCGCGGTGGCGACCGCGATCAACAGGTTCAGCGTGCGCACCGGGAGGCCGGAGACCCGGGCGTACTCCTCGTCGTGACTGACCGCGAAGAGCGCCGGGCGCAACGCGATCATCGTGATCAGGATCGCCGCGCCGAGCACCCCGATGGTGGCCAGGTCGCCGGGCGAGATGGTGGTCAGGGACCCGAACAGGTACGCGTTGAGGTTCGCGCTCGTCGCGTCGGAGAGGCCGACCAGCAGCACGCCGCCCGCGATGCCGCCGTAGAAGAGCAGGGCCAGGGCCAGGTCACCGGACGTACGCCCGCGGGCGCGGACCACCTCGATGGCGATCGCGCCGATGGTGGCGGCGATCACCGCGACCAGCACCGGCGAGCGGTTGAGCAGCAAACCGGCGCCGACGCCGGTCAACGCCACGTGCCCGACACCGTCACCGATCAACGCCAGCCGGCGCTGCACCAGGTAGATGCCGAGCGCCGGCGCGGCCAGGCCGATCACCAGCGCGCCGATCAGGGCGCGCTGCATGTAGGGGTACTGGAAGAGTTCCATGCGTCAGTTGCTCCACAGCCCGGCGGGCTCGTCGGGACCGTGCGGGTGCACGTGGTCGTGGTCGGGCTCCGCGTGATGGCCGGCCGGGTCCGGCACCGCGCCGTCGTGACAGATGCCGCCCTCGTGGACGACGACAGCCCGGCTGATCACCGGTCGCAGCGGGCCCAGCTCGTGGGCGACCAGCAGCACCGTCCCGCCGTCGCCGACGAAGTCGCGCAGCGCGTCGGCGAACGCCTCCTGGCTGGCCGCGTCGACCCCGGCGGTGGGCTCGTCGAGGACCAGCAGCTCCGGTTGACCGGCCAGTGCGCGGGCGATCAGGGTGCGCTGCTGCTGGCCCCCGGAGAGCGTGGACACCGGGTCGCTGGCGCGGTCGGCGAGCCCGACCGCCAGAAGTGCGGCGTCGACGGCGGCCCGGTCGGCTCGACCCGGCGGGCGGAGCACCCCGGCGGGCCAGCCGGCCGGAGGCCACCACCTCGCGGACGGTGGCCGGTACGCCGCCACCTGCGCCCAGGCGCTGCGGGACGTACCCGATGCGTGCCCACTGCCGGAAGCGGCGCAACGGCCGGTCGAAGAGGGTGACCGAGCCGGCGCTGATCGGCACCAGCCCGAGCACGGCGCGGATCAGGGTGGACTTGCCGGAGCCGTTGGCACCGAGCACCGCGACCACCTCACCGGCGGTCACGGTGAGCGAGATGTCCCGGAGCACGGGGCGGCCGTCGTAGCCGACCACGCCGTGCTCGACGGTGATGACAGGTGAGGTCACGAGCAGCTCAAGGCCGTCTGCAGGGTCTGCAGGTTCGTACGCATCACCGAAAGGTAGTCCCCGTTGCTGCCGGCGGCGAGTCCTTCGATCGGGTCCAGCACAGCGGTCTTCGCGCCGACCTGACCGGCGATGGTCTCGGCGACCTTCGGGCTGACCAGGGTCTCGAAGAAGATCGTGGTGGCGTGGTGCTCCTTCGCCTCCTCGATCACGTGCGCGAGCCGCTGCGGCGAGGGCTCGACGTCGGGGCTCAGCCCGGTGATGCCGACCTGGTCGAGCTGGTAGCGGTCGGCGAGGTAGCCGAACGCGGCGTGGCTGGTCACGATCTCCCGCCGCTGGCAGGTGGCCAGGCCGTGCGTGAACTCGCCGTCCAGGGTCGTCAGGTCGGCGCGTAGCGCCGCGGCACGGGCGGTGTAGTCGGCGGCGTGGCCCGGGTCGGCCTTGCCAAGCCGTTGGGCGAGCTGGTCACCGATGCCGGCCAGCCGGGTCGGGTCGAGCCAGACGTGTGGGTCCTTGCCGCCGTTGCCCTCCTCGGCGTGCCCCTCCTCGCCCTCGTGGTTGTGCCCGCCAGCGGTCGCGTTCAACAGCGGCTGCACGGTGGTCACGTCGAACGTCCGGTCGCCACCGTTCTGCGCGACGGCGTCATCCACCGCGGGCTGGAAACCCTTGAGGTAGACGATCAGCTCCGCCTCGGCGACCTGACCGACCTGGCTCGGGTTGAGCTCCAGGTCGTGCGGCTCGGCACCGGGCTTGGCCAGGTTGGTCACCCGGACCGCGTCGCCGCCGATCCGCTCGGCCAGAAACTGGAGGGGGTAGAACGCGGCCACCACGTCGACCCGTTGGGGGTCGGCGCCGGCGGCACCGCCGACGGAGCAGCCGGCCCCGGCACCCAGGGCGAGGAGGGCGGTCGCGGCGGCCAGGACACGGGACGTGGTGCGGTTGGTCATGTCGTCAACTGTCCGTGGCAACGATAATGATTGTCAAAAACGCATGATTGCATGTCAGAGCAGCTTCGCGAGGCCCACCGTCACGAGCAGGGTCAGCATCACGAGTCGAATCACCCGGGTCTGTGGCGCCTGAACCGCCCAGGTCGTCGCCAACAGGGTGATCAGGACCGCGGCGAGGGCGAGCGTCAGCAACCCGCCGATCACCCCGGGCGTGAAGAACGCCACCAGCACCACCACCAGGGTGAGCAGGAACACCGACGTGGGGTTGGCCCCGGCCAGCCGGGCCAGCAAGGGGCGCTGCGTACGCTGCATCCCACAGACTCTACGAGGAGGGACCCCCGTTGCTGGTGACCAACCGGTTCGTGGTCGACGTCGATGTCGCCGAGGACTTCACCGAACGGGCGCACGCCGCCCTCACCGCACTGGCCGCCCGCCCCGGCTACCTGCGCGGTCAACTGGTCCGGGCGCTCGACGATCCCCGGTACTGGTCACTGGTCACCGAGTGGGAGTCGGTCGGCACGTACCGGCGGGCGCTCGGTGCCTTCGAGGTCAAGGTCAGCGCCGTGCCGCTGCTCGCCGAGTCGGTCGACGAACCCTCGGCGTACGAGGCGCTGGCCACCGCGGCACCCGGTGGGGCCGTGGTTGTCGCCGAGAGTGATCGGGCTGCGGGTCCTTACCGCTGAGCCGCTGGACACTACGCTGCTCCTATGACCGCACCCGCCCCGCCACCCGGTCCCGGGGTGGCTCCGCCGTTTGCCGCGCCACCCACCGAGGGCCGCCGGACTCGGCTCTGGATCGGCCTCGGCGTCGGCGCGCTCGCCGTGCTGCTCTGCTGTGGCGGGGGCGGCGCCGCCGTCGTCGGCCTGGCCGTCAGCGGCGTGCAGGCGATCCGGGAGCAGGCTCGCACCGTGACCGGCGACTACTACCAGGCCCTGGTCGAGCGGAACTACGGGCGGGCGTACGAGCAGCTCTGCGACGACGCACAGCGGCGCGAGTCACGGCCCGAGTTCGAGCGGCGCGCCGCAGCCGAACCTCAGGTCGCCGGGTTCCGGGTGGGCGAGGTGGACACCACCAACCTCACCGTGCCGGTCGACGTGACGCTTGCCGGCGGCGACCGGGAGCGGCAGCAGGTCAGCCTCGGCCAGGACGGTCAGACCGGTGGCGTGGAGGTCTGCGGGGTCAGCTGACCCGCCCCCGGTATTCTGCTGGGCTCAGGGCGACGGTCGTCGTACCGTTGTCCCGAACTGACCGTTCCATCCACATCTCGCCCCCGCCGACCGCCAGCCGGCGTAGGAGGAAACATGCCAGCCGACCGTATCGACGCCGTCGTCAGCCTCGCCAAGCGACGAGGCTTCGTCTTCCCCTCCAGCGAGATCTACGGAGGCACCCGATCGGCGTGGGACTACGGCCCGCTCGGCGTGGAGCTCAAGGAGAACGTCCGCCGTCAGTGGTGGAAGACGATGGTGCAGCAGCGCGACGACGTCGTCGGCCTCGACTCCGCCGTGATCCTGGCCCGCAAGGTGTGGGAGGCGTCCGGCCACATCGCCGAGTTCGTCGACCCGCTCACCGAGTGCCAGTCCTGCCACAAGCGGTTCCGGGCGGACCACCTGGAAGAGGCGTACGAGGCCAAGCACGGCAAGCCGCTGACGTCGCTCGCTGAGCTGAACTGCCCCAACTGCGGCAACAAGGGCACCTTCACCGAGCCGAAGATGTTCAACGGCCTGATGAAGACCTACCTGGGCCCGGTGGAGAGCGAAGAGGGCATGCACTACCTGCGCCCGGAGACGGCGCAGGGCATCTTCGTCAACTACAAGAACGTCGAGACGGTCGCCCGCAAGAAGCCGCCGTTCGGCATCGCGCAGACCGGCAAGTCGTTCCGCAACGAGATCACCCCGGGCAACTTCATCTTCCGGACCCGTGAGTTCGAGCAGATGGAGATGGAGTTCTTCGTCGAGCCGGGCACCGACGAGCAGTGGCACGACTACTGGCTCCAGGAGCGCTGGAACTGGTACCTCGACCTCGGCCTGTCGGCGGACAACCTGCGCCTCTTCGAGCACCCGCAGGAGAAGCTCTCGCACTACTCGAAGCGGACGGTGGACATCGAGTACCGCTTCCAGTTCGGCGGCACCGAGTTCGCCGAGCTGGAGGGTGTCGCCAACCGCACCGACTTCGACCTCTCCACGCACAGCAAGCACTCCGGCGTCGACCTGTCGTACTTCGACCAGACCAAGAGTGAGCGCTGGATGCCGTACGTCATCGAGCCGGCCGCGGGTCTGACCCGCGCGGTGCTCGCCTTCCTGCTGGAGGCGTACGACGAGGACGAGGCGCCGAACACCAAGGGCGGCGTGGACAAGCGCACCGTGATGCGGTTCGACCCGCGGCTCGCCCCGGTCAAGGTGGCGGTGCTGCCGCTGTCCCGCAACGAGGCGCTGTCGCCGAAGGCCAAGGACCTCGCGACGCTGCTGCGCAAGCGCTGGGTCGTGGAGTTCGACGACTCGCAGGCGATCGGCCGCCGTTACCGCCGGCAGGACGAGATCGGCACCCCGTTCTGCGTGACGGTCGACTTCGACACCCTGGACGACAACGCCGTGACGGTGCGCAACCGGGACACCATGGCCCAGGAGCGGGTCTCCCTGGACCAGGTCGAGCGCTACCTGATCGAGCGCCTCCCCGGCTGCTGAGACTCTGCGTACGGGGCCTCGGCCGACGCGGAAAGCGTCGGTTGGGGCCCCGTACACTTGTCCGGTGACTGCCTCGACCATGCCTGCGCTGCGCCCGTTGACTCTCGGGCCGCATCAGGTGTGGCCGCCGGTGGTGCTCGCGCCGATGGCCGGGATCACCAACGTCGGCTTCCGCCGGCTCTGCCGGGAGCAGGGCGGCGGCATCTACGTCTGCGAGATGATCACCACGCGGGCGCTGGTCGAGCGGAACCCGAAGACGCTGCGCATGATCACTTTCGGCGATGATGAGAAGCCGCGCAGCCTCCAGCTCTACGGCACCGACCCGGAGATCACCGCCGCCGCCGTGCGGATCGTCGTGGAACGCAACCTGGCCGATCACATCGACCTCAACTTCGGCTGCCCGGTCCCCAAGGTCACCCGGCGCGGCGGCGGAGCGGCGCTGCCGTGGCGGCGCCGGCTCTTCGCCCGGCTGGTGCGGGCCGCGGTGGCTGCCGCGTCACCGTCCGGGGTGCCGGTCACGGTAAAGATGCGCAAGGGCATCGACGACGACCACCTGACGTACGTCGAAGCCGGGCTCGCCGCCCAGGACGCCGGCGTGGCCGCAGTGGCCCTGCACGGGCGGACGGCCGCGCAGCGCTATTCGGGCACCGCCGACTGGGACGCGATCGCCACCTTGAAGCAGGCCCTCGACGTGCCGGTGCTCGGCAACGGCGACATCTGGGAGGCCGACGACGCGCTGCGGATGGTCGCGCACACCGGCGTCGACGGCGTGGTGATCGGGCGTGGCTGCCTGGGTCGGCCATGGCTCTTCGCCGACCTGGAGGCCGCCTTCAACGGTCGGTCGGAGCGGCGGCTGCCCACCCTCGGCGAGGTGGCGGTGACCATGCGCCGGCACGCCGAGCTGCTGGTCGACCAGTTCGTGGCCGGCGCCCGCAACCCGGCCCGGGGCGAGCGGGACGGCTGCACCGACTTCCGCAAGCACGTCGCCTGGTACCTGAAGGGCTTCCCGGTCGGCGGCGAACTGCGCCGCTCGCTGGCGATGATCGAAAGCCTGGCCCAGCTGGACGACCTGCTCGGCAAGCTCGACCTGACGGAGCCGTTCCCGGTGACCGCCCTGGGCCAGCCGCGCGGACGCACCAACTCGCCGGGCAAGGTCTTCCTGCCGGACGGTTGGCTGGCCAACCGGGACGACGACACCGTCCCCGAGGGCGCCGAAATGGACGACTCCGGCGGCTGACCCCCGGTCCGGGGTGAGCCGGAGCGCGACCTCGGTGAGGCCTGATTCGTCTACGACATCAGCTCCAAAGGACCAGTGAGGCACGGGGCCCGGCCTTGCCTGGCTGGCGCGGCCTCGCCTGGTCCGGTCGGCCGGCTGCCCGGTCCGGACCAGCGCGCGCAATGACCTGGTCATGCCGAAGGGCCGGGCCCCCGTGGTGGGGGTCCGGCCCTTCGGTGTTGTGTGTTGTGGGTCAGCTGGTGGAGTAGCCGCGGGTGGCGATCCAGTCGGCGAGGTGCTCGACGCTGATCTGGTAGGAGGCGGTGTTCGGGTTGGCGGAGTCGGCGATCGTGACCACGGTGCCGTTGTCGCGGTAGCCGACGACGCTGATGTAGTGCCCGCCCTCGAAGGAGTGGGTGGTGCCGTCGGTGTCGGTGGTGGTGCCGGCGATGTTCGCGACCACGGCGCGGCCGTCGTCGACGGTCTTGACGATGTCGGTGCGCAGCTTGTCGGTCTGCTTGTCATCGGCGTTGGGGTTGCTGATCTCCACGGAGTGGTAGGCGTCGTTCTTGCCGGTTTCCTTGTTCAGGACCGGGGTGATGTCGTTGATGGAGTTGGTGCCGTCCTCGGTGGTGCCCATTTCCTTGGCCATGTCGTCGACGCTGATGTTCTTGCCCTGCACGGACAGGGCGTTACGCGCGGCGGCGGGGCCGCAGTAGTAGAAGTTCGGCTGCGCCTCGTAGCGCACGCCCAGTTGCCGCTCGCCCGAGGGCTTGCGGTCGGTCTGCGTCTGGGTGGTCGGCTTGGCGTCCGACGCGGCGTACGCGGCGGTGATGGGGCCGACGATGGCGCCGCCGGTGAAGGCGAGTCCAGCAGCGGTCAGTGCGGTCTTACGGATCAGATCGGTACGCATGATGGCGTGCTCCTCTGCATCGGGGGATACGCACGGCACTTCAAGGGGGGTCAAGGCGACCGTGCGGAGAAGTTCAAAGGGGATCTGCCCGGCGGCCCGGGGGCCGGCGTCGGGTGTCTCAGGGGGATGTAACCGTGGCGGCCCGGCGGGTGTTCCCGGCTGGGCGCAACCATCGTCGCTCGCGGCTACGGGGGATGTAACCGTGGCGACCCGGCGGGTGTTCCCGGCGGCTCGCAACCATCGTGGCTCGCGGCGGCTACGGGGGTATAACCGTGGCGGCCCGCAGGGTGTTCCCGGCTCGGGCGCCGCACGCCAAAGCCCGGGGGCTGTGGTGGCATGCCAGGTATAACGCCCCCGACCCGCCGCCGATTCCACGATCAGGGTGGCCCCGACCACTGGGCAATTCGGTCGAACAGAGCTTATCGGTCAGACCTGAGCAGGGCATATCGGACCACGGGCAGTGATCCACTCGGATTTGGCGATATCGCGGTATCCCGTTGCCGTGGATACCCCGATGTCAGTGAAACCGAGTGGATCATGGCCGTCCGTCCGGTTCACGCCGGCCCGCGCGGATGGTCCAGGGTCAAAGTGTCGTGGTGTCGGCCCGGCTCGGGCGGCGCTGCGACGGGGTGGGCGAGGCGGTCGGCGTGGCGGCGACGGTCGACGTGGTCGCTGTGGTGAGGGTGGTCGACGTGGCGGCGGTGGAGGTGGTCCCTGTGGTCAGGGTGGTCGACGTGGCGGGTGTGGTTGAGGGGGCGGCGGTGGTCCAGGTGGTGGCTGTGGTCGTGGTTGGTGCGGGTGGCCAGGGGATCTCGGGCGCGCGGTGGAAGGAGATCCCGGCCGTCGCCCAGCGCAGGCCCTGGCCCGCCAGTCGGTCGCGGAAACTGTCCCAGTCGTGCGTCGTCCGGGCTGACCAGCCCAACTCGGCGATGGCGGGGAGCCGTGGGAGGAGCAGGAACTCGATCTCGGCCAGCGAGGTGACCGATTCGGTCCAGAGCGGCGCCTCCACACCGAGAACGGCGGTGGCGGGCACGTCGGCGACGTGTGTGTCCGGATCCCAGTCGTACGCCTTTCGCACGTCGATCAGGCCAGCCCAGTCGTGCCCGATGGGGGTGTCCGGGGCGTACTTCATGTCCAGGTAGGCGTGGTTGCCGGGGGAGAGGATCAGTCGGGCACCCCGGCGTACGGCGTCGACGGTGGTGGGGTCTTCGCCGTTGGTGCCCCACCATTGCAGCACCCGCTCGTCGACGTGGGCGGCCGGTGCGAGCTGGTGCCAACCGACGACGGTCTTGCCGAGGTCAGCCACGATGCGCTGGACCCGTTCGACGAAACCGGTGTAGACCTCGCCTGTCACCTTGAACGCCTCGTCGCCGCCGATGTGCAGCCACGGCCCGGGGGTGAGTGCGGCCACCTCGCCCAACACGTCGGCGATGAAGTCGTACGTCCGCTCGTCGGCCGGGTCGACGTAGCTGAAGCCGACCTCGGTGCCGGTGTACGGCGGTGGGGCGACCTTGTCCGGTGCCAGCTCCGGGTATGCGACAAGTGCCGCGTTGGTGTGCCCGGGGAGGTCGATCTCCGGGACGACGGTGATGTGGCGGGCGGTCGCGTAGGAGACGATCCGCCGGTAGTCGGCCTTCGTGTAGTGCCCGCCGGGGCCGCCGCCGACCTCGGTCGTCGCGCCGACGGTGGTCAACTTTGGCCAGGAGTCGACAGCGATCCGCCAGCCCTGGTCGTCGGTGAGGTGCAGGTGCAGGTGGTTGAGCTTGTAGCGGGCCAGGTGGTCGATCACCCGCAGTACGTCCTCGACGGCGAAGAAGTGCCGGGCGACGTCGAGCATCGCGCCCCGGTACGGGAACCGGGGTGCGTCGGTGATGGTCCCGCCGGGCAGCGCCCAGTGGTCGGTGACCGGGGTCGGGCTCTCGATCGCCGGTGGCAGCAGTTGACGCAGGGTCTGCACGCCGTAGAAGAGGCCGGTTGCGGTGACGGCGGTGAGGCGTACCCCGTCGGTGGTGACGTCGAGTCGGTAGCCCTCCGCGCCGAGGTCGGCGGCGTCGTCCAGCACGAGCGCGATGCCGCCGACGGGCTCCGGCGCGGTGGCGTCGGTGACCGGCAGCGGGTAGCCGGTGGCCGGTCGGAGCAACTCGGCGAGTTGCGCGGCGACCGCCAATGCGGCGGGGTCGGCGCTGGCCACGATGACCGCCTCGGCCGGCAGCACCCAGTCCTCGATCGGGTCCGGCTGGACCTGCTGCGGGGCGGGCACGACGTCGGCCAGCCGGTGCGGGGCTGCGGGGGCGAGCAGTTTGCCGGCGGCCCGCTCGGCCGCCCTGGCCAACGTGGCCGCGTCCGGTTCCCGCGACTGCAGCGGCACCTGGTCGCTGGCGGGGGTGGCGTCGGGGCGGGGAGAGGGGATGGTCGACACGGCGGCGACTCCGGGGGTGTATTCGCGTCGGTTATGGCAAAAGTGACGTTCACCGGGTGGCGTGCCGTCAAGCGTACGGCGCTCGGCCCTGATGCGTGATGGTGCGCATGGAAGCGTTCCCAAAAACCGGTACGAACACGGATAGTCGTGATGGCTGTGCCAATTGTCACCGAACGGTCCCAGGTCACCCGATGGTCGCTTAACCTTCGCCCACCGATCGGCGTCGACCCCGGGATTACCGGTGGTCCGCCCCGGGGTAAAAGAAACTGAACCTTCGTTAAGGGTCAATCCGGCGCGTGTGTGGAGGCTCTGGTGGCAGCGCAAGAGACCGTTGATCACAAGTACGTCTACGACTTCTCCGAAGGCAACAGGGATCTCAAGGATCTGCTCGGCGGCAAGGGGGCGAACCTTGCCGAGATGACCAACCTCGGCCTGCCCGTTCCGCCCGGCTTCACGATCACCACCGAGGCATGCAAGGCGTACCTCGCGACGGGACAGGAGCCGGACGGGCTCGCCGGTCAGATCGAGGCGCACCTGGAATCGCTGGAGCGCGCGATGGGCAAACGCCTCGGCGACCCGCAGGACCCACTGCTGGTGTCGGTCCGCTCCGGCGCCAAGTTCTCCATGCCCGGCATGATGGAGACCGTCCTCAACGTCGGTCTCAACGACCAGAGCGTGGTGGGGCTCTCCGCACAAGCCGGAGGCAACGACAGGTTCGCCTGGGACTCCTACCGCCGCCTCATCCAGATGTTCGGCAAGACCGTCTGCGAGGTGCCGGGCGAGGAGTTCGAGCACGCGCTCGACGGGATCAAGAGCGCCAAGGGCACCCACAACGACCTGGACCTGGACGCCGACGATCTGCGTGGGCTGGTCGACGCGTACAAGAAGATCTTCGTCAAGCACACCGGTCGGGAGTTCCCGCAGCACCCGCGCGAACAGCTCGACCTCGCCATCCGGGCGGTCTTCGAGTCGTGGAACGCCGAGCGGGCCGTGCTCTACCGTCGCCAGGAGCGGATCCCGGCCGACCTCGGCACCGCGGTCAACGTGGTGACCATGGTCTTCGGCAACCTCGGCCCGGACTCCGGCACCGGTGTCGCGTTCACCCGCGACCCGGGCAGCGGCGCGCAGGGCATCTACGGCGACTACCTGGCCAACGCCCAGGGCGAGGACGTGGTCGCCGGGATCCGCAACACCGTGCCCCTGCAGGAGCTGGAGCAGCTCGACAAGTCCTCCTACGACGAGCTGCTCGGCATCATGGCCCGGCTGGAGGAGCACTACAAGGACCTCTGCGACATCGAGTTCACCATCGAACGCGGCAAGCTGTGGATGCTGCAGACCCGGGTCGGCAAGCGCACCGCCGCCGCCGCGTTCGTCATCGCCGGGCAACTCGTCGACGAGGGCCTGATCGACCTGGACGAGGCGCTGCACCGGGTCAACGGCGCGCAGCTGGCCCAGCTGATGTTCCCCCGGTTCCAGCTCGACCACGAGTTCCAGCCGGTCGCCACGGGCATCGGCGCCTCGCCCGGCGCGGCGTCCGGCAAGGTGGTCTTCACCTCCGCGCGGGCCGTCGAGCTGGCTGCCGAGGGCGAGTCGGTGATCCTGGTCCGCCGGGAGACCAACCCCGACGACCTGAACGGCATGATCGCCGCCCAGGGCATCCTCACCTCACGCGGCGGCAAGACCAGCCACGCCGCCGTCGTGGCCCGGGGCATGGGTAAGACCTGCGTCTCGGGCGCGGACGACATCGAGGTGAACGTGCCGGCGAAGCGGTTCACCGTGGCCGGACAGACCATCGGCGAGGGCGACGTCGTTTCGATCGACGGCACCACCGGCAAGGTCTACCTGGGCGAGGTGCCGGTCCGGCCGTCGGAGGTGGTGCAGTACTTCGAGGGCAGCCTCGACCCCGAGCACATCGACAACGCGTTGGTCCGGGCCGTACACCGGATCATGACGCACGCCGACAGTAAGCGGCGGCTCGCGGTCCGCACGAACGCCGACACCGGCGCGGACGCCGCCCGGGCTCGGCGCTTCGGCGCCGAGGGCATCGGGCTGTGCCGCACCGAGCACATGTTCCTCGGTGACCGGCGGGAGCTGGTCGAGCGGCTGATCCTGTCCCGGGCCGAGGGCGAGCGGGAAGCGGCGCTGGAGGCGCTGCTGCCCCTGCAGCGGGCCGACTTCGAGGAGATCTTCCGCGAGATGGACGGTCTGCCGGTCACCGTCCGGCTGATCGACCCGCCGCTGCACGAGTTCCTGCCGCCGCTGGAGCAGCTCGCGGTCAACGTCGCGGTCGCACAGGAGCGTGGCGAGGACGTCGCCAAGGAGGAGGCGCTGCTCGCCGCCGTCCGGCGGATGCACGAGGAGAACCCGATGCTCGGGCTGCGGGGCGTTCGCCTCGGCCTGGTCATCCCCGGCCTGTTCGCGATGCAGGTCCGGGCCATCGCGGAGGCGGCCGTCACCTGCGCCCGTGGCGGCGGCGTAGCGAAACCGGAAATCATGGTGCCGCTGGTCGGGGCCGTGCAGGAATTGGAGACGGTGCGCGCCGAGGCCGAGAAGATCATCGCGGAGGTGGTCGGGGACAGCGGGGTCGAGGTGCTGATCGGCACCATGATCGAGGTGCCCCGGGCGGCTCTGACCGCCGGGCAGATCGCGGAAGCGGCCGAGTTCTTCTCCTTCGGCACCAACGACCTGACCCAGATGGGTTGGGGCTTCTCCCGTGACGACGTCGAGGGCGCCTTCTTCTGGCGGTACCTGGAGTTGGGCATCTTCGGCATCTCGCCATTCGAGTCGATCGACCGCGACGGCGTCGGCCGGCTGGTGCGGATCGCCGCCGAGGAGGGTCGGGCGGCCCGGCCCGGGCTGAAGCTCGGCGTCTGCGGCGAACACGGCGGCGACCCCGACTCGGTGCACTTCTTCCACGAGGTCGGCTTGGACTACGTGTCCTGCTCGCCGTTCCGGGTGCCGGTGGCCCGACTGGAGGCCGGCCGGGCGGTGGTGGAGACCGGAGGCTCGGACAGCCGCTGACGCAGGCCGGCGGCGGCCCGGTAACCCGGCCGCCGCCGGCACTCAGATCGGTGGGCGACGCCAGGTGGGCCGGGACGAGCGGCGCAACTGCGTCGGCAGGGTGGCCATCGGGGTACGCACGGCCAGCGGCGCGTGCGCGTCCGGAACGGAGGTCGCGCCGATCCCGCCGCCGCGAAAGTCCAACACCGAGCCGGCCCGGCGGGCCACGGCCCGCGCCTCCTCGTGCAGCGCTTCCAGATCCTCCGCCGCCGACACGGTGACCAGGGTCAGCAGGGCCGTACGCCCGGCCGGATAGGTCACCACGCAGCCGGCGGTCGTGCAGACGACCGACTCCCGGAAAGCACCCCGCCGGGCGGTGTCGGCCACCCGGTGGCCGAGCCCGAAACTGGCTGCGGCGAGCGCGGCGAGATGGGTCGCGTCGGTGCTGGGCAGATCGCTGGAGATGAGGAGCCCATCGGTGCCGGCCAGCACCGTCCCGGCGACCTCGGGTCGGCGTCGGCGCAGCCCGGCAAGCTCCGTTCCCACCACCGTTTCTGCGTCCACGAGCGTTTCCCCTAACCGGTTGGGCTCTGCGTGTCAGTCGGTTGGTCACGTTCCGCGCTGGGAACGTTACCGGTGGCCACTTCGACCCGCGAGCCCGTAACCCTCGGCAATCGGTTGACAACTCCGGGCCAATCGGCGGTTGTGGACCCGTCGCCGAGGCGTCGGAGACGGGTCGAGCAGCGGTGGCGGGCGTAATCTTGGCTCGCTCGCACACGGCCGATTGCGTACGCCGTCGAACGGGAAGGGTGACTGCATGACCAGTGTCTGGGAGAGCCTGACCGTCGACGCCCTCGATCCGGCCCGACTGGCCCGCTGGTGGGCCGAGGCGCTCGGCTATCAGGTCGTCACCGAGAAGCCGGACGAGGTGGAGATCCGCCAGTCCGCCGACCGCCTGCCCGGCCTGGTCTTCGTGCCGGTGCCCGACGGCAAGGAGCGCAAGAACCGACTGCACCTCGATCTGCGCCCCGCCAACCTGGAGGCCGAGGTCGAGCGGCTGGTCGACATGGGCGCCCGGCACGTCGACGTCGGTCAGGGCGACGTCGAGTGGACGGTGTTGGCCGATCCGGAGGGCAACGAGTTCTGCGTGCTGCATGCCCGTGAGGAATGAGTCGGCGGACGCCCGACTGGTCGAGGAGTCGCCCAAGGACACCGGGCACCGCCGGTCACCGTACGAGCGTGACCGTGCGCGGGTGCTGCACTCCGCGGCGTTCCGTCGACTGGCCACCAAGACCCAGGTGCACACCGCCGGCACGGACGACTTCCTGCGTACGCGGCTGACCCACTCGCTGGAGGTGGCGCAGATCGCCCGGGAAATGGGCGCCCGGTTGGGCTGCGACCCGGACGTGGTGGACGTCGCCGGGCTCGCCCACGACCTCGGGCACCCGCCGTTCGGGCACAACGGCGAGGCCGCCCTGGACCTGCTCGCCACACCGTGCGGCGGCTTCGAGGGCAACGCGCAGACCTTGCGGGTGCTGACCCGCCTGGAAGCGAAGGTGCTCGCCCCGGACGGGTCGTCCGCCGGGCTGAACCTGACCCGGGCGTCGCTCGACGCGATCGGCAAGTACCCCTGGCCGCGCCGGCCCGGGGAGCGCAAGTTCGGGGTGTACGCCGACGACCTGACCGTCTTCGACTGGCTCCGGGCCGGTGCGCCAGGCGACCGGCGCTGCCTTGAGGCGCAGGTGATGGACTGGGCCGACGACGTCGCGTACTCGGTGCACGACGTCGAGGACGGCATCCACGGCGGGTACGTCACGCTGCACCCCCTGCGCACCGACGCCGACGAGCGTGCCGCGCTCTGTGCCGACGTGGCCGGCGCCTACTCCGGGGAGTCCGCGGCCGACCTGGCCGAGGTGCTGGTCGAGCTGCTGGCCGATCCGCTGCTCGCCCCACTGGCCGGGTACGACGGCAGCCATCGCGCGCAGGTCGCGCTGAAGGCCACCACCAGCGGGGTGACCGGGCGGTTCGTGTCCGCTGCGGTGGCTGCCACGGAGGAGCGCTTCGGGCCCGGTCCGCACCGCCGTTACGCCGCGGACCTGGTGGTGCCCCGGCGGGTCCGGGCGCAGTGCGCGCTACTCAAGGGCATCGCGCTGCGTTACGTGATGCGTCGAGCTGGCTTCCGGGGCCGTTACGAGCGGCAGCGGACGATGCTCGCCGAGTTGGTCGCCGCGTTGGTCCGGCGCGCGCCGGAAGGGCTCGACCCGATCTTCGCCCCGCTGTGGCGGGCCGCCCCGGACGACACCGCCCGACTGCGGGTGGTGATCGACCAGGTCGCCTCACTCACCGACCCGGCGGCCGTGACGTGGCACGCCCGCCTGGTCGGCAGGAGTGCACCGGGGACAGGCCACGAGGCAGATTAGGCTAACCTAAGTGGCATGACGGAACGCCCCAGGAACGTCACCTCGGTCCGGGTGCTGCGCACCGAGCGGCCCACCCCGCACCTGATCCGCCTCGTCCTCGGTGGCGACGAGCTGGCCGACCTGCCGGTGGGCGAGTTCACCGACCACTACATCAAGGTGGTGTTCCCGCAGCCCGGCGTCGCGTACCCGGAGCCGTTGGACCTCGCCGCGATCCGCCGGGACCTGCCCCGGGAGCAGTGGCCCCGGTTGCGCGCGTACACGGTGCGACGCTGGGACCCGCTGGCCGAGGAGTTGACCGTGGACGTGGTGCACCACGGCGACGAGGGGCTGGCCGGCCCGTGGGCCGCCGCGTTGCGCCCGGGCGATCCCGTGCACTTCGTCGGCCCCGGCGGCGCGTACGCCCCGAGCCCGGACGCGGACTGGCACCTGCTCGTCGGCGACGAGAGTGCCCTGCCGGCGATCGCCGCGGCCCTGGAGCGGCTGCCACTGGGCGCCCCGGCCCACGTCCTCGTGGAGGTCGCCGACCCGGCTGAGGAGCAGAAGCTGCTCAGCCCTGGCGCGGTTCAGCTCACCTGGCTGCACCGCGGCGAACGCCCGGTGGGTGAGGCGCTGGTCGCGGCGGTGCGCGAGTTGGAGTTCCCGGCCGGCCAGGTGCACGCCTTCGTCCACGGCGAGGCCGCCTTCGTCCGGGAACTGCGCCGACTGCTGCGCGCCGAGCGGGGCGTACCCGTCGATCGTCTCTCCATCTCCGGCTACTGGCGGCGGGGTATGGACGACGAGGGCTGGCGCTCCAGCAAGGCCGACTGGAACCGGCAGGTGGCCGCCGAGGAGCCGACCGCCGCGGTAGCGGCCCAGGAGCCGACCGCTGCCTGAGCGTCACTCATCCCTCGGATGCTTCTCTCGACTCCCTGGCTCGGGCGAGTCGCCGGCTGAGCAGCACGGCGTACCCGACGATCGCCGCGGCGAGCAGGGCCAGCATCAACCTCGGCTCGTGCACCGTCGAGGTGATCACGCAGACCGAGACCACCCCGTAGGCGGCGATCGCCAACCGGGCGGTGTTCGGTCGGGTCCACAGCCAGTACAGGGCCAGGCCACAGAGCGTCCAGACCACCATCGAGGCCGCCAGTAGCAGCCGCAGCTCCAGCGGCAGTCGGGTCGCGTCGTCATCGACCAGCCGGACCACCTGCCCGAGCGCCCAGCCGAGCAGCAGCAGCGCACCACCGAGCGGAATGTGCAGGTAGCTGTACGCCTGCCCCCCGCGCAGCCGACTCTGGGTCAGGCGGGTGGTGACGAAGGTGGTGTAGACCCACCAGACGGCCGCCGGTATCAGGAAGGCCAACCCGGCGGTGAGGATCATGTTTGGCCGGGGGTGGTCCGGCACCGCGAAGAGCAGTCCGGCCAGCGCGCTACCCAGCACGATGATGGTGAACTGCCCGATCCGTTCCGGCAGATGCCGGTTGTCCACCGGCCAGCGGTTGAGCCACCGCGCACCGACCCAGGGCGTGGCCAGTTCGATGACCATCGCGACGATCCACAGCACCGGGCGCAGTTCGGTGGGCGCGGCGAGCGACACCAGCCAGATCAGCCAGCCCGTCCCGAAGCCGATCAGGTAGATCGTTGTCACCATGCGGGCCATCGGGCTGGTCGGCCGGGCACGCAGGTACAGCAGGAGCAGTACGCCCCGCACGATCAGGTAGCCGACCGGCAGGAGCACGCTCTCCGGCACCTCGTCGACACCGAGTGTCATCGCGCCCGCGCCGACCAACGCGACAAGCACCAGCAGCCGGTGCAGCGCGTCATCCGGGTCGAAGCGGGTGTCGTAGTAGACCTGCCCCACCCAGGCCCACTGGATCACCACGAAGAGCCCGATCACGGCCAGCACGGCGGTCGGCGGAGGGGTCGGGTCGTCGCCCAGTCGGGCCACCACCGCCGCCAACGCGTACACGAAGATGAGGTCGAGGAAGAGTTCCAGCCAGGTGGCGTGGCGGTGGCCGGCGTCGTCGGTCTGCGGGGCCTCTCCGCGTATCCCCATCCGTGTGGCCAACCATCTCGGCAGGTGGGGGGCTTCGGTCCGTACCCTGCGCATCTGGTCATGGTCCCCGGGCGGGCCCGGCTCCCGGGCCGGAACCGCCCAGCCGGCAGCGGCCGCCGCCACACCGGCGTCCCCCGGCCGGCGTGTCGTCGGTCCGGCAGGGCAGGATGTACGGCGAGGGGGTGGCGCATGGCTGGGCGGATCCGGGACGAGGACATCGCACTGGTCCGGGAACGCACCTCCATCGGGGATGTGATCTCCGAGACGGTCACCCTGAAGTCCGCCGGCGGCGGCAACCTCAAGGGCCTGTGCCCGTTCCACGACGAGAAGAGTCCGTCGTTCAACGTCTCTCCGGCCCGCAACGTCTGGTATTGCTTCGGCTGCGGGGCCGGCGGCGACGCGATCAAGTTCCTGATGGACGCCGACCACCTCAGCTTCGTGGAGTCCGTCGAGCGGCTGGCCGGCCGCGCCGGCATCCAACTGCGTTACATCGAGGACGACAAGGGCACCCCGCGCCCACGCCCGCAGCAGGGCCAGCGCCAGCGCCTTGTCGCCGCGCACGCCGCCGCGGTCGAGTTCTACCGGGCGCAGCTCAGCACCGCGGGCGCCCGGGCGGCCCGGGAGTTCCTGGCCCAACGGGGCTTCGACCGGGCCGCCGCGGAGCGCTACGGCTGCGGCTTCGCGCCGGACGGCTGGGACCTGCTCACCAAGCACCTGCGCCAGCAGGGCTTCACCCACCAGGAGCTGGTCACCGCCGGGTTGTCCCGGGAGTCCCGCTCCGGTTCACTGATCGACCGGTTCCGCCGTCGGCTGCTCTGGCCGATCCGTGACCTCGCCGGCGACGTGATCGGCTTCGGCGCCCGCAAGCTCTTCGACGACGACGACGGCCCGAAATACCTGAACACCCCCGAGACGCCGATCTACAAGAAGTCGCACGTGCTCTACGGCATCGACCAGGCCAAACGGGAGATCGCCAAGCAGGGTCGGGCGGTGATCGTCGAGGGTTACACCGACGTGATGGCCTGCCACCTCGCCGGGGTGACCACGGCGGTGGCGACCTGCGGCACCGCCTTCGCCGCCGACCACATATCTGTTCTGCGTCGGCTCCTGTTCGACAGTGACGAGGTGGCCGGCGAGATCATCTTCACCTTCGACGGTGACGCCGCCGGCCAGAAGGCCGCACTGCGCGCCTTCGAAGATGACCAGCGGTTCGTCGGGCGGACGTTTATCGCGGTCAGCCCGGACAACATGGACCCGTGTGATCTGCGGCTGGCAAAGGGCGACCTGGCGGTGCGTGACCTGGTCGCCCGCCGCGAGCCGCTTGTCGACTTCGCGCTGCGACACGTGATCAGCCGCTTCGACCTGGACACCGTCGACGGCCGGGTCGAGGCGATGCGCCACGCCGCGCCGCTGGTCGCGCGACTCAAGGACCGGGAAAAGCGCCCGGAGTACGTCCGCAAACTCGCCATGGACCTCGGCATGGAGATCGAGCCGGTGCAGCGGGCGGTGCTCGCCGCCGCCAACACCCCACCGCCCGGCACCCGCGATGCCGCACCCGCCGCCCGACCCGCGTCGGCCCGCCCCGAACCGGCACTGGACAGCCCGCTGTCGATGGTCGAGCGGGAGGCGCTGAAGCTCGCCCTCCAGCAGCCGGTTCTGGCCGGGCCCATGTTCGACGCCGTCGAGGCCACGGAATACCGCCACCCGGTGCACGTCGGGGTGCGTACGGCCATCGCGACGGCCGGTGGGGCCGCATCGGCGACCGGCGGCGCGGTCTGGATCGAGTCGGTCCGCGACGCCTGCGACGACCTGGCGTCGGCGGCGCTGGTCGGCGAGCTGGCGGTGGAGCCGCTGCGGATCGACGCAGAACCAGACCCGCGCTACGTGTCGATCACGATGGCGCGGGTGCAGTTCGGGTCGGTGACCGCCCGGGTCCGGGACCTCAAGTCACGCATCCAACGGATCAACCCGGTCAACAACAAGGACGAGTACTTCGCCGCCTTCGGTGAGCTGCTGTCCCTGGAGCAGCACGCCCGAGCGCTGCGCGAGCAGGCCGCGGGAGGCCTCTAGATGGGACTGTTCAGCCGCAAGCCGAAGCTGCCACCGGCCGACCGGCCGCCGCTGACACCCGACGAACGGGTGCTGTCGTGGGCAGCCGCCGGTAACGGCGAGGGCGACGGGGTGGTGGTCGCCTCCAACCTCGGGCTGTGGTTGCCCGGTCGGGGGCACCGGCTCGGCTGGCACACCATCCTCAAGGCGGTCTGGTCCGGCAGGGAGTTGACCGTCACGCCCGCCGAGACCGTCGTCGAACGCGACGGCTACACGCTGGTCGTCGACGGCCCGGCCGAGACGTACCTCCTCCTCGACCCGGGTGAGCTGCCGCACCAGGTGCGGGCACGGGTGACCCGCTCCGTCGCGTACACCGAGCACCACCCGGTGCCCGGCGGCGCGGCGCGGGTCGCGGCCCGGCGCGTGGCCGGGGTCGACGGTCTCACCTGGACGGTCCGACTCGACCCCGGGACCCCGGCGGACGACGAGGCCCTGCTCACCGAAACCGACCGTCTGGTCACCGCTGCCCGCGCCGCCACCGTCCCCGGCGACCTCTGAACCTCGACATAAGTCGGTGGGACGTGTCGGACCCGGCGGCTAGGGTCGGGCGGTGACTTCGGGGCGACCACTCATTCAGGCTCGCGGGCTGGTGAAGCGGTTCGGCGACTTCACCGCCGTGGACGGCATCGACGTCGAGGTGCACTCGGGTGAGGCGTTCGGCTTCCTCGGGCCCAACGGTGCCGGCAAGTCCTCCACCATGCGGATGGTCGGCTGCATCTCCCCACCCAGCGGGGGCGAACTGCGCATCCTCGACATGGACCCGGTCGCTGACGGGCCGGCGATCCGGGCCCGGCTCGGCGTGTGCCCACAGCTGGACAATCTCGACCCGGAGTTGACCGTCCGGGAAAACCTGGTCGTCTACGCCCGCTACTTCGGCATCTCGCGCCGGGCGGCTCGGGAGCGGGCCGACGAGCTGCTCGACTTCGTCCAGCTCACCGAGCGGGCCGACAGCAAGGTCGATCCGCTGTCCGGTGGAATGAAGCGTCGGCTGACCATCGCCCGCGCGCTGGTCAACGAACCGGAGATCGTGCTGCTCGACGAGCCGACCACCGGGCTCGACCCGCAGGCCCGGCACCTGGTGTGGGAGCGGCTGTTCCGGCTCAAGCAGCAGGGCGTCACGCTGGTGCTCACCACGCACTACATGGACGAGGCCGAGCAGCTCTGCGACCGGCTGGTGGTGATGGACGGCGGGCGAATCGTGGCCGAGGGCTCACCCCGGGCGCTGATCGAGCAACACTCCACCCGCGAGGTGGTCGAGCTGCGCTTCGCCGCCGAGTCACAGGAGCCGTTCGCGGGCAAGCTCGACGGTCTGGGGGAGCGGGTCGAGGTGCTGCCCGACCGGGTCCTGCTCTACGTGCCCGACGGCGACGAGGCGGTCGTCGAGGTCTCCGCGTTGGGGCTCACCCCGGCCAACGTGCTGGTGCGGCGCAGCGGCCTGGAGGACGTGTTCCTGCACCTGACCGGTCGCACCCTGGTCGACTGACGGGTCACGGGTGATCGTTGGCAGCTCAGCAACAACCTTCCCGGCGTGTCGCCCGGCCTGACCGGCACGCACGCACCGCCCGGCCTGCGGCTGATCGACTCGGCTTCCTGGAAGTCGGGGTGACGTGGCGGGGCGGACGGCCCGGTTTCCCGGAAGCCGTGTCGATCAAGGTGGCGAAACCCGGGCGACACGTCGATGAGGCCGTCGTAGGGTGACCGGCGGCCTGTCGTACCCCGGGGGTAGACAGGTCGTGGTGGCCGGCGCGGTGGGGCGGGGTGGTCGTGATGAGCGTGGCGGGATCGACGCGGGAGCGGGCTCGCCCAGGGCTCCCGTGGGTGCCGGCGTACGCGGTGTTCGAGCACTACCTGGTGGGTCTACGACGCACCTGGCGGGCCGGGGTGTTCTCCTCGTTCCTGCTGCCGGTGCTGACCGTGCTCGGCTTCGGGTTGGGCGTCGGCGCCTACATCGACCAGGGCGTCGGCGGGGTGCGTTATCTCGACTGGCTGGTCCCCGGGCTGATCGCCTCGACCGCACTCCAGGTGACCGTCGGTGATTCGACCTGGCCGGTGTTCAGCAACTTCCAATGGGTCAAGACCTACTTCGCGCAGAGTGCGTCACCGCTGCGGGTGGGCGACATCCTGGCCGGGCACCTGGCCTTCGTGCTGTTCCGGGTGCTCACCACGATCGCGGCGTTCCTGCTGGTCACCGGGTTGTTCGGGGCGTTGCGGTCGCCGTGGGCGGTGGCCACCGTGCCGGTGGTGGCGTTGTTCGGGCTGGCCGTCGCCGCGCCGACCTTCGCGTACACCGCGTCGGTGACCAGCGACAGTTGGCTCGCGATGCTCTTCCGCTTCGCCGTCATCCCGATGACGCTCTTCGCCGGGGTGTTCTTCCCGGTCGAGTCGCTGCCCGACGCGCTGCGGTGGCTGGCGTACGTGACGCCGCTGTGGCACGCCGTCGACCTGTGCCGCGCGGCCACGCTCGGCGTCGCCCCACAGTGGTCGATCGCCGGGCACCTGCTCTACCTGGCCGCCTGGGCTGTCGCCGGCTGGCTGCTGGCGCTGCGCGCGTTCCGTCGCAATCTCGTCATCTAGGGAGGCTGTCGTGGTCACGCTGATCCTGCCCCGGCTGGTCGACGTCTCCGCCGCGTCCCGGCGGTCGGCGTCGGTGGTCGAGCGCAACGTCACGGCGCTGAAGTCGGTCTACTGGCTGCTGCTGCTCTCCGGCTTCGTGGAGCCGCTGCTCTACCTGCTCTCCATCGGCGTGGGCGTCGGGGCGCTGATCGGCGACCTGCCGCTGCCTGACGGGCGGCTCGTCTCGTACGCCGAGTTCGTGGCTCCGGCGATGCTCGCCTCCTCGGCGATGACCGGGGCGCTCGCGGAGACCACGTTCAACTTCTTCGGCAAGATGAAATACATGAAGCTGTACGACGGGATGATCGCCACCCCGGTACGGCCGTTCGAGATCGCCCTCGGTGAGTTGGGTTGGGCGATGCTGCGGGGGAGCGCCTACTCGGCCGCGTTCCTCGGGGTGATGGTCGCGCTGGATCTGACCAGCATCACCCGCGCGCTGACCGCCCTTCCGGCGGCGGTGCTGGTCGGGTTCGCGTTCGGGGCGCTCGGCATGGCGATCTCCACCTTCATGCGCAGCTGGCAGGATTTCGATCTGATGGGCTCGGCGCAGTTCACCCTCTTCCTCTTCTCCGGCACGTTCGTGCCGGCGCAGGCCTATCCGACTCTGCTGCACTGGTTGATCGAGATCACCCCGCTGTACCGGTCGGTGCACCTGATCCGCGGGGTCGCGCTGGGCAGCGGTGGCTGGGCCTGGCTGCTGGACGTGCTCTACCTGCTGGTGATGGTGGCGGTCGGCCTGCTGGTGGCCTCTCGCCGGATGGGCAGGTTGCTCTACAAGTAGGGGTTACCCGCGCCCGTCCACGGGGCATGTCCGGAGGTGACACCGCAGACGAAGAGGAGGGGCGATGGCCTCGAACGAGTCTTCCGCCCACCGGGAGCACGAGCGTGATCCCGCCAGCGCGCCGGTCGGACCCGACGACGGGCCGGACAGCCCTGCCGACCTGCCCGGCAGCGGCTGGAAGGCGGCGCTGCGCCGCACTGTTTCCGAATTCCAGGACGACAGCCTGACCGACTGGGCGGCGGCGCTGACCTACTACGGGGTGCTGTCGATCTTCCCCGGCCTGCTGGTGCTGATCTCGATCCTCGGCCTGCTCGGCAAGAGTGCCACCGAGGGCGTCAAGGACACCGTCAACCAGGCGGTGCCGAACGACAGCATCCAGAAGATCATCGAGGGCGCGATCGACACCGCCCAGCAGAACGGTGGTCTGGCCAGCGTCGCGGCGATCACCGGTCTGTTGGCCGCATTCTGGTCCGCGTCCGGTTACATCGGCGCCTTCATGCGTGCCTCGAACACCATCTACGACGTGCAGGAGGGCCGGCCGATCTGGAAGACGCTGCCGATCCGGGTCGGTGTCACCGCGGTGATCGGCGTGCTCCTGCTGCTCTGCGCGGTGATCGTGGTCTTCACCGGCCGCCTCGCTGAGGTGGTCGGTGATGTGGTCGGCCTCGGCTCGACGGCCGTCGCGGTGTGGGACATCGCGAAGTGGCCGGTGCTGCTGATCCTGGTCAGCCTGATGTTCGCGATCCTCTACTGGGCCTCGCCGAACGCACGGCACGGCGGGTTCCGTTGGGTCAGCCCGGGCGGTGTGCTGGCCGTGGTGATCTGGCTGGTGATCTCCGGCCTGTTCGCCTTGTACGTGAGTAACTTCAGCTCGTATGACAAGACGTACGGGGCACTGGCCGGCGTGATCATCTTCTTGGTCTGGCTCTGGCTCAGCAACATCGCGATCCTGCTGGGTGCCGAGTTCGACGCCGAGTTGGAGCGGGGCCGGGCCATCGCGGCCGGCCACGACGTCGACGAGGAGCCGTACGTCGAGCTACGCGACGACCGCAAGCTCCGCAAGAAGCGGAACTCCGCCGGCCGCCGCTGACGGGCCTCGCGCAAACTGCCCCGCCCAAATCGCCCCGCCACCGGAGATCGGCTGGCGGGGCGATTTGGTGTTCGTCGATGGCACTGCGGGCGAGCGGCCGCGGGCCGCCCGTGATCCTTTTCTTGATCGACTAGTAGCTTTTGTTCTTTCGGACAAAAGTTGGTCTCGGAACGGTTGAAGCTCTGGACAGGCGGTACGGAACGCTCTTACTGTGTCGGACACAACACATCGACATTGCGTCGATGTGAACCAGTCCGATGAAGAGGTGGCGCCCCGGTGCGGACCGTCGATCCCCTGCACGTGCGACTGTTGCGGTTGCTCCGCGACGAGGGGGCCGTGTCCCGGGCCGAGTTGGGCGACCGACTCCAGATGCCGCGCCCGCGCATGCTGGCCGAGCTGGATCGCCTGGTCGCGCTGGGTTATGTCGCCGAGGCGGGGCTCGCCGCCTCCCGGGGTGGGCGTCGCTCGACGCTGGTCGAGCTGAACCCGAAGCTGCGCTTCGCCGCCGTCGACCTCGGTGCCAGCTCGATCGACGTCGAGGTGGTCAACGGTCGCCTCGAACCGGTCGCGCACTACGCCGAGCCGGCCGAGATCCGCAACGGACCGAAGGTGACCCTGCAACGGGTCAACGAGCTGCTGCACAAGGCCCGGGTCGACGGCGCGTACGAGCGGTTGGACGCGGTCGGCGTCGGCGTGCCCGGCCCGGTCAGCTTCCGCGACGGCGTCCCGGTCTCGCCACCGATCATGCCGGGCTGGGACCGGTTCCCGGTGCGCGAGCTGCTCAGCCGGGAGCACGGCTGCCCGGCGGTGGTCGACAACGACGTCAACATCATGGCGATCGGTGAGCGGCACGGCGGGGTCGCGCACTCGGTGGACGACTTCCTCTTCGTGAAGATCGGCACCGGCATCGGGTGCGGCATCTACCTCACCGGCGAGGTCTACCGGGGCACCGACGGCTGCGCCGGCGACATCGGCCACATCCAGGTCGACCCGCACGGTCCGATGTGCTCCTGCGGCAACGTCGGCTGCCTGGAGGCGCTGTTCAGTGGCGCCGCGCTCGCCAAGGAAGCTACCGCCGCCGCCCGCAGTGGGGCGTCGCCGGCGTTGGCCGAGCGGCTGACCCTGCGTGGTGTGGTGACCGCACTGGACGTCGCCGAGGGCGCCGTCGAGGGCGACGTGACCTGTATCCAGCTGATCCGTGACGGCGGACGGCGGGTCGGCGGTGTGCTCGCCGGTCTGGTCAGCTTCACCAACCCGTCGATGATCGTGATCGGCGGCGGGCTGGCCCAGCTCGGGCACATCCTGCTCGCCGAGATCCGCAGCGTGGTCTACCGCCGGTCGCTGCCGTTGGCCACCGGCAACCTGCCCGTCGTGCTGTCCGAGCTGGGCGGTCGTGCCGGTGTCACCGGCGCGGCGGTGCTCGCGAGCGACGTCGCCTTCGGGGAAGCATCGTGAGCGAGGAGGAGACCGTGGCTCTGCCCGAGGATGCCCCCACCGCCGCGTCGGCCGAGGCCGTCGCCGAGGCGCCGCTGCTGGAGGCTCCCGCCGATACCGTCGCGGGCGAGGTGGTCCTGCGCCTCACCGATGTGGTCAAGACCTTCCCCGGCGTACGCGCGTTGGACGGCGTGCAGCTGGAGGTGCGTGCCGGCGAGGTGCATTGCCTGCTCGGGCAGAACGGCGCCGGCAAGTCCACGCTGATCAAGGTGCTCGCCGGGGTGCACCAACCGGATTCCGGGCAGGTGGAGTGGCGCGGTGAGCCGGCCACCTTCGCCAACCCGCAGGCCGCCATGCGCGCCGGCATCGCCACGATCTATCAGGAACTCGACCTCGTCGAGGATCTCTCGGTGGCGGAGAACGCCTTCCTCGGCCACGAGTACCGCAGCTTCGGGTTCGTCCGGCGCGGCCGGATGGCGCGGCACACCCGGCAGATCCTCAGTCGGCTCGGCCACGGTGAGATCCCGCCCGGGCGGATGGTCCGGTCGTTGCCGGCCGCTGGTAAGCAGATCGTCAGCATGGCGCGGGCGCTGTCGCACGAGGCCCGACTGATCATCATGGACGAGCCGAGCGCGGTGCTGGCCCACGATGAGGTCGGCAACCTGTTCCGGATCATCCGGGAGCTGACCGCGCAGGGCATCGCCGTCATCTACATCTCCCACCGCCTGGAGGAGATCCGCGAGATCGGCGACCGTGTCACCGTACTCAAGGACGGCCGGACCACGGCGGCCAACCTGCCGGCGCGCGAAACCCCGACCCGCGACCTGGTCAGCCGGATGACCGGCCGCACCATCGAGTACGTCTTCCCGGACCGGCCGACCGACGACGCTGTCGGTGCCGACCTGCTCCAGGTGGAGGGGCTGACCCGCACGGGTGAGTTCGCCGACGTCTCGTTGAACGTGCGCGCCGGGGAGATCGTCGGCATCGCGGGACTGGTTGGCTCCGGTCGCTCCGAGCTGCTGGAGACGATCTACGGTGCCCGTGTCGCGGATGCCGGTTCGGTCCGGATGGGCGGGCGGGTGCTGCGTTCCGGCGTGGGCGCGGCGGTGCGGGCCGGCATGGGGATGGCCCCGGAGGAACGCAAGAGCCAGGCGCTGCTGCTCGGTGAGCCGATCTACCGCAACGTCACGCTGGCCACCTTCGGCCGGTACGCGCGGCTCGGCTTCACCAACGCCGCCAAGGAACGCGCCGAGGCGGACCGGATCGCCGAGAGCCTGGAGCTGCGGCCCCGGGACGTCAGCCGACCGGTACGCACGCTGTCCGGCGGCAATCAGCAGAAGGTCGTGGTCGGTCGGTGGCTGCTCGGCGGCACCAAGCTGTTGCTGCTCGACGAGCCCACCCGGGGCGTGGACGTGGGCGCCCGGGCTGAGCTCTACCAGGTCATCCGGGCGCTGGCCGCTCAGGGCGTCGGGGTGCTGCTGGTCTCCAGCGAGGTGCCTGAGGTGCTTGGTCTGTCCGACCGGGTGCTGGTGATGCGGGAAGGGCGGGTCGTCCGCGAGGCCGCGGCCGGCGAACTCGACGAGAACACAGTGCTTGACCTCGTGATGGCGGGGTCCTTGATGGAAGGCGCACCGGCATGAGCGACGCGACTCCCACTCCCACCGCGACACCGGAGCGCCCGCAGCTTCCGGCGCAGTCGCCGCCGGTGGACCCGGCGGAGACGGCGGTGGCCAGCGACAAGGCAGGGTCCACGGGTCGGCTCTCCTGGTGGCGGGGGGACGGCGGCGACGGCGCCAAGCGCAACCTCGGTCTGATCGGTGTGCTGGCCGCGCTGATCCTGGTCGGTGCGGTCACCAAGCCGGACCTCTACGGCGACCCGAACTGGGTCTGGAACAACGTCCTGGCCATCCTGCAGCTCGCCTCGGTCGTCGGCGTGGTGACGGTCGGAATGACCTTCGTGATCATCGGCGGTGGCATCGACCTGTCGGTCGGGGCGATCGTCGCCCTGGCCGGCGTCTGGTGCACCACGGTGGCCACCCAGAGCTACGGCGCCGCTGGAATGATCTTCACGGCCCTCGTGGTCGGCATCTGCGTCGGCCTGGTCAACGGCGTACTCATCTCGTACGGGCGGTTGGTGCCGTTCATCGCGACCCTCGCGATGCTGGTGGCCGCGCGAGGGCTCGCGGCGTCGATCTCCAACAAGCAGACCCAGGTGTCGAGCAGCACCTTCATCAACGACATCGCGGCGCGCAAGGTGATCGGGATTCCGATCCTCGTCTACATCCTGGGCGCGGTGGTGGTGGCCGGGTGGATCGTGCTCAACCGGACGACCTTCGGTCGGCGGACCATCGCCGTCGGCGGCAATCCGGAGGCGGCACGGTTGGCCGGCATCAACGTCCGTCGGCACACGATGCTTCTCTACGCGCTCTCCGGTCTCTGCTGCGGCATCGCCGCCATCATGCTCACCTCCCAGGCCACCTCGGCGCAGGCGGCGATGGCCAACCTGTACGAGCTGGACGCGATCGCCGCGGCGATCATCGGTGGGACGCTGCTCAGCGGTGGTCGGGGCACCATCGTCGGCTCGCTGCTCGGCGTCATCATCTTCGCCACGATCACGAACCTCTTCGCCATCAACGGCCTCTCCATCGAGGCGCAGAACATGGTCAAGGGCGGCATCATCGTCGCCGCCGTCCTCGTCCAGCAGTTCCAGTTCAAGTCAGTCACTCGGCTCCTCGCGCGGAACAGGGTCACCACCGCAACCTGACGCACCGCACCCGTTGTCCTGGCGACGTCGAGATATTCGACAGTGGCCGGGCCCCGCACACCCTCATCACCTCAAATCCCGCTCCCAGGAGGTCATTCATGACCCAGCACAGTCGCGACCTGTCGCGCCGCCGGTTGCTCTTCGGTGGAGCCGCAGTCGGCGCCGCCACCCTCCTCACCGCCTGCACAAGTAACGACACCCCGGCCGCCAGCACCCAGACCAAGGCCGCCGGAGACAGTGCCGGCAACAACGCCCCGGGTAAGAAGGTCGTCATCGGCTTCTCCGCCCCGGCCGCCGACCACGGCTGGATGGGCGCGATCCACGCCAACGCCAAGGCGCAGGCCGCGGCGTACTCGGACGTGGAGTTCAAGGAGGTCGACGGTGGGTCGAACTCCGAGGCCCAGCGCTCCACGCTCGGCACGCTGATCGCCCAGAAGCCGGACATCATCGTCGTGCTGCCGCACGACGGCAAAGAGGTCAACGCCGTCGCGCTCCAGGCGATGCAGGCGGGCATCCCGATCGTGAACCTCGACCGGGCCTTCCCCGACGCGCTGGCCTCGCGGCTGGTCATCAAGGGCGACAACTACGGCATGGGCGTCTCGGCCGGGCACTTCATCGGCAAGCAGCTCAAGGACAAGGGCGTCGCCAACCCGGTGATCGGTGAGATCGCCGGTCTGGAGATCCCGCTGACCGTCGAGCGCAGCGCCGGCTTCGCGGCTGCCCTGGCGACCTACGGGTTCAAGGTGAACAACCGTCGCTCGGCCGAGTTCACCTCGGACAGCGGTCAGCGCGAGGCGGCCCAGTTGCTCCAGGCGCTGCCGAAGATCGACGCGATCTGGAACCACGACGACGACCAGGGCATCGGTGTGCTCGCCGCCATCAAGCAGGCCAACCGGACCGAGTTCTTCATGGTCGGCGGCGCGGGTTCGAAGCTCGCGATCGACGCGATCAAGGCCGACAACACGGTGCTCAAGGCGACGGTCACGTACAACCCGTCGATGGCCTCGTCGGCAATCTCCCTCGCGCGGCTCGTCGCGCAGGGCCGGGGCCTGGGCGACCTGACGGAGCTGCAGGTCCCCAAGGAAGTGACCCTCACCTCCGAGACGATCACCAAGGAGAACGCGAGCAGCTACGACAAGCTCGGGTTCTGACATACGGGGGGAGACCCACCTTGTCCACGACAGACAAAGAACTGCGGGTCGGCATGGTCGGCTACGCGTTCATGGGCGCCGCGCACTCACAGGCGTGGCGCACCGCGAACCGCGTGTACGACCTGCCGGCGCGGGCCCGGATGGCGTTGATCTGCGGTCGAGACACAGCGAAGGTGGCCGACGCCGCCGACCGTCTCGGCTGGGACGCGTACACCACGGACTGGCGTGACCTGATCAACCGGGACGACATCGACGTGGTCGACGTCTGCACCCCGGGCGACAGCCACGCCGAGATCGCCCTCGCCGCATTGGCCGCCGGCAAGCACGTCCTGTGCGAGAAGCCGTTGGCCAACTCGGTGGCGGAGGCACGGGCGATGGCCGCTGCGGCGGACCTCGCCCGGGCCTCCGGAGTGCGGTCGATGTGCGGGTTCAACTACCGCCGGGTCCCCGCAGTCGCGATGATGCGCCAGTTGGTCGCCGACGGACGACTCGGGGTGATTCGACACGTCCGCGCGGTGTACCTGCAGGACTGGATCGTGGACCCGCAGTTCCCGTTGGTCTGGCGGTTGCAGAAGGACAGGGCGGGCTCCGGCGCGCTCGGTGACATCGGTGCGCACATCATCGATCTGACCCAGTTCGTCACCGGTCAGCGGATCAGCGGGGTCAGCGCGGTCACCGAGACCTTCGTCAAGGAGCGGCCGTTGCCGGCCGAGTCGAGCGGTCTGGCGGCCACGGTGGACGGCAACACGTCGCCCACCGGGCCGGTCACCGTCGACGACGCCGCGGTCTTCGTGGCCCGGCTCGACGGTGGCGCCCTGGCCACGTACGAGGCGAGCCGGTTCGCCACCGGCCGCAAGAACGCCCTGCGTGTCGAGATCAACGGTTCGCTGGGCAGCGTGGTCTTCGACCTGGAGCGCCTCAACGAGCTGGAGTTCTATGACGCCACCCGGCCGGGCGTGGAGCAGGGCTTCACCCGCATCCTGGTGACCGAGGGCGAGCACCCGTACATGTCGGCGTGGTGGCCTCCGGGCCACATCATCGGCTACGAGCACTCGTTCACGCACCAGATGCGCGACTTCATCGAGGCGGTCGCCACCGGCGTCGACCCGGCTCCCTCGTTCGCCGACGCGTTGCAGGTCCAGCTGGTGCTGGAAGCGGTGACCCGCTCGGCGGAGCTCGGCTCATCCTGGACCGAGGTGGAACCGGCGCTGATCGCGGCGGCTGTCTGACCATTGACCATCCGCGATGGCAGTGTTCGCACCGCCATCGCCCGACTGGCTTTCCGAAGCCGACCGGCGAGGGACCGACCGCGGATTGCGCCCCGCGGTCGGGACGAGGTCGGCATCGGAGAGCGTGCAGCCGGGCCGTACGGCCCGGTGGCGCACGAGCAGGACGGTCGTCCGGTGCGACCGGACCGGGATTCCCCGGCCGCACCGGAGGACCGCCACCACCGGTGGAGATCCGGAGGACCTGATGGCACCGCCCGCCGTTGCCCCCACCCGTACCGCATCCGTTCGCCGATCTCCGGCGAGTCGTGCTCTGGTCGGTGAATCGGTGGGCACGGCGGCCTGAGACGCCCGGTCGGGGCACGCCAACGCCCTGACCGGTCGGATGCGGGGGAGACAGGGTCGAGACGCCGACCCGACCCTGTCTACCAGCCCCGTCTGCTCGCACCCGTACCGGGAACCGGTCCGGCGTCGTCGCCGCCGACGCCGACGTCGGAATCCGGTGCCGTCCCGGTGCGGGGCGGGCGGGCGGGGCCCATCCACCCAGGCCGTATCTTTCCGAAACATATTCTGATATTCCTATATTTAGCGGTACCGACGGTTTCTCCTGGACTGAAGGAGCACCATGCGAACAGGTGTCTGGCTGGTAGGAGCGCGCGGTTCCGTCGCGACCACCAGCATCGTCGGAGGGCTCGCGCTGCGGGCCGGCCTGGTTGGACCGACCGGTTGCGTCACCGAGCTGCCCGAGCTGCGCGGCCCCGCCCTGCCCGCCTTCGCCGACCTCGTCTTCGGCGGGCACGACCTGGCCACCACCCCCCTGTGCAAGCGCGCCGAGGCACTGGCCGACGCCGGTGTCATCCCCTGGCGGCTGGTCGCCGCGCTCCGCGACGAGCTGGGCGCGGTCGAGCAGGAGCTGCGCCCCGCACCGGTCGGCGCCACCCAGGCCGATCGGGCCGCCGCCGTGGTCCGCGACCTCACCCACTTCCGCGAGCGACACGAGCTGGACCGGGTGGTGGTGGTCAACGTCTCCGCCACCGAGCCGGCCCTCGACCGCACGCCGGGCACGTCGACCCGGCCGCGCTGCGCGCCGCCCTCGCCGGTCCGGACGAGGTGCTGCCGGCAAGCTCCCTCTACGGGTACGCGGCACTGCTGGCCGGTTGCCCGTACGTCGACTTCACCCCCTCCGCCGGACTGCGACTGCCGGCCCTGACCGCGCTGGCCGAAGAGGCTCGGCTGCCGTACGCCGGGCACGACGGCAAGACCGGGGAGACCCTGGTCAAGTCGGTGCTCGCGCCGATGTTCGCGATGCGCAACCTGGACGTGCGCTCCTGGTCCGGGTTCAACCTGCTCGGCGGTGGCGACGGCGCCACCCTCGCCGACCCGGCCGCGAACGCGGCGAAGGTGCAGAGCAAGCAGCGGGTGCTCGGCGAGACACTGGGCTACGTCCCGCAGGGCGGCACACGCATCGAGTACGTCGAGGAACTGGGCGACTTCAAGACCGCCTGGGATTTGATCACCTTCGCTGGCTTCCTCGGCACCGGCATGCGGATGGAGTTCACCTGGCACGGTTGCGACTCCGCGTTGGCCGCGCCGCTGGTGCTCGACCTGGCCCGGCTCACCGCCGCCGCCCATGCCGCCGGGCAGGTGGGGCCGCTGACCGAGCTGGGCTTCTTCTTCAAGGACCCGCTCGGCGCGCCCACCCATTCGCTGGGCGAGCAGTGGGCCCGGCTGACCAACTTCGCCCGGAAACTGCACGCCGGCGGGGACGGTGCCCATGACCTCGCTGGCTGACCTCGCCGAGCTGGTCCGGGCGCCGGCTGCGCTCTCGGTGCCCGGTGACGTGATCGCCGGAGCGGCGGCGGCCGGCGCGTTGAGCCGGCGTACCCCTGCTCTGGCCGGCGCCTCGGTGTTGCTCTACTGGGCCGGCATGGCCGCCAACGACTGGTCCGACCGGCACCTGGACGCCGTGGAGCGGCCCGAGCGGCCGATCCCCAGCGGGCGGATCACCCCGGCCGCCGCGGTCGGTCTCGCGGCTGGCCTCACGGCCGCCGGTGTGGGCCTGGCCGCCGCCGTGGGCGGTCGCCGTGCCGCCGCGCTCGCCGTGCCGCTGGCCGCCACCATCTGGGGGTACGACCTGCTGGCCAAGAACACCGCCGCCGGTCCGGCCGTGATGGCCGCCTGCCGAGGGCTGGATGTGCTGCTCGGCGCGTCCGGTGGCCGGGTGATCCGGGCGTTGCCGGCGGCGGCGACCGTCGCCGCGCACACCTGGACGGTCACCGCGTTGTCCCGCCGGGAGGTCACCGGCGCCGATGCCACCCTGCCGATGCGGACGTTGGCGGGCACCGCAGTCGTCGCCGCCAGTGCGGTCGTCGCCGCGCCCCGGCGGGGAGCCGTGCTGCCCGCCGTGCTGGCCGGGTGGTACGCGGCCCGCTACGGCGCGGCCCAGGCCGAGGTGGTCCGGGACCCGTCGGCCGGGCGGGTCCGCGCCGCCGTCGGCGCCGGGATCACCGGGCTGCCCGCCCTGCAGGGGCGCTCACCGCGCGGGGCGGAGCGGGCCTGCTCGGGGTGGCCGTCGCGGCGGCCGCGCCGCTGGGGCGCCGGTTGGCCCGGAAAGTCTCTCCGACATGACCGTTCCCCAGCCTCGACCCGCTGTGCCGGCCGGTGACGCCACGACCCTGCGCCTCGGGTACGGCACGAACGGCTTCGCCAACCACCGTCTCGACGATGCGCTCGCCGTGCTCGCCGATCTCGGCTACGACGGTGTGGCGCTCACGCTGGACCACGACCATCTGGACCCGTTCGCGCCCGGGCTCACGCGCAGGGTCGCCGCCGTCGGCCGACGGTTGGACGCGCTGGGTCTGGCCGTGGTGATCGAGACCGGCGCCCGCTACCTGCTCGACCCGTGGCACAAGCACGCTCCGACGTTGCTGCACGACGACCCGACCCGGCGGCTCGAGTTCCTGCGCCGGGCTGTCCGGATCGGCGCCGACCTGGGCGCGGAGGCGGTCTCGTTCTGGGCCGGTGTCCGGCCCGATGCGGTGTCACCGCAGTGCGCCTGGGACCGCCTGGTCGCGGGCTGCGCCAGCGTGGTCGACGCGGCCGACACCGCAGGCGTCACCCTCGGCTTCGAGCCGGAGCCGGGGATGTTGGTGCAGGACATCGCCGACTGGCGTCGGCTGCACGCCGCGCTCGGTGACCCGGCCCGCTTCGGCATCACCCTCGACATCGGCCATTGCCGTTGCCTGGAGCCGTGGCCGGTGCCACAGTGCGTCGCCGAGGTGGCCGGGCACCTGGTCAACGTGCAGATCGACGACATGCGCCGGGGCGTGCACGAGCACCTGGAGTTCGGCATCGGCGAGATCGACTTCCCGCCGGTGCTGGCGGCCCTCGCCGCAGCCGGGTACGAGGGCCTTGTCGCGGTGGAGTTGCCCCGCGACTCGCACGCCGCGCCCGCCGTGGCCGCCCGGTCGATCGAGTTCCTGCGCGCCGCCGCCGCGACCGCGGTGGCCGGCGCGCGGCCCATCGAGGACGAGGTGCTCCCAGGCGCCCTTTGCACTGCTTCAGCGGAGGCAACAGCGACCGTCCGCTATTCGGACAGTGGCCGTCGCGTGGAGTGAAGCAGAGCAAAGGGTGTGCCTGGGGCGCCTGCGGAGCAGCACAAGGGGAGGAGACGGGATGACACCGGATTCACTACGGGCCGCGCTGCGAGGCGTACCCGATCCCGATTGGCTGGACACGGCGCTGCGCCGGGTCACGGCCGAGCCCACCGCGATCACCCGGCTCTTCCCTGCCGCCGGCCGGCGCTGCGGTCGGGCCGCGCTGCCCGACGCCCCCGGCTGGACCGCCGACGACGCGGCCCGGGTGCTGCTGCTCACCAGCCTGCCCGGCGACCACGCGACGTACGCCGACAGCCTCTACCAGCACGGCGACGCGGCCGAGCGCCGAGCCGTGCTGCGGGCCCTGCCGCTGCTGCCGATCGGCGACGCCGGGGTGCCGTTGCTGCACGACGCGATCCGGACCAACGACACCCGGCTCGTCGCCGCGGCCCTGGGCCCGTACGCCCGGCACCTCGACCCGGCGGCCTGGCGGCAGGCGGTGCTCAAGTGCGTGTTCAGCGGCGTCCCCCTCGCCACGGTGGCCGACCTGGACGCTCGGGCCGACGGGGAGTTGGCCGCGATGCTGTCGGCGCTCGCCGCCGAGCGGCACGCCGCCGGCCGGGAACTGCCCGCCGACGCCACCGACCTGCTCGACCGGCTCACCGCCGCACTGCCCCGGGAGGCGTGAATGCGCATCTTCGACCCACACATCCACATGACCTCACGCACCACCGACGACTACGAACGGATGGCCGCCGCCGGAGTGCGCGCGGTGGTGGAGCCGGCGTTCTGGTTGGGCCAGCCGCGTACCAGCGCCGCCTCGTTCGCCGACTACTTCGACTCGCTGATCGGCTGGGAGCCGTTCCGGGCCGGTCAGTTCGGGGTGCGACACCACGCCACCGTGGCGCTGAACCCCAAGGAGGCCAACGACCCGCGCTGCCGGTCCGTCCTCGACCTGCTGCCCCGCTACCTCGACAAGGACGCGGTGGTGGCGGTCGGTGAGATCGGGTACGACTCGATGACGCCGGAGGAGGACGAGGCGTTCGCCGCGCAGCTCGCCCTCGCTGTGGCGTACGACCTGCCGGCGCTGGTGCACACCCCGCACCGGGACAAGGCGCGAGGTGTCGAACGCACTCTCGCGGTGGTCGCCGAATCCGGCATCGACGCGGGTCGCGTGGTGGTCGACCACCTCAACGAGGTGACCGTCAAGCTGGTCCGGGACAGCGGCTGCTGGCTGGGTTTCTCCATCTACCCGGACACCAAGATGACCCCGCTGCGGATGGTGGAGCTGCTGCGGGAGTACGGCACGGATCGGATGCTGGTCAACTCGGCCGCCGACTGGGGGCGCTCCGACCCCCTGCTGACCCGGGCCACCGGCGAGGCGATGCTGCTGGCCGGGTTCAGCGACGACGACGTGGACCTGGTGCTGTGGCGAAACCCGGTGGAGTTCTACGGGCAGTCCGGCCGGCTCGACCTCAGCGACCTGGACGTCGCCGCCGCCGTGGACCCGCAGACCGGCAACTCGATCCTGCGCGGCGGCAGCTGATGCGGCTGCGACACGCCGGCGGCGACACCGTCCACCTCGGCTACTGCACCAACGTGCACCCCGCCGAGGAGTTCACCGGCATCCTCGAACAACTGGACACCTACGCCGTGCCGGTCCGCGAGGCGCTCGGCAGTAACCTGCTCGGGCTCGGCCTGTGGCTGGCCGCCCCGGTCGCCGCCGAGCTGGCCGGCGACCCGACGCTGCGTCGCCGGTTGCGCTCCGAGCTGGACGCGCGCGGGCTGGAGGTGGTCACCCTCAACGGCTTCCCGTACGCGGCCTTCCAGGCGCCGGTGGTCAAGCACGACGTGTACCACCCCGACTGGACCACCGAGCAGCGATTGACGTACACCCTGAATCTGGCCCGGGTGCTCGCCGACCTGCTGCCCGACGACGCCGCCAGGGGCTCGATCTCCACGCTGCCGCTGGCCTGGCGGCAGCCGTGGGACACCGATCGGGCCGATGCGGCCCGACGCCGGCTGGACCAACTGGCCGCCGGCCTGGCCGCCGTGCAGCGGGACACCGGCCGTGAGGTGCGGGTCGGTTTCGAACCGGAGCCCGGCTGTGTGGTGGAGAGCACGAGCCAGGCCGCTACGTTACTGTCCGGTATGGACACCGAGCGGTTGGGCGTCTGCCTCGACCTGGCCCACCTGGCATGTGCCTGGGAGGAACCGGCTGCGGCGCTGGAACGACTGCAAGTGGCCGGGTTGCCCGTGGTGAAGGTGCAGGTCTCCGCCGCCGTCGAGGCGGCCGACCCGGAGGGTGGGGCCGACGCGTTGCGCCGTTGGGTGGAGCCCCGTTTCCTGCACCAGACCCGGGGCGCCGGGTGCGCCGGCCTGGCCGACCCGGCCGACCCGGCGTACGCGGCCGACGACCTGGACACGGCACTGGATCGGGAGCTGCCCGGCCCGTGGCGGGTGCACTACCACGTGCCCCTGCACGCCCCACCCGAGGAACCGCTCGGCTCCACCCTGCCCGTGCTCCGCGCGGCCCTGAGAGCGCTCTACAACGGCCCGGCCGCCGGGTGCGACCACCTCGACGTCGAGACGTACACCTGGGGGGTCTTGCCGGCCGCGCGGCGGCCTGGCACCGACGCGGAGCTGGCCGCCGGCATCGCCGCCGAGCTGGCCTTCGCCCGCGACGAACTGGTCGGCCTGGGGCTGACCCCGGAAAGCACTGTGACTGCGGGAGTGACGCGATGAGCCGGCGACTGGTAGTGCTCGACGTGGTGGGGCTGACCCCGCGACTGCTGGCGCACATGCCCCGGCTGCGGGGCGTCGCCGACGGCGGCTTCCGGGCCGAGCTGGGCACCGTGCTGCCCGCGGTGACCTGCTCGGTGCAGTCCACCTTCCTCACCGGCGAGCCGCCCAGCGGGCACGGGATCGTCGGCAACGGGTGGTATTTCCGGGAGTTGGGTGAGGTGCTGCTGTGGCGGCAGCACAACGCGCTGGTCGGCGGGGAGAAGCTCTGGCAGGCGGCCCGCCGGGCCGAGCCGGGCTACACCGTCGCCAACGTCTGCTGGTGGTACGCGATGGGCGCGGACGTCGACTGGACGGTCACCCCACGCCCCGTCTACTACGCGGACGGACGCAAGGAGCCGGACTGCTACACCGACCCGCCGGAGCTGCACGACGCGCTCACCGGGCGGTTGGGCACCTTCCCGCTGTTCACCTACTGGGGGCCGACGGCGGGGTTGCCGTCATCGCGGTGGATCTGCCAGGCGGCCGAGCAGATCCTGGCTGACGTGTCACCCGACCTGACCTTGGTCTACGTGCCGCACCTGGACTACGACCTGCAACGGTTCGGCCCGTCGTCGGCCCAGGCCGCCGCCGCGGCGGCCGAGCTGGACGCGGTGCTCGGGCCGCTGCTGGACGCGGCACGGGCTCGGGACGCCACCGTGGTGGTGCTGTCGGAGTACGGCATCACCGACGTGTCCCGGCCGGTGGACGTCAACCGGCTGCTGCGCGCCGAAGGGCTGCTGCGGGTGCACACCCAGGCGGGCATGGAATACCTCGACCCCTGGACGTCGAGGGCGTTCGCTGTCGCCGACCATCAGGTCGCCCACGTCTACGTCAAGGACCCGGCCGACGTGCCGGCGGTGGCGAAGCTCTGTGCCAGCCTGCCCGGGGTTGCCGAGGTGCTCGACGCCGACGGCAAGGCCGCGCACGGGCTGGACCATCCGCGCGCCGGTGAGTTGGTGTTGGTGGCCGAGCCGGACGCCTGGTTCACGTACTACTACTGGCTGGACGACGCTGTGGCGCCGGACTTCGCCCGGCTCGTGGAAATTCATCGGAAGCCGGGGTACGACCCGGCGGAGCTGTTCTTCGACCCGGCCAACCCCGGTGCCGCGAAGGCCCGCGCCGGGGTGGCCCTGGCCCGCAAGAAGCTCGGTATGCGCTACCTCATGAGCGCGGTCGGCCTGGACGCCGGTGCGCGGGCCGTGCGGGGCTCGCACGGCCGGCTGCCGGACGACCCGGCGGACGCCCCGGTGCTGCTCTGCTCCGACCCGACGGCCGCCCGGGACAAGATCGCGGCCACCGAGGTCAAGGCGCTGCTGCTGGAGTTGGCCGGGCTGGGCACCGGCGGTACGGGCGGGCCGGGGGAGAGGACATGACGGTCACCGTCGCGCCCACCGACGCGAGCGGGCTGCGGGCGCGCTTCGACGCCGAACTGGCCGGGTTCCTCGACCGGCAGGGCCCGGACTGGCCGGACGGCGCCCCGCGCGGCGTGTTCACCGCGCTACATCGGTTCGTGCTGGCCGGTGGAAAGCGGATACGCCCGCTCTTCTGCTACTGGGGCTGGCGCGGGACGGGAGCGCCCGACGGCACCCCGATCGTGGTGGCCGCGGCGGCCCTGGAGTTGTTCCACGCGTTCGCGCTGATCCACGACGACATCCTGGACGGCAGCGACCGCCGCCGGGGTGAGCCGTCGGTGCACCGGCTCTTCGCCGATCTGCACGCCCGCTCGTCGTGGCGCGGTGACCCGGAGTCGTACGGCCGCAACACCGCCCTGCTCTGCGGTGATCTCTGCGCCGCCTGGTCGGATCAGATGTTCCACGAGTGTGGGCTGAGCACCGAACAGGTGCACCGGGGATACGGCGTGTTCGCGCTGATGCGTACCGAGGTGATCGCTGGTGAGTACCTGGACCTGGTCTCGGGCGTGGGTGACGGCTCGGTGGCCAGCGCGCTCACCGTGATCCGGATGAAGGCTGCCCGGTACACGGTCACCCGGCCGCTGCAGATCGGCGCGGCCCTGGCCGGCGCGGGGCCGGAGCTGCTCGCCGCGCTGGGCGAGTTCGGTGACCCGCTGGGCGACGCGTTCCAGCTCCGCGACGACGTGTTGGGTGTCTTCGGGGACCCGGCGGTCACCGGCAAGTCGGTCCTGGACGACCTGCGTGAGGGCAAGCCCACGGTGATGATGGCGCTGGCCCGCAGCGCCGCCGACCGGCCGCAGAGCATCCGGCTGCGGGAGCTGTTCGGCAACCCGGCGTTGGACGGCGACGGCGCGGCAGAGCTGCGCGAGATCATCGACGCGACCGGCGCGCGGGAGCGGATCGAGCAGATGATCCGGGTTCGGACCGAGGCCGCGCTCGCCGCCTTGCAGACCGCGATGGTGGCCGACGAGGCTCGCGCGGCGCTGGTTGCGCTGGCCGCACAGGCGATCGACCGCCGCGCCTGACCGGTGACTTTCGATCAGATCGACAAAAGTTGATGCTGAATCACCGGAAGGTATGGACACATCGACACGTGCAATTTAGTGTCGTGACCAACACGACAATGTTTCGTCGAGGTGAACCGGCGGCGCGGTAACCCATCGACCCCCACCATCACCGCTACGGCATCCGGCGCGACGGCGCGCGCCCGCCTGGCAGTCATTCGTCAGGAAGGGGCAGCACAGATGTCCATGAAGGACGCTCCACAACATCGATCCCGACGATGGTTCTCCGCCGGATCGGCAGCGCTGCTGGTGGTCGCCGCCGGCACGGTCGCACTCGCCGCCGGCCCGACCCCCGCGCAGGCGCACACGATCAACGCGACCGACTTCCAGCAGGTCGAGCTCGCCCGCGGCGTCACCGACATGGGTGAGCCGATGTCGCTGGCGGTGCTACCGGACCGCTCGGTCCTGCACACCGCTCGCAACGGCACCCTGCGCCGCACCGACGCCAACGGCACGACCTCCCTGATCGGCACCCTGGCGGTCTACAACCACGACGAGGAAGGCCTACAGGGCGTCGGGGTCGACCCGGGCTTCGCCACCAACCGGCAGATCTTCCTGTACTACGCCCCGCCGCTGTCCACCCCCGCCGGCGACGCGCCCGCCACCGGCACCGACTTCTCGGCCTGGAACGGCGTCAATCGGCTCTCCCGGTTCACGCTCAACAGCGACTTCACGATCAACCAGGCCAGCAAGGTCGACGTGCTCGACGTCCCGGCCAGCCGCGGTCTGTGCTGCCACGTCGGCGGGGACATCGACTTCGACGCCGCCGGCAACCTCTTCCTGTCCACCGGCGACGACACCAACCCCTTCGAATCGGCTGGCTACTCGCCCCTCGACGAGCGGACCAACCGCAACCCGGGGTACGACGCGCAGCGCAGCGCCGGCAACACCAACGACCTGCGGGGCAAGATCCTGCGGATCAAGGTGAACACCAACGGCACCTACTCCATCCCGGCGGGCAACCTCTTCGCGGCCGGCACGGCCAAGACGCGGCCGGAGATCTACGCGATGGGGTTCCGCAACCCGTTCCGGATCAGCGTGGACAAGGCCACCGGGGTCGTCTACGTCGGTGACTACGGGCCGGACGCCGGCACCACCAGCTCCACCCGTGGGCCGTCGGGTCAGGTCGAGTTCAACCGGGTCGCCGCGCCAGGCAACTACGGCTGGCCGTACTGCACCGGCACCAACACCTCCACCGAGACGTACAACGAGTGGGACTTCGCGGCCAACACCACCGGTGCGAAGTACAACTGCACCGGCGGTCCGACCAACAACTCGTTCCGCAACACCGGTCTGACCACCCTGCCGCCCGCCCAACCGGCCTGGATCCGGTACGCCGGCGACGCCGGCACCCCGACCGAGTTCGGCGGTGGCTCCGAGTCCCCGATGGGTGGCCCGGTCTACCGGTACAACGCCTCGTCGACCTCCACCACCAAGTTCCCGCAGTCCTTCGACGGGCAGTTCTTCGCCACCGAGTTCGGCCGAGGCTGGATCAAGCCGATCCACGTCAACTCCGACGGCTCCCGGGGCACCATCGACACCTTCCCCTGGGTCGGCAAGCAGGTGATGGACTCGGCGTTCGGCCCGGACGGCGCGTACTACGTGCTCGACTACGGCACCGGCTACTTCAACGGTGACGCCAACTCGGCGCTCTACCGCTTCGACTACGTCGGTGGCGGCAACCGGGCGCCAACCGCGGTGGCCAGCGCCAACCGCACCTCCGGTGCGGCCCCGCTCGCGGTGACCTTCTCCTCGGCCGGCTCGTCCGACCCGGAGGGTGGCACGCTGACCTACTCGTGGGCGTTCGGTGACGGGACCACCTCGACCTCGGCCAATCCGTCGAAGACGTACAGCGCCAACGGCACCTACACCGCCACGCTGACGGTCCGGGATCCGCAGGGCGCCACCGGCAGCAGCAGCGTGCAGATCAACGTGGGCAACACCGCGCCGACGGTGACCATCAACAACCCCGGCAACGGTCAGCTGTTCAGCTTCGGCGACACGGTGCCGTTCAGCATCACCGTGACCGACCCGGAGGACGGCACGATCGACTGCACGAAGGTCAAGATGACCTACGTGCTCGGGCACGACCAGCACGGGCACCAGATCACCTCGCAGACCGGTTGCTCGGGCTCGATCACCATCCCGGTCGACGGTGAGCACGACGACGCGGCGAACATCTTCGCGATCTTCGACGCCGAGTACACCGACGCGGGTGGGCTGACCACGCACACCCAGCACACGCTGCCACCGCGGCACCGGCAGGCCGAGTTCTACGGCACCTCGTCCGGGATCAACGTGTTCAGCAAGACCACGGCCGAGGGCGGCAAGACCGTCGGCGACATCAACAACGGTGACTGGATCGCGTTCCAGCCGTACCGGCTGGGCAACGTGACCTCGTTCAACGCCCGGGTCTCCTCGGGAGGTGCCGGTGGCACCCTCCAGGTCCGGGCCGGCTCGGCCACCGGCACGGTGCTCGGCTCGGCCACGGTCCCCGTGACCGGCAGCTGGGAGACCTTCGCCACGGTGACCGGGACGATCGCCAGCCCGCCGACCGGCACGACCACGCTCTACCTGACCTTCGCCGGGTCAGGCACCGGGGCGCTCTACGACCTGGACGCGTTCACCTTCGTCACCGGAACCCCCACCGGCGGGGGTGGCCCGATCAAGGGTCTCGGCGGGAAGTGCCTGGACGTGCGCAGTGGCGCGACCGCCGACGGCACGCAGATCCAGATCTACACCTGCAACGCCAGTGCGGCACAGAACTGGACTGTCACCCCGAACTCCACGATCAAGGCGTTGGGCAAGTGCCTGGACGTCTCGGGTGGTGGCTCCGCCGATGGCACCAAGATCCAGCTCTGGACCTGCAACGGGACCGGGGCGCAGAACTGGGCCGCACAGGCCGACGGCACGCTACGCAACGCTGCGTCCAGCAAGTGCCTCGACGTCTCCGGCAACAACTCCGCCGACAGCACGGTGGTCCACCTCTGGACCTGCTCCGCCGCCGCCAACCAAAAGTGGATCCTGCCCTGAGCTGAGAGGTAGGGGGCCCCTTGTCACCGCCTAGTGTTGGGCAAGGGGCCCCTCCTAACCGCAATTAGGAGAGCGATATGCGCAGACTCCTGCGACCCGTCCTCGGTGCGGCCATGGCCGCCCTCGCCGTCATCGCCTGCACCACCCCGGCCAGCCCCGCCAGCGCCGCCGACGCCCCGTACGACGTGCTGGTCTTCTCCAAGACCGCCGGCTTCCGGCACGACGCGATCCCGGTCGGCATCCAGACCATCCGCGACCTGGGTGCGGCGAACAACTTCACCGTCACCGCCACGGAGGACGCTGCCGCGTTCACCACCGGCAACCTCGCCCAGTACGAGGCGGTCGTCTTCCTCAACACCACCGGCGACGTGCTCAACGCCAGCCAGCAGACCGCCTTCGAGTCGTACATCGGCTCGGGTCGCGGGTACGTGGGTGTGCACGCGGCCTCCGACACCGAGTACGACTGGCCGTTCTACGGCAACCTCGTGGGCGCGTGGTTCGCCTCGCACCCGGCAATCCAGCAGGCCAACATCAAGGTGGAGGACCGGGGGCACGCGGCGACCGGGCACCTGCCGCAGACCTGGACCCGCACCGACGAGTGGTACAACTACCGGACCAACGCCCGGTCGACCGCCCACGTGCTGGCCACGCTGGACGAGTCGTCGTACTCCGGTGGCGGCATGGGCGCCGACCACCCGCTCAGCTGGTGCAAGAGTTACAGCGGCGGTCGCTCCTTCTACACCGGCGCCGGGCACACCCAGGCGTCGTACGCGGAGCCGGCGTTCCGGACCCACCTGCTCGGCGGCATCCGGTACGCCTCCGGTCGGAGCAAGGCCGACTGCCGGCCCGAGACCGGCTACACGCCGATCTTCAACGGCTCGACGGCCGGCTGGTCGCAGGCCGGCCCGGGCAGCTTCAGCAACTCCGACGCCACCCTGACCTCGGTGGGCGGCATGGGGCTGTACTGGTACAACACCAAGCAGTTCACCAACTACTCGCTGAAGCTGGACTGGAAGCTGGCCGGGGACGACAACTCCGGCATCTTCATCGGCTTTCCGCCGTCCAGTGACCCGTGGTCCGCCGTGGACAACGGCTACGAGATCCAGATCGACGCCACCGACGCCGCTGACCGCACGACCGGGTCGGTCTACACCTTCAAGTCCGCCGACATCGCTGCCCGCGACGCGGCGCTCAACGCGGCGGGGGAGTGGAACACCTACGAACTGCTGGTCGAGGGCGAGCGGCTGCAGATCTTCCTCAACGGGGTGAAGATCAACGACTTCACCAACACCAACCCGGTTCGCTCGCTGGCTGGCCACATCGGCATCCAGAACCACGGCACCGGTGACGACGCCTCGTTCCGCAACATCCGGATCAAGGAGTTGGGCACCACGCCGCCGCCGACCGGGAACACCACGGTCCAGGCCGAGGCGTTCAGTTCGGCCAACGGGGTCACCCCGTTCACCAAGGCCGGCGCCAACGGTGGGCAGACCATCGGCTACATCGACCCGGGCGACTGGGCCGCGTACAACGGCGTCGACCTGACCGGGGTCACCTCGTTCACGTCCCGGGTCGTCTCCGGCGGAGCGGGTGGCACCATCCAGGTGCGTACCGGTTCGGCCACCGGCCCGGTGCTCGGCTCGGTCGCGGTGCCCAACACCGGCAGCTGGACGACCTTCGCCAACGTCACCACCACGCTGTCCAACGTCCCGTCCGGCACCCAGAACCTCTACCTCACCTTCACCGGTAGCGGCACGGGGCTCTTCGACGTGGACGACTTCACCCTGGTCAAGGGGAGCGGTGGCACGCCCGGGGTCGGCCCGATCAAGGGTCTCGCCGGCAAGTGCCTGGACGTGCGCAGCGGCGGCACCGCCGACGGCACCCAGGTCCAGATCTACACCTGCAACAGCAGCACGGCGCAGACCTGGACCGTGACGCCGAACTCGACGATCAAGGCACTCGGCAAGTGCCTGGACGTCTCCGGCAGCGGCACCGCCGACGGCACCAAGATCCAGCTCTGGACCTGCAACGGCAGTGGGGCCCAGAACTGGGCGGCCCAGTCCGACGGCACCCTGCGCAACCCGTCGTCGGGCAAGTGCCTGGATGTCTCCGGCAACAACTCGGCGGACAGCACCGTCGTGCACCTCTGGACCTGCCTAGGTGCGGCCAACCAAAAGTGGACCCTGCCCTAACCAACGCCCCCATGCTCGCCGATCTTGCACTTTCGGTCGTGCAGATGTCGCTATTGCGGCACTAGTCCCGACAGAGAGTGCAAGATCGGCGGCGCGTGGTGGGGTTCACAGTCCGCTGCCGTACCTTGACCAGCATGGGGCGGTTCGCGCAGTGGCGCGGGATGGTGCTGGCGCAGGGGCACCGGCTGCGCGGTGCGCTGCGCCAGGCCGAGGAGCCGGACGATCCGCTCACGCCGGCGCCCAGCCTGAACCGTCTCGACGCGCTGGTGGAGGGCTTCGCCGCCGGCCAGCCGGTGCGCTGGAAGTTGGCTGGCCAACCCCGGCCACTGCCCGGCCCCGTCGACGTCGTGGCGTACCGGATCATCGAGGAATCGCTGACCAACGCGTGCCGGCACGCGCCGGGCGCGCCGGTCGCGGTCCGCCTGCGTTACGACCCCACCGGCATCACCATCGAGGTACGCGACGAGGGCGCCGGCCCCCCGCCGTCAGGCGGGGGCACCCAGAGCGCCGGGCGAGGTCTGCTCGGGGTACGCAGGCGCGCCGAGCGGCTCGGCGGCACGTTCTCCGCCGGCCCTCGCGCCGGTGGCGGCTTCACCGTGCGGGCCGTCCTGCCAGCGCCCGAGGAGCTGGCGGAATGATGATCCGGCTGCGGGGCTTTCGCGATGGGGTGCTGCGGAAATAGGGTGGGGGCGGCGACCGTGCTGGTGGCCGGTGACCCGGTGGGAGGCGCAACCCGCCGGGCCCAGGTGTGTTCCGCACCCACCGGTGACTGCCCCGGCGTCGCGTACGTCCGGTCACCCTCGCCCTGGTCCGCACAAGGAATCCCCATCACAACAGGGGAGAAGGACAATGGCGCGACCCATCACGCTCTTCACCGGCCAGTGGGCCGACCTGCCGTTCGAGGAGGTCTGCCGGCTCGCCTCCGAGTGGGGCTACGACGGTCTGGAGATCGCCTGCTGGGGCGACCACTTCGAGGTCGACAAGGCGCTCGCCGACGACTCGTACGTCGAGCGCAAGCGCGAGACCCTCGCGAAGCACAACCTTCAGGTCTTCACGATCTCCAACCACCTGGTTGGCCAGGCGGTCTGCGACCACCCGATCGACGAGCGGCACCAGGACATCCTGCCCGGTCGGATCTGGGGCGACGGGGAGCCCGAGGGGGTCCGTCAGCGGGCCGCCGAGGAGATCAAGGACACCGCGCGGGCGGCGGCGAAGCTCGGGGTGAAGACGGTCGTCGGCTTCACCGGTTCGTCGATCTGGCACACCCTGGCGATGTTCCCGCCGGTGCCGCCGTCGATGATCGAGCGCGGCTACCAGGACTTCGCCGACCGGTGGAACCCGATCCTCGACGTGTTCGACGAGGTGGGGGTGCGGTTCGCGCACGAGGTGCACCCGAGTGAGATCGCGTACGACTACTGGACGACGAAGCGGACGCTGGAGGCGATCGGCAACCGGCCCGCGTTCGGGTTGAACTGGGACCCGTCGCACTTCGTCTGGCAGGAGTTGGACCCGGTGAACTTCATCTTCGACTTCGCCGACCGGATCTACCACGTGGACTGCAAGGACGCGAAGGTCCGCACCGGAGATGGCCGGCGTGGGCGGCTCGCCTCGCACCTGCCCTGGGCCGACCTGCGCCGCGGGTGGGACTTCGTCTCGACCGGGCACGGCGATGTGCCCTGGGAGGACTGCTTCCGCGCGTTGAACGCGATCGGCTACACCGGCCCGATCTCGGTCGAGTGGGAGGACGCCGGGATGGACCGGCTGGTCGGTGCCCCGGAGGCGCTGCAGTTCGTCCGCCGGCTCGCCTTCGACGCCCCGACCGCCGCCTTCGACGCGGCGTTCAGCAGCAAGGACTGACCGGACTCCGGACAGACCACGGGCCGGTCGCCTTGCGGCGACCGGCCCGTCGACGTGCGATCGGTCAGAGCGTGCTGGCGTTCGTGCCCGAGCCGGACGGCTTGGTGCGGGGGGTGGTGGCCGACGGCGACCCGGAGGTCGTGCCGACCGTGCTGGTGCCCGCCTTGGCGCCCACGGTGGCGGGCGTGCCGGCGAACGCGTCGTCGGCGGCGGTCAGCTCCTGCTTGCCGGTGCTGCCGTTGCCGGTGCCCAGCTTCTCGCCCAGTTTGGTCTGGCCGAGCTTGTCCTTACCCTCGCTGTAGAACTTGTTGGCCTGGGCCTGCGCGACTCCGGCCGCCTCCTGGACGGTCGGGTGGTCGAGCACCTTGCGGCCCCGAACAACGAGCTCCTCGTACTTTTCCCGGCCGGCACGGGCGCCCAGGACGAATCCCGCAGCCAGCCCGCCAAGAAACATGATCTTTCCGCGCATGGCGGCTCCTTCCGTACCTGACGCGCCGTCGCCTCCGTCGAGTTGCCCCGTCGGACGGCGACCAATCCGCGCCTGCGTCCTCTGTCCGCAGCTAACTACCCATCCTGCTCTCCGCTCAAGCATGCTTGTGCCCGGATGGCGATTTACCCCGATTATCGATGCGTCGCGGTCCTGACCTGGGACGTCTTGATCATCGGTGGATGGGCGGAACCCACTGGACCACCACCGGGCAATGTCCTGTACTCTTGTCCCGTCGCACGGCGTCGGTGAGATCCGGAGTCGCGCGGTGCACGGTCCCCTGTAGCTCAATTGGCAGAGCAGCCGGCTGTTAACCGGCAGGTTATTGGTTCGAGTCCAATCGGGGGAGCTTCTCCACCCAGCGCCCGTCGACAGTACGCCGACGGGCGTTTTCGTGTACGTGGCCCGGTTTCGCCCTCCCTCGACCTGCTCGCCCGGCAGGATGGTCAATGTCGACCCGGACTCCCGCTGCGTCGATTGATGCGTCGATCCATGAGGTGAGTGCGGATGTCCGGACGAGGCGGCAGGGCCACGCTGATCGCAGTGGCGGTCGTGCTGGCCTGGCTGGTCATCGGCGGCGTGGCCGGGCCGTACGCCGGGCGCCTCAGCGAGGTCGCCACCAACGACAACGCCGCCTTCCTGCCCACCGACGCCGAGGCGACGCGCGCCCAGGACCTCGCCGGCGAGTTCGTCGACCGGGAGACCATCCCGGCTCTGGTCGTCTACGAGCGGCCCTCCGGGATCACCGACGCCGACCGGCAGCGGGTGAGCGCCGACGCCGCGCGATTCGCCCAACTGCCCGGAGTGGTCACCCCGCTGCCCCCGCCCATCCCCAGCGAGGACGGCCAGGCACTCCAGGTCGTCGTGCCGGTGGACGACGCCGAAGGCGAGGAGATCGGCACGGTCGTCGAACAGCTCCGCGACATCACCGGCGGCGACCGGGACGGGCTCGCCGTGGACGTCTCCGGCCCTGCCGGCCTGCTCGCCGACCTGATCGAGGTCTTCTCCGCCATCGACGGGCCACTGCTGCTGGTCACCCTGGTCGTGGTGCTGATCATCCTGCTGGTCGTCTACCGCAGCCCGGTGCTCTGGATCTTTCCGCTGCTCGCCGCCGGGATGTCGTACGCCCTCGCCTCGGTCTTCGTCTACCTGCTCGCCGACGCGGACGTGGTCAAGCTCAACGGGCAGGCCCAGGGCATCCTCACCGTGCTGGTATTCGGGGCGGGCACCGACTACGCGTTGCTGATGATCGCCCGCTACCGGGAGGAGCTGCACCGCCACGACCGCCCCTGGGACGCCATGCGCACCGCGTGGAAGGGCGCCGCACCGGCCATCATCGCCTCCGGTGGCACGGTCATCGTCAGCCTGCTCTGCCTGCTGCTGTCCAGCCTCAACTCCAACCGAGCGCTCGGCCCGGTCGCCGCCATCGGGATCGCCGCCACCCTGCTGGTGATGCTCACCTTCCTGCCCGCGCTGCTGGTGCTCGGTGGCCGGTGGGCGTTCTGGCCCCGACGGCCCCGGGAGGATCAGGCCGACCCACGAGCCGAGCACGGCATCTGGAGCCGCATCGCCGGCTTCGTGGCCCGGCACGCCCGACCGATCTGGTTGAGCACCGCGGTCGTACTGGCCATCCTCACGCTCGGCCTCACCCAGCTCGGCGCCACCACCCTCGGCCAGTCCGACCTGTTCACCCAACGCACCGACTCGGTGGACGGCCAGGAGGTCATCTCCCGGCACTACCCGGCCGGCACGGGCAGCCCGGCCACCATCTTCACCACCGAGCAGACCGCCCGGCAGGTCACCCAGGTGGCGCAGGGCGTACCCGGCGTCGCCGAGGTCCGCCCGCTCACCGCCGGCCCGCAGACCGGCCCGCCCAACCCGAACGCCACACCGAAGGTCGTCGACGGGCGGGTGCAACTGGAGGCGACCCTGGCCGACCCGCCCGACAGCGACGGCGCCGAGCGGACCATCCGCGAGCTGCGGGTGGCCGTACACCAGGTGCCCGGCGCGGACGCGGTGGTCGGCGGCTTCACCGCGATCAACGTGGACACGTCCGACGCCGCGAAACGCGACCAGAACGTCATCATCCCGGTGGTGCTGGTGGTCATCGCGGTCATCCTGGCCCTGCTGCTGCGGGCACTCCTCGCCCCGGTGCTCCTGATCGCCACCGTGCTGCTCAGCTTCGGGGCCACCCTCGGCCTCTGCGCGCTGCTGTTCCGCCACGTCTTCGACTTCCCCGGCGTGGACTCGTCGTTCCCGCTGTTCGCGTTCGTCTTCCTGGTCGCACTCGGCATCGACTACAACATCTTCCTGATGAGCCGGGTCCGCGAGGAGTCGGTCAAGCGCGGCACCCGCGCCGGTGTGCTCGCCGGCCTCGCCGTCACCGGCGGGGTGATCACCTCCGCCGGCATCGTGCTCGCCGCGACCTTCTCCGCCCTCGCCGTCCTGCCACTCGTGGTGCTGGTCGAGTTGGGTACCGCGGTCGCGGTCGGGGTACTGATCGACACGATCATCGTCCGGTCGCTGCTGGTGCCCGCACTCGCGTACGACATCGGGCCGAAGATCTGGTGGCCGGGCCGGTTGTCCCGGGCGAACGGTGAGCGGGAGGCGCGCGGTGGTGGCTGAGACCGACGTGGTCATCGTCGGCGGCGGCCTGGCCGGCCTCGCCGCCGCCCGCCGACTGCACCGCGCCGGCGTGCCCTGGCGGTTGTTGGAGGCCAGCGGTCGACTCGGCGGCCGGGTCGCCACCGACGAGGTCGACGGTTACCTCATCGACCGTGGTTTCCAGGTGCTCAACACCGCCTACCCCCGGCTCGGCACGCTGCTCGACACCGACCGGCTCCACCTCGGGTACTTCACCTCCGGTGTGCTGGTGCGCAAGGGCGACGACCTGCTGCGGCTGGTCAATCCGTTGCGCGAACCGACCGGAGGACCGGCCACCGTGCTCGCCGGGATCGGCTCGTTGCTCGACCGGCTGCGCTTCGCCGCGCTCGCCACCGGCTGCGCCACCCTGCCCACGTCCCGGCTGCTCACCGCGCCGGAGACCAGCGCCGAGACCGCGCTGCGCCGGGCGGGCCTCTCCGACGCCATCATCGAGGAATTGCTGCGACCGTTCCTGTCCGGTGTGTTCATCGATCGGGAGCTGGCCACCTCCAGCCACGTACTGGCGATGGTGTTGCGCTCCTTCGCCCGCGGCCGGATCGGCCTGCCCGCCGAGGGGATGGCCGCGTTGCCCCGGGCCATCGCCGACCCGCTGCCGGCCGACCTGCTCGACCTGGACACCGGAGTTGCGGAGGTCACCCCCGGCCGGGTCCGCACCCAGGCCGGCGACATCCACTGCCGGGCCGTCGTGGTCGCCGTCGACCCACCCGCCGCGTCCGCGCTGCTGCCGGCCCTGGCGACGGTACGCATGCACAGCTACACCACCTACTACCACAGCGCGCCCGAGCCGCCGCTCACCGAGCCGATCCTGCTCGTCGACGGCGACCGGCGGGAAATCGTCGCCAACACGGTGGTGCTCAGCAACGCCGCCCCGACCTACGCGCCCGCCGGACGGCACCTGATCGCCACCTCCGTGGTGGGCGCGACCCCCCCACCGGAGCCGACCGTACGGGCCGAGTTGACCCGGCTGTACGGCCGATCCACCGCCGACTGGACCCACCTCACCACCGTGGCCGTCCCGAACGCGCTGCCCGCCGCGCCGCCACCACAAGGGCGGCTGCGTAAACCCGTGTCGTTGGAGGAGGGGCTGTTCGTGGCCGGTGACCACCGGGACAGCCCATCGATCCAGGGCGCGCTCGCCAGCGGCTGGCGCGCGGCCGGAGCCGTGCTGGACGAGCTGCGCGTCGGCTGACCGCCGTTCCCGGGCTGACCCGAGCGCGCTGTTATATTCCTGTAGCCCATCGTGCTGGTACAGGCGTGGGCACCGGCCGGCTCGGTGCTGGCTGCTGATCGCCGAGCGGGATAAGATCCGGCGCGGTATCGGGGCGGTAGCTCAGCCGGTTAGAGCAGGGGACTCATAATCCCTCGGTCGCGGGTTCGAGTCCCGCCCGCCCCACCAGCCGTTTTCCCTGGTCAGCCATGCTGCCGACGACCCGGACGCACCGCATCGAGCTCTGGGCCGACACCCTCAGTCCGCACTGAGTCCGCAGCAGCACGACCCGCCGCCCGGTCGAGTCGGTCCGCCACCTGGTCCAGGTCGTCCTCGAACAGGTCCGCGTACACGTCCAGCGTCATGGCCGCCGAGGCGTGCCCGAGCATCCGCTGCACCGCCTTGACGTTGGCACCCTCGGCCACCGCCAGACTGGCCGCTGTGTGCCGCAGCTCGTGCGGCGTCAGGCCAGCGAGCCCGATCGACTTCGCAGCCCGATCGAAGACGCGGCGACGGAGGTTGTTGTTGCGCAGCACCTCGCCGGCCGGGGACGTGAACAGCAGCTCGTCACCCGTGCGGCCGGCGATCTGTGCGGCGATCGGCTCGACCAGGAACCGGGGGAGCGGCACCGACCGGCGCTGGTGTGTCTTCGGCGTACCGAACACCGCCCGACCGTTGACCTCCGTCACCGACTCCGCGACCAGCAGCCGTCGCTTCACCAGGTCCACCCGACGCACCCGAAGCGCCGCCAGCTCACCCCACCGCAGCCCGGTATAGGCCAGCACCCGGATGATCAGCCCGTGCGGCTCTGCCGCCGTCGCCAGCTCGCCCACCTGGACGTGGGTCAGGAACACCTTCTCGGAGTGTCCGACCCGGGGCAGCCGCACACCTGCCGCGACGTTGCGAGTCAACCGGCCATCCCGGAGCGCCAGCGCCAGCAGCAGTGAGAACTGGGTCTGAGTGCCTGACCGAGCACGCGGTAGCCCGTCTATACAGATCGCAGGCGCCCGAGAATCCTTCGGGCCTCGTCGCGCACCCCGGCGTCTTCATCCGTCGCCAGGTCCCGAAGTTGCTTGGTCAGGCGGTCTGCGCCCGCGGCCGTCATCCAGTCAGGGTTGCAGTCAAGAGCAGCCTGGATCTCTTCGGCGGTGGCTTCGGCGGCGGCATAGCTACGGGCTAACAGCACAAGGCGTAGGCCCATGGCGTCTTTGCGTTCCAGCAGCGCCTCGGCCGTTTCCCAAGTCACCGCAGTGTCTTGGGAATCTAGGAGCAGGCGATGGAGGACGTCAGCTACCTCGTCGATTCCGCGAGATCTCGCAAGATGCCGCCCGGCTGCGGCGCGAACCGACCAGGTAGGCGAGTCGGCATTCCTGATCGCCGTGCCCAGCTCTTGATCGTCGGAAAACACCATGCAACCAGACTGCCAGGAGTGCTGCCACTGGCGCTGACCGGCGACCTGCAAGGCAGAGGCCGGCCAACCTGACCACCTCGTGGCAGCGAGCAGTCCGCATTCAGTCCGCAAGAGGTCGACGGGCGGTGGGGGAGCGGTGAGAGATGTCGAGAGGTGTTTCCGCTGGTGGGAGGCCACTTGTGCAGGTCGCAGGATCGCCCGTCTTGATCTCGTAATCCCTCGGTCGCGGGTTCGAGTCCCGGCCTACCACACAATTCCCCTGGTCAGTCATGCTGCCGACGAGGAGATCCGCCCCAGTGGGAACTCGCAGACGGTGCGCCACGGGCTTAGGCCCGACGTTCCGGCGATGAGGTGAACCATGTCGACGGCCGCGTTGATCGGCAGCTGCGCGGAGACGGTTTCCGCAGCGTGGCTCAGTGTGGGCTTGGGGGCGTCCTGGCCGATGGTCAGGTGCGGCACTACCTCGGTGTGTTCCCCGGCATATGGGGTGGTCTCGGGCAACCGCTGCCACACCGCCGCAGTGAGGTTCCGGAACGGACGGTCTGGCTGCGGTGCAAGCCATACGACAGTGTCGCCGAACCAGCCGATCTGAGTCAGCGCAACGTCGAACCGCCGTATGCCGGCAATGGTCGCGCGCAGCACGGTCAGGGTCTGGTCGTTGATCTGCTGCGGAGGCAGAAACGGGTAGAGGACGGTCACGTGCGCCGGCACGCCCCATGAGGCGGCCGGGTCGAGAGATTCCCGAAACCGACCTACCGCGTCCTCGGCCTCGGGTATCGGCACGATGAGCGCCGTCTGTGTCGGTTCCATCCCGGCAGTTTCCCGATCAGATCCGGTGCTGGCTACGGAGTTTCGCCACCGATGCTGGGTAGGGGCAGCATGTGGACAGATTCGATTATCTGCCGACCCTATGGAGCGACCACTTGAGCACGCTCTGACGGCGGCTGGACGCCGCCGGTCACCCTGTCGGTATGAGGAGATGGCAACGCCCGTACTCTCTCGACGCCGCGACCGCCCTCGCAATGCTGGGGCTGGTCGGGGTGGCTGGTTTCGCCACGTTCCTCGCGATCGTGTACGTGCGCGAGCGGGCGGTGCCCGCGCCGGTCGCGGTCCTTTTCGGAGCGTGGCTGGCTGTTTGCTTCGCCGTCGCCGTACGGCAGGCGATGCTTGGCGTCTACGTCAGCGCGGACGGCATCCGTTCCCGGACCCTCCTGAGCACCATCACGGTGCCCTGGGAATCGGTGTCGGCCATCCGCAGCGGTATCGCCACCATCGCAGGTCTGGACATGGGCCGCTCCGCGATCATCATCGAGCGGACAGACGGGGTGTCGGTCCAGACTGCGCTCCAGCGCGGTGACCTGCTTCGGCCGTTCACGTTCCGGCCCGAGCTGGGGAGGCTGGCCACCTGGCCAGAGCACTACGACGAGATCCTGGCGACTCTGCGGGAACACCACCGCGACGCGCAGCCCCGGCATCGTGCGCAGACCGGTGTGCCTGCGTCGCCCTCCACCGCCGGTGCCGGGACGACGAGCCAATCCGTCGGCGTCGGCAGGACCGATATCACCCGTGGTGGTCCATCCGCTGACCAGCGGCGGGACATTCACGCGCTGACCCGGCAACACCAGCGTGGTGCGCTCACCGACGCCGAGTTCGCGGCGGCACTGGCGAAGATCCAGCGCACGAGCGGTACATAGCAGGCGCAACGCGGTATCCAGACGCGTGCCGAAGCGCGGCGGGCACCAAGCCGTGCGCCGTCCAGGTATTGACCGGGCAGTCGGGGCTGACGCGGTTATCCTCTTCAGGTGTTGGTCCGTGAAGATCGTTGACACGAGTCCGGCATTTCGAAGGGACTATCGACATGCCCCGTGTGGTACCGGCGGTCATCCGCGCACTCGACATCCTCGAACTGTTCCTGGACACCCCCCAACTGTCGGCCCGCCAGGTGATGGAGCGGCTCGACCTGCCCCGCACCACGGTCCACGAACTGCTCGTCACGCTTGAGGCTCGCTCGTACCTGATCTCCGTCCCGGGCCAGCCGGTGCAGTATCGGCTCGGCATGCCGCTGTTCCAGCTCGGCGCGGCGTTTGCCGGCCGGCTTGACCTGGTCCGTGAGGCGCAGGGCGTCGCACGGGACGTGGCCGCCGCGTGCGACGAGGCGGTCCACGTGGCCGTGCTCGACGGTGCCGACGTCATCTACCTCGTCAAGTTCGACAGCACGCACCCCGTCCGGATGGTCTCTGCGGTCGGGCGGCGGCTGCCGGCCCACTGCACGGCGGTCGGCAAGATATTGCTATCGGGACTCGATAAGGCAAGCCTGGACGCCGTCCTGTCGAAGGGCGCCCTGCCGGGCATGACGTCGGACAGCATCACCGACCCGGACTGCCTACGCGCGCATCTCGATCGTGTCCGGGCGGAGAACGTCGCGGTCGACATCGGCGAGTCGGACAGCGCCATGCGCTGCGTCGCTGCGGCGATCCGAGACCATTCTGGCGCAACCATCGCTGCGATGAGCCTCTCCGCGCCGATCATTCGCTGGACCCCCCAGGCGCACGTGGAGTGGACCGAGCTGGTCCGCGAGGGCGCGGCCACGCTGTCCGCCCGCATGGGCTACCGGGCCCAGTCTCGATAGCCGGTTCGCCGTTCTCGGACCGAAACGCCATTGAAACATTGACATTCCTTACGGCATTGCTCTAGCGTCGCGTCCACTCGATACGGTATCTCGAACTCAGTTCGAAATCTCGAACGGCGGTGGTCCGTGACCCGACCGACCTGGAGCGTCAGCGCCGCTTTCTCGACCCAGTCCCCGATCCCCTCATGCGTGTCGCGCCGCCCAGCGAGCGGCGTGTCGACGCTGTTCGTCGAGGGCGGCAAGGGCGGGCCCGACGCCACCGTGGCAACCCCACCAACTGCAACGACGAGCGTGCGAACGCATTGATCAACGTGGGCGACGTGTCCGTGGTCGCCGACAAAGAGACACACCTGGAGCACGAGGATCGCAGCGTCGTCAAGTACGCCTTCGGCGTGCAGCGGCGCCGGAAAATAAAGGAGGCGAATGTCCATGGAGGACAACCCGGTGTGGTCCCGGCGTGGCTTTCTGGGGGTGGGGGTGGGGGTGCTCGGCGCGGCAGGTCTGGCCGCGTGTGGGGGCAGCTCCGAATCGCCCACCAGGGTGCAGCCGGAAGTTCCGCAGGAGCTGATCGACGCCGCAGCGGCGCTGAAGGGCTCCTCGATGGGGATGCTGTCGCAGAAGCTGTACTCGACGGCGGCGAACGATGCCCTCGACAGCTCGATCAAGAAGTTCGCCGACACCACCGGGACGAAGATCGAGAACAGCCTGGTTCAGGCCGACGCAGGTGATGTGGTGGCCAAGATCGACGCCGAGGTCAAGGGTGGGGTGGCGCGTGACCTGGCGTTCATGACCGACTCACGGTTCGTCGCGCAGTTTCAGGCGCTGGGTGACCTGGAGGACGTGACGGACGTCGTCAAGGTGCTGACGGCCAAGTACGGCGAACCCTGCGCCGAGGCCAAGAACTTCTGCGTCTTCGACGGCAAGTGGTTCGCGATCCCGTACCACTTCATCGGAATCGGGTCGTTCCTGCGCAAGGACTGGATGCAGGACAAGGGCATCTCCCCCAAGGACATCTACAGCTGGGAAGAGCTGCGGGATCTGTGCCTGGAAATCTCCGATCCGGGCAAACGCCGGTTCGGCTGGGGCATGACGGTGAACCGGTCCGGTGACGCCAACGGCATGATCGAGGCACTGATCAACGCCTACGGCGGGTCGATCGCCTCGAACGACGGCAGGAAGGTCACGTTCAACTCGCCCGAGACGGTGCAGGCGGTGACCTTCCTGGGCGACATCTACACCAATCCCAAGTACAAGCCGATGCTGCCGCCGGGGGTGGCCAGCTGGACCGACACCAGCAACAACGAGAACTGGCTCGCTGGAGTCCTCGGTTACACCCGCAACCAGTTCAGCGTCTACGCGGACTCCAGGACCAAGAAGAACCCGGTCTACGCAAACACCCACGTGTTCTCCGACTGCATCGGGCCGGCGACCGACAAGCCTTTGCTGCTCGGCCAGTCTCAAGGTTTCGTTGTCTTCAAGGGTGCCAAGAACCCCGCGCTCGCCAAGCTCCTGGCGCAGTACCTGGTCAGCGCGCCCGCGCTGCTCGGGGTGGCGAAGGAGGCGCCCGGCCTGGTGATGCCCGCATGGGAGAAGGTCTGGGACGCCGACCCGTTCTTCACCAGCGGCGACCCGGCGTTCCCCATGCTGCGCAAGATCACCCAACTGTCGCTGCCGCTGTCCACGACGAACGGCCTGGCCTTCCCGCAGAAGGCCAGTGCGGGCCAGCAGGCCGTCGGTGCGGCCTATGTCCTCACCGACATGATGCAGCAGATCGTCCAGGGCGCGGCGCCCGCGCAGGCCGTGACGGCCGCCCACGCGAAGATGGTGCAGATCTTCAACCAGCAGGGGCTGCCGCAGTGAGGTCTGTCCGTCCTGCGCGGGTCCCGGCGGCGAGGAACTCCCCGCCGCCGGGACCCGGCTCTCTCACCGCGATCCAGCGACGGCTGGGCCGTGACTGGCGGCTGGCGGCACTGTTCCTGGCGCCCATGGCCGTGCTGGTCGGCGGTCTCGTTCTCGTGCCGATCGCCCGGTCGATCATCACCAGCACCACGGAACGGCACGGGCAGGACGCCGTGTTCGTCGGCCTGGACAACTACCTCGCGCTCGTCGGCGATGAGCAGTTCCACACGGGCGTGGTGAACTCGTTCGTCTTCACCGCGTACGCCGAGGTTTTCAAGGTCGTGCTGGGCCTGTCCGCGGCCCTGCTGCTGCACCATCGGCGCCGTGGGCGGGCCGTGCTGGCCGGGTTGCTCCTGGTGCCGTGGGTGGTGCCGACGGTGGTGACGGCGTTCAGCTGGCGCGCGCTGCTCGACCCAATCTTCGGCAGCGTCAACACTCTGCTCACCGCTACCGGGATCGGGCCGCTGCTGGCCAGCGCGCACCTGGTCGACAGCTGGCCCGCGGGCTGGCTGTCCGACCCGTCGCTGGCCATGCCGTCGGTGATCCTCGTCAACGTCTGGAAGGGGGTGCCGTTCTTCACCGTGTGTTTCCTCGCGGGGCTGAAGGCCATCCCGGCGGACCTGTACGAGGCGGCGACCATCGACGGAGCCTCGTCGTGGCAGCGGTTCTCCAACGTGACGCTGCCCGGACTGCGCCACGTGATCACCGTGACGGTGACCCTGTCGTCGATCTGGACGTTCAACAACTTCGACCTCGTCTGGTTGTTGACCCAGGGCGGCCCGGGCGACGTAACCGCGCCGTACGTGCTCATCGCGTACTCGAAGGCGATCTTGCAGTTGCAGTATGGCGCGGGGGCTGCGGTCACGCTCGTCATGCTGCCGATCATCGGCGGGCTGGTGTTCATCCTGGTCCGGTTGTTGCGCCAGGACACCAACATCAAACTTCCTCGGAGAAGCCGGGCAGCGCGGTGGATCGGAACGCGGCGGTGGGCTCCGACGGCGCGGAAGGCGCTGCCGTGGGTCGTCGCCGCGGTGGTCACCGGTCTGCTGGCCTGGGCATCGCCGCAGATCTTCTGGAAGGCGGCGGTGGTCCTCGGGGTGATTCTGCTGATCGCGGCGGCGGTCGGCCGGGTGGTCTCGACCCTCCAGTCGCGAGGCGGTCGTCGGTCGTCGTCCCTGGTGTCGGGCCTGGGGTCCTGGGTCGCGCTGGCCGGGTTGCTTCTCTTCGTGCTGGGCCCGCTGTACTGGATCGCCGTCACGGCCTTCAAGTCCGAGGGCCAGGTCGTCATGCGCACCGACGACCTGTGGCCAACGCCGTGGACCCTGGAGCAGTTCGGTGCCCTCTTCGCCAACCAGCCGTTCGGCCGCTGGTACCTCAACACTCTGCTGGTGTCCGCGGCGTCCACGGCGGTGGCACTGGTCTGCGCCGCCCTGGCCGGCTACGCGCTGGCCCGGCTGCGATTCCGCGGGGCGCAGGGCTTTACCGTCACGGTGCTGCTCACCTACGTGATGCCGGGCGCGCTGCTGTTCATCCCGTTGTACCAGATGCTCATCGGCGCGCGGCTCACCGACTCGTTGTGGTCTCTGGTGGTGACGTACCCGACCTTCACGCTGCCGTTCGCCACCTGGCTGCTGGTGGGGTACTTCTCGTCGATCCCCATCGAGCTGGAGGAGGCAGCGCTGGTCGACGGCTGTACTCGCGTCCAGGCGTTCGGCCGGGTCGTGCTGCCCCTCGCCAAGCCAGGGCTGCTGGCGGTCGCGCTCTTCACCCTGACCAATGCCTGGAACGAATTCCTCTTCGCCTTCGTGTTCATCACGAAGGACGAGTACAAGACGCTCCCCGTGGGGATGCAATCGATGATCGCTGGAGACGTCGTGCCGCAAGGACAACTCGCCGCGGCGTCGCTGCTCGTCAGCATCCCCGTGGTGGTCATGTACGCATTCGGGCAGCGCTTCCTAACCGAAGGGCTCACCGCAGGCGCGGTGAAGGGCTGATCTGGCGCACCGGCAACGAGACGGAACTCATCCGGTGCCGAGTAGCGGCTGTTCAGCGTGACGCTGCGCTCAGTCCCATGGTGGCGGCCAGGCGGGCCACGTCGGCTGCGGTGGGGCCGGCGCGGAGCACGGCGGTGAGTGCTGCCCGGGAGGCGGGGCGGATCCGCGTCTCCATGGGGGCGATACGGTCGGCGGCGACCAGGGCGCGGCCGGCGGCGTGGGGGTCGCCGAGGTCGAGGTGCGCGCGGGTGACGTCGATCAGGTGAGCGGCTCGGTATTCGGCGGGCAGTAGGTGCCAGGCGTTACCGCTGGTGGCCCGTTGGTGGATGACAACGGCCAGTTGGTGGTCGCCGATCCACATCGCGACCAGGGCGCGGGCGAGGTCGACCGGGGTGGGGCCGAACGCGGTGCCGTCGTGGTGACGCTCGCCGTCAGCGCAGGCGAGGTGAGCCACGCGCTCGGTGAGTTCGCCCGCGGCGCTGGCGTCTCCGCTAACGGCGGCGGCGAGCGCGGCTTCGATCAGCAGGGTTCCCGTCAGGACGGTTCCGTCCGGCCGGGAGACCTGGGACGGTGCCAGGTCGAGCTGGTGCACGGCCGTGACGGCCGCCGTCATCGCCAACCTGCCTTGGCAAAGAGCCCGCAGTGCCTGCGCGAGAGAGATCGTCGCGAGGCCGGCACGCCAGGGGTCGCCAGCGGCGGCGCTCATGGCCCGATCGGCGGCCAGCCAGGCCAGGTCGGCCTCGCCGACCTTGACCAGCACCTGGGCGGCGAGCCGGTACACGCGCACCAGCAGGGCGGCGGCGCACGCGTTTCCCGTCTGCGTGTGGCAGACCTGGCGGCTGGCATCGAGCAGGTCGGGCAGCAGTCGCAACACCCGGGGATGGTGACCGTGACGGTACGCCGCCCACGCGTACCCCGCCTGGTCGTCGAGCTGAGCCAACGACGACGCCGGCCGGCCGTCGTTGCCGGAGCCGGGTATGTCGTGGCGGGCCAGCGCAGCTCGGACGCGTTCGACGTCGCCGCCGGTGTCGGTGACGGGCTCGCGCGCGACCTTGCCCGCGAGCAGGACGTCTGGGGCGACGCCGAGGGCTGCGGCGACCGTCTCGATCACCGAGAGTCGGTCGAGGGTACGCACCCCTCGCTCGACTTTGTCCACCCAGCTCTTCGATTTGCGGATCCGGTCGGCGAAGACCTGCTGACTCATTCCGCGACGCATCCGCAGCTCCGCCATCCGCCGCCCGATCGGCGGCTCGTTGTCGTTGCGCCGGCCAGGCCCGGTCATCACTTCCGCGCCGTCGGCGGTGGGAGGGCTTCAGTGCTGGCCCCGCAGCTCGGACACCATCGGGACTTGACCCGGAACGCGAGGAGTCCGAACAGGAAGCCCGGCACCAAGCCGCCGAACACGACCGACACGACTTCGGACACCATGCGCACGCTCGCTTTCTGACGAAGCCGAAGGCCGGGGGGTCGCCGCGCCCATGACTCTCTGCCAGCCGTGCACGCTGCGGTGACGCTCCGTGGCCGACGGTAGCCAGGGTTGCGCATCATGTGATGCAATGCAAGGAGTTCCGCATGATCGACACCACGAGCATGTGAGTCAAGGCAAGTAGAAGCGCTGAGTGGGTGCAGAATCACGACATGCCTCGATTTACGCCCGCGACACCGCGCTCCCGCAGACTTGGCCGGGAGCTACGCAAGCTCCGCGAAGCCAAGGGCCTGACCGGTGATGGAGCCGCCGACATCGTCGACTGCTCACCGTCCCGGATCAGTCGGATCGAGTCGGGCGAGATCAGACCTCGCGTCGGTGACGTCATGGAACTGCTGGTCGCGTACGGCGTCAAGATTGACGAGGAGCCGGGGACCTCGCTGCTCGATCAGGCGCGCGGTCTGCGTGAGGACGGCTGGTGGCAGCGCCTCGGCGGCAAGTACGCCACCTACATCGCGTACGAGACCGAGGCCGTGGAGCTCAAGAACTTCGAGCCGATGCTCGTGCCCGGTCTACTGCAGACCGAGAGCTACGCCCGCGAGGTCAACGTCATCGGCCGGGAGACCGACCCAGAGACCATCGGCCAGCGGGTTGCCGCCCGAATGACCCGGCAGGAGGTGCTGCGCCGGCAACCGACTCCGCTGCGGATGCACGCCATCCTCTCCGAGGCATCACTGCGCACCGAGGTCGGAGGCCCGGATGTGCTGCGCGAGCAACTCGACCACCTGGTCACGCTGAGCCGGCTGCCGAACGTGACAATCCAGGTGCTGCGCTTCGAAGCCGGTGCCCACCTGGCGATTAGCAGCGGCTTCGCCCTGCTCAGCTTCGAGCAGGACGAGCCGCCATTGGGCTACATCGAAACCCTGGCCGGCGAGCTGTTCCTTGAGTCGAGCCGCGACCTGGCGCGGCTGTCGGCGGCGTACGACAATCTGAAGACGCTGGCGCGGTCGCCCGCCGAGTCGATCAAGTTCATCAAGGAGCTGAGTACGCATGGAACGTAACGCCTGGCGCAAGTCGAGCCGCTCCGGCAACAACGGCCAGTGCGTGGAGGTGCGTGAACGAGGTGCCGCGGTCGACGTCCGCGACTCCAAGGCCCCCGACGCCGGGATGCTGAGCTTCAAGATCGCCGCCTGGGACGCGTTCGTCGGCAGCATCAAGCTGCCGCACTGACTCGCCGCCCCGGCCCGCGCAGTGTTGGTGATGGGCAGACGCTTGTTCTCGGCGACGAACCGACCTCCACCACAATTTTTCACGGACCGACGGATCTTGGTTGATGGATCTATGTCGACTCCGAAGCAGACGTGATCCGCCTCATTCCCGGTGCGGTCGAGACAGTCGACTGGGAAGACGTCGACACGTGGACGAGCAGCGGATCGCGCAGCTGTGCGACTCCGCGATTGGACGCGTCCAGCTTGAACGCCGCGCGGACTGACTCGCGCGGCGGGTGGGGGCATATGTGAGTCGCTCTCACTGTGAATTGACCCCTTGACGATATTCCGACCATTCGGCCTTATGCGCAGGTGGGCGAGGTTCGGTTGGGTCCTTCCGCGCGGTGAGCATGCCGGTCAGGCCCGTTCGGCGGCTGACTCAATCCTGCCGCTGTGGCGTCCAGACTGTCCGGTTCGACCGGGCCTGCTGCCGTGGCATCCTGCGCGCCGAGCGGCCAAAACGCCTGTCGCCAAGCCGACAACGCTCCTGACCTAGCGCATTCCAGCAGCAAGCATCAACCGAGCCACTCGCATACCAAGGAGTCGCCGTCGGCTTACACGCAGCTGTTGAACTAGCCACGCAGAAAGCCTGTGTGGCCGCAATCATCCCGAGCATTCGCAGCTTTCTGGCAGCATGGCTGCGCCTCGCTAACGCGCCTGCCCTTGGGGAAGCTGTGCATCCAATGCAACTGGATCGCCCTGACCTTTGCACTACGCCCCGTAGAGCAATACCTGATCGCGGTTCTGTCCATCATCGGCGGTGACTCGATCTTTTTCGCGCAGACGGCCTGGCGTGGCGTCTCCCGGCTACCACGTGTTTGGGTTGGCTCCACTTGCATCGGGGCTCTCTGAAGCACTAAGACGTGTGACCCTGCTTGATGCGACAGCGCAGCGGCGTCGAGAAGAAGCTGAAAGCTACTGGCTGGTGTCGTCCCGTTGACGCTGCTGTCGGAAATCCGATCCATAGACCGACCTCACGCGCCCTATCCTGGAGGGCTTTGCCTCGGGCCGACGGCCCGGCGGAACAGCACTGCCGTACGTCGACTGACTTGGAGACGAGATGCTGTTGACCCAACCGGATGTGCTCACCCTCGTCCAGCAGGCCGCCGGCCGGTGGGCAGACCAACTGATCGACTTCGGCCCGCGCAATACGCTGCTCTATTCCAAGGAGCGGCAAGCCACCACGCTCGATCTCGCAGAGGCGGCTGCCGACGGGGTCGCCGGGCTGCTTCGGGGCCAGAAGGTTCGCCTGCGGACACTGTTCCCGGACCAAGACCGCCACAGCACCGCCTGCAACACTGCCCGCAGTCTTCGCCGGAAACTTGTCGAGCTGGAGGAGGAGCAGGGCATCCAGGCCGGGTGGGTGACTCGCGGTCTGCTCTGCATGGTCGGCTCGTACACCCGCGGGTCCGTTCCGATGCAACCGCTGCGCGCGCCACTGATCCTGCAGCAGTTGGCGCTGGACACCCGGACGGCGACCGAGAGCGATTTCACGCTGGAGCTGTCCGAGTCACCCGAAATCAATCCCGTCCTCCTGTACGCACTGGAGCGGCAGTACGGCGTGGAGGCAGACGTCAACGCCCTCGGCGACAAGCTGAACGCGATGCTGACCGAGATCGTTGACCCGGACCAGCAGTTGAGCGCCGCCTACGAGCTCATCTCCAAAGCTGTGGCGCCGAGTGGCCTGTCTCTTCGGCTCGAGCCTGCGGTGCTCGCCGGTGTCTTCAGTTTCGACAAGTTGGCGATGGTGAAGGATCTGCGCAGCTCCGCCGAGCTGCTGGCATCGCACTCGGTGATCGGTGCGATGGCGGGCGACCGCGACGCTCGGCAGCAGTTGCGCACCCAGCCAGCTCATGGGCCTAGCTCCAGCGCCGACCGGATCGATCCGGCCAAGGAGTTCTTGGTCCACGACGCCGACTCGTCGCAGCAGGCGGCGATCGACGCGGTGCTATCCGGTCGGAATGTGGTCATCGAGGGCCCGCCCGGCACCGGAAAGAGCCAGACGATCGCGAACATCATCGCGTACATGGCCGCGATGGGTCGCAGCGTGCTGTTCGTCTCCGAGAAGCGGGCCGCAATCGAAGCGGTTATGAACCGCCTCGGCGATGTCGGGCTCGACAATCTGGTGTTCGACCTGCACGAGCGAAAAATCAACAAGCGTCAGGTCGCACAGCGCATCGCCAACGTCCTGGCTCAGGCCGGCGCCGAGCCGCCGGTGGAAACGACCGAGCTGCATCGGCGACTACACGGCCGGCGGGCTGCGGCACAGCGGCACCCAGTCGAGCTGCACGAGGTGCGGCAGCCCTGGGGGATGAGCGCTTTCCAGGTGATCGAGCAAATGCTCGCCCTACCCTCGTATGACGTGAGTGGATACAACCTGCGCTCATCCGAGCTGCGAAACCTCGATCGGTCGGTGATCGAGTCCGCGCGGGACGACCTCCGGATGTTCGTGGATCGTGGCGGCCTGCGGATTTGGCGTAGGGAGTCGCCATGGGCGAATGCCGCGATCCACACCCCGGACGACGTCAGGAAGGTGCTGGTTCATCTGGAGGGACTCGCGGCCGGTGCCCTTCAGGGTGCGCAGCGGCAGATCCGGGAGTTGGTCGACGGGGCCGGGCTGGACGTACCCGATGACCTCGCCGCCTGGACCAACCTGTTCGACCTGCTCAGCGAAGTCGAGCGCACCATCGGCGGCTACGGCGAGCAGGTGTTCGGCCCGGATCTGGACGACTACGTCTACGCGACGGCCCCAGGGCGTTCCCGGCCCCGTCGGCCCGAACCGATCGGGCTCTTCCGTCGGTTTCAGTTGCGCCGTGAGCTGCGGCGGACCTGTCCAGCCGCTCCCCGGAAGCGATCCGAGATGTACGAGGGCCTGCTCGCCGCAGTGGACCAGCGTGAGCGCTGGCGGAAGCTCAGCCGTCAGGACAGCGCACCCACCGCTCTGGCGGGTGCCAACCTCTGCATGTCGTCCTTCACGCGGGTGCGCAACCACCTCGCCGCAGTGGCGGCATGTGCCCGGATCGACGGTCTCGACCGTGGATCGACCGCCATCGCGGCGAACGCACTCGCCGAGTTGAATGCCGACCGCGAAACGCTGTTTCTGATGCCCGACCTGAACAAGCAGCAGCAGATCTTTCGGTCGCTGGGCTTGACCCACCTGCTCGATGACCTGGCCAGGCGGCACGTCCAGAGCGATGAAGCAGCCGATACCTTACTGCGTGCCTGGTTGCAGGTGGTCCTCGACGAGATGCGCATGCGGGTCCCGTACCTCGGTCAGTTCGTGGGACAGCAGCACGGTGCGGTGGTCGAGGACTACCGTGCCGCGGACAGCCGGCACATCGAGATGGCAGCCCGCCGCGTCCGACGCAACGTGGCCGTGAACCTACGCAAGACCCGGGATGCGCATCCCGACCAGAATGACCTCGTCCGGCGGGAGGCCGCCAAGAAGCGGGGACACCTGCCCCTGCGGAAGCTGCTCGGCAGCGCCCCGGAGGTGCTACTCGCTGCGTTTCCGTGCTGGGCCATGTCGCCACTCGTGGTCAGCCGGATCCTGCCGGCCACGCAATCATTCGACGTGGTTGTCTTCGACGAGGCGAGTCAGATCGAGCCGCACGACGCGGTCGCCTCGATCATGCGAGGCGCGCAACTCGTGGTGGCTGGTGACCCCAAGCAACTCCCGCCCACACCGTTCTTCCGACGCCTCGTCCAGCAGACCCCAACAGGTGAGGACGAGGATCCTGGCGACGAGAGCCTTGAGGACTACGAGTCTGTTCTTGACGTCCTCAGCGGCATGCTCTCGGACCGGTACCGCTTGACCTGGCACTACCGCAGTCGCGATGAGCGGCTGATCGCGTTCTCAAACATCGAGATCTACGACCGATCGCTCGTGACATTCCCCGGCGTGCAGGTCGACAGCCCGCTGCGCCTGGAGACGGTGGACGGTCGCGTCTCTCCCGGGCAGAGCGGCTCCTCGACTGAAGAAGTCAACCGGGCTGTCGAGCTCATCCTCGAGCACGCCGAGCAGCGACCGAACGAGAGCCTCGGCGTCATCACCATGGGGCAGAAACATGCTCTGCGCATCGAGGGAACGCTCCGCAGCCGCCGCCGCGAGCAGGAGCACCTCGACGACTTCTTCTCGCAGGACCAGGCAGCGAGTCAGCGCTTCTTCATCAAGAGCCTGGAGAACGTCCAGGGCGATGAGCGGGACGCCATCATTCTGAGCATCGGCTACGCCAAGACCCAAGATGGCCGCCTTCCGCTTCGTTTCGGACCACTCAATCAGGATGGCGGCGAACGGCGTCTCAACGTCGCGGTCACCCGCGCGCGGCGTCGGATGACTGTCGTCAGCGCCTTTTCGCACCACGACATGGACCCAAACCAGACCGCAGCGACGAGGAACCGTGGGCCGGAGCTGCTCCGCCGCTACCTGGAGTTCGTCGATCTCGGCGGCGACGTCGGCGGGCGACAGCACACCGGGGTCGACCTCAACGGCCTCGAACGCAGCGTGCTGAGGGCAATTCAGCAAGAGGGCATCAACGCGGTGCCGCAGTGGGGCGTCTCCGGTTACCGCATCGACCTGGCACTCGCTCACCCGGATCAACCCGGCCGCATGGTGCTCGCCGTCGAAACCGACGGACACTCGTACCACGAAGCACATAGCGCCCGGGATCGTGATCGGCTGCGTCAGCAGCACCTGGAACGGCTCGGATGGGAGTTTCACCGGATCTGGTCGACTGACTGGTACGTCGACCCAGCAGGCCAGACGGCCCGGCTCGTGGCGAGATGGAAGCAGGCGGTCGATCGTGCTGACCGCGCCACGAAGGCTCCGCCCGCGCCAACGGCTCCGCCGCGAGTCAACCAGCGACCGTCGCCCCCGGCGTCGCGTCGTGGCCCACGCCCTCAGGTACCGATCGGACTCAAGATCACCGATTACACGCGGGACCAACTGGTGCGAATCTGCACCTGGCTGGTGAGCGACCAGCTTCAGCGCGACCGGGATGAGCGCCTGCAGGAAGCCATGACTGAACTCGGGTTCCGCAAGCGGGGCTCGATCATCCTCCAACGTCTGACCGAAGCACTCGACATCGCGCAGCAGCGCGCCGACCGGGAGGTGTATTGATGCTCGCCCTCGACCTGCTCACTCTGGAACGAGTGGCTCGCCTGATCTGCGACGTCGACGGTCCGTACGAGCGGACCGGATCACAGGTCGAGCGGTTCTTGCACCGGGTCCGGTGGCCTGGCAATCCGCAGTACGACGGCTCGCCGCGAGTGCCCTGGCTCATCGAGGTGCTGATCTCCAACGTCGACGACGACGCCGCCGCGCTCAACCGGTTGCTGTGCCGCATCTGTGATCCGCTCGAGTACGACGGCGGTGTCGAAGCCGCAGAGCCAATCGCGCAGGAGCTGAATCGCATCCTGGCTCCCGAGCAGCTCACCATCACGTATGTCGGTGGGCGCCCGGTGCTCGGCCAGCTCAGCCAATCCGGCGACACGCCCCTGTATGGGCCACCGCCCGACCTTCACGAGCGAGTGCGACGACTCACCGCGAACAGCAAGGCCGCTGATATCGAGATCCTCATGGCCCGCGCCGACGAGGCATCGATCTGCCAGAACAACGGTGCTTACGCTCTGGCGATCATCGGAATCGGTAGTTTCGTTGAAGGGCTGCTGCACGTCGTGGTGACCGGCCGCGACGAGAACGTCCGCAGCAATGGACTCGCAGGCCGTAACGGTCGGAGGATCCCGGCCGAACGCGCCGGCCTGCAACTCCTGCTCGAATACGCACATCAGCAGAAGTGGGTCCAGACCGACGCCAAGGACTTTATGGAAAAGGTGCGGGACTACCGCAACTTCGTCCACCCCCGGCACCAGATCGAATACGGGCTCGTGCCCGACCTGGACACGGTGCGGATGTGTTGGGCGCCTGTACACGCTCTTCTCAACGACCTGGAATCCGCGCCCTGATCGCAGCCTCCACCAAGGCCAATCAGCAAGCGGTTCGACCCCTCCTTGTCCAGATGCCGCCCTCGACCCCCTCCGCTACCACCACCTCCGAATCAGGTGCTCGAGTAGGGGCCGAGGGCCGCATCGAGCGAGTACGGCGAGGCCTCCGGCTGCGCCCCTCGCCGAAACCCCTCGGGACGGCACAAGTGCTCGGATTCAGGTCGGTGTTTACGACCCATCACGAACGGAACCGTCTGCTACCGCTGGTACGAGAACAACTCGACCGGTGGATCGCGGACCCCAAGGGCTGGGATCCGTCCGCGCTCCAGGGAAACCGGTGGGCCACCATCGGCGACAACGTCAGGGCGCTTCTCCTGCAGCACCAAGGACAGGATGGCTCGACGTCAGCCCGCGTACGGATCGTCGAGACGAAGCCGGACGGCCGGTGGATCACCCAGCTGACCGTACATGTGCCTAACGCGAGGGAGCGTGCGGCGTGGGCCTGGGTCGACATCGAGTCTCCCGACCCCGATAGTGAGGACCCGCGCAGCCGCCCACGCCGCGCCGGCACCCCCCGCTTTCTTGCCCCGACTCTCGAGATCATCGACGCCTGGGACGGTGCCGCCCGCCTCACGACGCGGCCAATCGTCATCCGCGGCGACGAAGTCGCCGAGGTCTACCGAGCGCTCATCGACACGGACCGGCGAGGTGTCGTCTTCGTCGCAGGCAACGACGACTCGCTGCCGTCAGTCCCGTGGACGAACCGGATCGCGACGTTGACCCGGTTCACCACGGGCGTGGCCTCTTGCTACGTGCTCGATGGCGAGGCCACGCAGTTGCTCAACGACCGGCTCGGCCAGGCCCACGTTGTATTGCCCGGCCGGCTACGTACCTATCGCTCGCAGGTTCAGCCGGACTCGGTCGTCGACGGACTACGGCACCGGGTCCTGAGCGCCGAACGGATCGCCGACGACGGCGAACAGGCCCGGCTCGCACGAGTCCTCGCCTCCAACGCCCAGCTTCAGGCTCTCGAACAGCCGTTGCACGCATCGGTGGCGCGGGTACATCGAATGCTGGAACGTATCGCCGACGACATGTTGGTCAACCGGCTCGGCGATGTGGGCCTGAAGCCGGCATCGCTCGTACCGTCGCAACCCCGGGCAACGGCTGCCGAGGTACCGATGAGTGATCATCGCCAGGACGACATCAACGTGCAGCAGGGCATGTTGCTCGACTACCTGAAGGTCAAGGTAGGGATTGATGATCTGACCGTCGACCGGGTCGACGAGATCGTGCGTTGGATCGAGGTTGGCAGATCCTCGCAGGAGGCACAGGAAGACATCGCGTCCCGACTGGCGCAGCTTCAGACCGAACTCGATGAGACGCAGAAGGCGCATCGCGACGTCAAATGGCAGCTGGACGATGAGCAGCTCGAGAACCGGGACAACGTCGACCTCCTGATCCGGTCCGAGGAGACCGTAAGGACGCTACGCGGCCGGCTGACCTCAATGGGGCAAGCCGAGGTGGCCTGGACGGCCCAGCCAGCCGAAGAAGACGTCGCCCGGCCGGACAGCTTCGGCGAGTTGCTCCGTTGGCTGCCGAAGCTCGAGCACGTCGCGTTCACCGGCGATCCTGACCACGCTGAATATCTCGACAGCAGAGACCCGCTAGGGACCTGGGCATCAAGGACATGGGATGCGTTGTTGGTGCTTCAGGACTACGCGGCCGCGAAGGCGGACGGGCGCTGGGACCGGGACGTGCACGGCTTCCTTGAACACACGCCGGATGGCTGCCACGAGTGGCCGACGCGACGGCACGCCCGCGACGAGAGCGAGGAGGTCCGGACCAACACGACGTTCCGGAAGCGGCGTGTGCTCCCCGTGCCAACTACCGTCGCGCAGGTGGGCAAGATCTTCATGGGAGCGCACTTCAAGATCGCTCAGTTCGCGATGATCAGCCCTCGGATGCACTACCACGATGACACGGCGCAGAGCGGTTGCATCTACGTCGGTTACATCGGCCGGCACCTACCGACCGGACAGACCAACTGACGGTGCCGATGTGACAGTGGATCGAGCCCCCAGCGCAGCTCGGCACACGGCCGCCTCCTGACCGTCAACGGTCTGCACCAGTCCGCAAGAGGTCGACGGACGGTGGGGAAGCGTTGAGAGATGTCGAGAGGCGTCTCTGCTGCCAGGCGCATAGGCCACCGGAGCGGGCAACTTGATGTCAGCAGTTACAGCTACCTCGCCGGCTGTGGCGGGTACGCCCGGCACCGGATCTACTACAAGTCGTTCGGTGATTACTACAAGCACCATGACTACGAGGTGGCGCCCTTCCACTGGCAGGCGGTCAAGGAGGGTTCGGTGCACCGCTACCGACGGCACGTCGGGGACACCCGCAACGGCAAGTACACCGGCTGACGACGCCGACGACGGCGGGTCCCTGCCACGTCCACCGTCACCCGGGCTGGCCGTGGCTCGTGTCCATTGCGCGACGAACAGACCGAGCCTGCTGGGCTGGAGATTTAGCCTGATTCGGTGATTTCGATGGTTGGCACGGGCGTACGCGTCAGGCTGCTCGGACCGGTGGAGGTGGTTGTCGCCGACAGTCCGCAGGCGGTGAACGGCCAGCGCCGCAAGGCGGTGCTGGCGACGTTGGCGCTGCATGCGGGCCGGGTGGTCAGCGTCGACCGGCTCATTGATGTGGTCTGGGGCGAGCGTCCACCGGCCACCGCGGCCAACACGTTGCAGCGCCACGTCTCCTATCTACGGGGGGTGCTCGGCGAGCCCGGCTCGATCGTGGCGCGCCAGCCCGGTTATGTGCTCAACACCGGGCCGGAGTCCACGGATGTGCAGGCCGTCGAGCGCCTCCTCGAACTGGCCCGACGGTCGGCGGACCGGACCGAGCAGGTGGATCATCTGACGGCTGCGGTGGCACTGTGGCGTGGACCGCCGCTGGCCGACGTGGCCGGGTCTGCCTGGCTTGAGGAGCAGGCGGAACACCTGGCACGCCTGCGGTTGGAGGTCGACCGAGCGCTCGCCGAGGCCCGGCTGTCCGTCGGCGAGCACTCTCGGCTCATCCCCGGGTTGGAACGGCTCGTCCGGCAGCACCCCTTCGACGAGCACCTGCACGCACAGCTGATGCTTGCCCTGTACCGCGACGGCCGACAGGGCGAAGCGGTCGCCACGTACCGGCGGCTGCGCGACACCCTTCGTGAAAACCTCGGCATCGACCCCAGTCCGCGGCTACGGGATCTAGAAAGCGCCATCCTGCGCCAGGACACCGCGATCGCCGCGCCCGCCCCGGCTGCGGCGGCACAGGTGGCGGTGGCGGCGCAGCTACCTCCCTCCGTACCGACGTTTACCGGGCGCGTCGCGGAACTCGTCGCCCTTGACGCGCTCGTCGACCGGGGCGGTGCCGTGGTGGTCTCCGGCACCGCGGGAGTCGGCAAGACCGCGCTTGCCGTGCATTGGGCGCACCGCGCCGCCGAGCGCTTCCCCGACGGGCAGCTCTACGTCAACCTGCGCGGCTTCGACCCGGCGGCCACACCGACCGAACCGGCGCGCGCGCTGCACGGGTTCCTGGAAGCGCTCGGCGTTCCGGCGGCACGGATGCCGAGCGAACCCGACATGATGGTGAGCCTGTACCGCACGGCGGTGGCCGGCAAGCGTCTGCTGGTGGTGCTGGACAACGCGCGCGACGCGGAACAGGTCCGGCCACTGCTGCCCGGCTCACCCGACTGCCTCGCGATCGTCACCAGCCGCGACCCACTCATCCCGCTGGTCGTCACCGAAAGCGCCCAGCCGGTGATCCTCGACCTGCTGAGCCCTGACGAAGCCCGCGACATGCTGGTCCGCCGGCTCGGGGCGCGCCAGGTCGCCGCCGAGCCCGCCGCAGCCGACGACATCGCCGACCGGTGCGCGCGGCTGCCCATCGCCCTGGCCATCGTCGCGGCCAGAGCCGCCACCAACCGGCACTTCTCGTTGGCCGCGGTCGCCGGTGAGCTGAGCGATCTGGACGCCTTCCACGGAGGCGACGAGGCCACCGACGTCCGGGCGGTATTCTCCTGGTCGTGCCGGACACTCAGCCCACCCGCGGTCCAGCTGTTCCGGCTGCTGAGCCTGCATCCCGGCCCGGACGTCTCCGCCCCGGCCGTGGCCAGCCTGGCCGGCGTCGCCCCGCAAACGATCAATCCTCTGCTCTCCGAGTTGACCCGGGCGAACCTCTTCACCGAGCACGCGTACGGGCGCTACGCGTTCCACGACCTGCTGCGCGCGTACGCCGTCAGCCTCGCCGACGAGGCTGAGTCACCGGCCGACCGCCGTGCCGCCGTCCACCGGCTGCTCGACCACTGCCTGCACACCGCACACGCCGCCGACCTCGCACTGCACCCGCACTTCAGCGAGATCAGCCTCTCGCCACCCCGGGCGGGCGTGACGCCTGAAAGCCCCAAGAGCCGGTCCGCCGCCGCGGCGTGGTTCGCCGCCGAGGTCCCCGTCCTGCTCGCCGCGGTGCCGCTTGCGGCCCGGTCCGGGTTCGAGGGCCACGCCTGGCAACTCGCCTGGACCATGGCCGGCTTCCTGCACCGGCAAGGGCACTGGCAGGACTGGCTCGGCACGCAACGCATCGCTCTGGCCGCCGCCTCCTACATCGGGGATCAGGCGGGGCAGGCACACGCGCACCGCAGTCTCGGTCTCGCCTGCTCCCGACTCCGCCGGTACGACGAGGCCGACGACCACCTGCGGCGCGCGCTCGACCTGTTCACTGACGTTGGCGACGACGCCGGGCGGGCACACACCTGCCTGAACCTTGGTCAGCTGGCGGAGCGGCAGGGCCAGCACCAGCAGGCGCTCCACCACTCTCGGCGGGCACTGAGCCTGTTCCGGCGAACTGGAAACCAGGCCGGGCAGGGGTACACCCTCAACGCGGTCGGTTGGCAGGAAGCGCTGCTCGGCAACTACCACCGTGCCCTCGAATCGTGCGGCGAGGCGCTGAGAATGCTCCAGGAGGTGGACGACGTCCAGGGACAGGCCGATACGTGGGACAGCCTCGGCCACGCCCATCACCAGCTCGGAGACGACCGGCGCGCGATCGCCTGCTATGAGCACGCACTCGAACTCTTCACCCAGGTCAACGACCGGTACGCCGAAGCGAGTACGTACGTCAATCTCGGCGGCAGCCACCGGGCCCTCGCCGACCTCGGTGCCACCCGCGCCGCGTGGTGCCGAGCCCTGACGATCCTCGACGAGCTCGGCGATGCCGACGCCGACTCGATCCGCTCCGACCTCGAACAGCTCGACGCCACTCGACTCCGCTGACGCACCCCGCTTTCAGCGCGGTTTCCGGGCCGCTTCAGCGCGGCCCGCCACTCTTCGGGCACCAGTTTCCTTCGCTAGGAATGGAGCGTTCGATGAGTCGCTTGGCACGCCGCCTCGCGGTGATCGGGGTGGTCAGCGGGACGGTGCTGGCCATGTCCTCCGCTGCCGTGGCCCAGACCGACAAGCCGCCGAAAAAAGGCACCGACTGTGTGGTCCAGTACGTCGACGACCGCGGTGGGATCGTCCATACCGAGACCGAGCCTGAGGGCCGGGTGCACGGCCAGTTCCGCTGTGTCGCCGGGCAGTGGACGTTCGCCTGGGAGCCCTTCGGAGCGGACGACATGATCACGGCCGACGAGGTCCAGATCAACCCGGCCGGCGCCGTGTCGGTCCGGCGGTTCACCGGCCCCGCGCTCGGCAACGACCTGACGGTGGGCGAGATCGCCGGCATCGCCCAGGCCGTCAGCGGCAGCCGAGAGGTGCTGATCGACCGCGCGATCGTGGCGGTTGACGACGGCAAGGAGCGGACCCCGGAGCAGGTCGAGGCGCTGCTGGCCGGCAAGGACAACACCGGCGTACGGGTGCTGGACATCATTGAGAAGCCGAACGCCGCCATGTCGACGAACGACGTCATCGACGAGGCCGGCGGCACACCCGAGTCGACCGTCGTCTACTTCAGCCTCTGGGGCGCGATCAAGTCGGTGTTCGCCTGGATCGTGGACACGATCGGCGACATCGGTGAGTGGATCGACGACCACTGCGACCTGGGGTCCCCAAACGACGTGGGCGACGTGGTCACGTGTCGTTGGTAGCCCGTCCGACCCCGCCGACACCGACCACCGAGATGAGGACAGGATGACAGCTCTGCGGGACATCACCAGGCGCGCCACCATCGTCACGACCGCCCTGATCGTCGGGCTGACAGCTTCGTACGCCCCGTCGCAGGCCGCCGACGGTGAGGCCCGGACGACGATCACCGACCATTCCGGTGCTCCGGGGACGATGCTTCAACGGTTCGAGGACCTGACCGGCCGGCCCGTCGGCGACCTGGACAAGGTGCTGGCCGTCGACACCGGCGGGCGGAACCTCACCGGCGACCAACTCGAAGCGCTCGCCACCGGTAAAGAGGTCGACGGTGTCAAGGTCGTCGGCACGATTCCGGGCAACCGGGACGTCCTCGGCACGACCATGGCCGACCTCGCCGACGGGGTGTACGACGGCAGAGGTGACAGCGGGACAGCGACGTCCCTGCTCTTCGCCTCGTCCACCCCCGACGGCCGGGATTGGTGCCTGACCATGTGCATCGCCGGGGGCAAATCCGTCTGGGAATGCATCCTGTCGCGTCGAAACCCGGACCAGATCTTCACCCTCACCCTCGCTGGCGACACCACGGTGGGCGGGACGAAGGCTGCCTTCGAGAAGGCCAATGGTGTCGCCGTCGGCGGCCCGTACACCGTGGAGACGCTGATCGGCGACGGCGAACCCTCGGCGGAAGAGATCAAGATGCTCCTCGACGGCAAGGACATCGAGTCGCTGCGCCGGGTGGCGACCCTGGACGGACCGGACCCCGGGTGGGCGCTGGCCGACATCGCCGAGAAGTCCGCCGTTGTGTACGCGAAGACCAAGGGCCACCTCTTCACCCTCAACCTTCCGATCCTCGGCAAGATCCTCGTGTTCTGCGTCTCGCAGAATGGCGGGAAGACCTGGAAATGCTCGGCCCAACAATGGGGCGGGTTCTAGCCGGTTAGGCCGCTGACGATCCCGCTCCGCAGCGACCTCCCCGGTCGACGCGGAGCGGGATTCCACGCTTTCGGCGGACCATCCCAAGCCCGCATCAACGACCTCATCGCGGACGGGATGCGCGACGGGAACGAGGGCATCAGGCCGGCGGCAGGATCGATCACTGCATGCTCCGATGCCATTGCGACAGCCTAGGGTTGGCGCGCGCTTCGTCAGGAAGCGGCCGCGAGGCTCTTCGTTCGGTTCGCGCCGATGCGGTGGCGGCGGACCGGGTACAGCGTCGGGTGGGAGATCCCCCAGGCCGCGCCCCTGCAGACGACCTCCTTGTAGCGGGCCGCCAGCTTCCCGGTGAGCAGGGACGGCTTGGCCCGGTCGTCGGCGGTCACGTACTGGATGATGCCGTCGCGGCGGCCGAGGCTGATGCACTGGTTGTAGTAGCGCAGCGAGGCCTTGGGGATCTTCCGACCGGTCAGGCGCCCGGCGATGGCGTCGGCGGCCTGCCAGGCCATCGGGACCCCCGAGGCGCAGGACATCCGCAGTGGCTTGCCGCCCGGCCCCTCGGCGAGTGCGGCGTCGCCCACCGCGTACACCTCGGGGTGTGAGACCGAGCGCATCGTGGCGTCGACGATGATCTGCCCGGTCTCCGCGACCGCCAGGGTCGTGGCGGCGGCGATCGGGTGGACGGCGAAGCCGGTCGTCCAGACCGTCACCTGGGCCGGGATCTCCCGGTCGTCGGCGGTGACCGCACCGGTCGCCTCGACCCGCACGATGTCGGCGTGCTCGTGGACGGTGATGCCGAGCCGGTCGCAGACGCCGCGCAGGTGCTGCTGCGCCTTCTCGTTGAGCCAGTCGCCGAGGCCGCCGCGGGTGGCGATCGCGACGTCGAGGTCCGGCCGGGCCTCGGCGATCTCGGTGACCGCTTCGAGGCCGGTGAGGCCGCCGCCGCCGACGAGCACGGTCCCGCCGGCCGCGAGCTGGTCGAGGCGGTCGCGCAACCGAAGCGCCGAGGGCCTGCCTGCCATGTCGTACGCGTGCTCGACGGCGCCGGGGACGCCGTGGTCCGCGGACGTGCTGCCGAGGGCGTAGACGAGCGTGTCGTACGCGATCTCGTCGGTGCCCTGCTCGTCGACGAGCGCGACGGCCCTGCGGTCGGTGTCGACGGCGGTGACCCGTGCCAGTCGTAGCTGCACTCCCGTGCCCGCGTAGACGTCGCTCAGCGTTCGGCGCTGGAGGTCCTGTCCGGTCGCGAGCTGGTGCATGCGGACCCGCTCGACGAAATCAGCGTCGGCGTTGACGATGGTGATCTCGGTGTCTCCCGGGTGGAGTCGCCTGGCGAGGCGCCCGGCGGCGATGGTCCCGGCGTATCCGGCCCCGAGGACGACGATGCGGTGCTTCATGGTGGCACTCCTGTCTCGGTGGTGGTCGCTTCCTGAACCGGACAGCGACGCGATTCCTGACAGAAGTGGGCTATGACCTGGGTCACCAGGCATGGAGCAGGGGTTCCCCATGGTCGGAGGCGGCCCACTGGCGCGTGGCCCGTACGAGCTTGTCGGGGTTGACCTGGCTCTGGACGGCCGTGACACCCTCCGCCGTCACCTCCAGGGACATGACGCCGAAGACCTGGCCGCCGATCACGACAACCACGGCAGGGCCGCCGTTGACGACTTCGGCGTAGAAGGCGGGGCTGCCGCCCGCGACGTTCCGCTTGACGTCGGTCGGCTTGAACAGGCCGCGCAGGAACCTCGCCACCGCCAGCGCGCCGACGACCGGCGTGGTCCGGGCCGGGATCTTGCCGCCGCCGTCGCCGGTGCTCGTCACGTCGTCGCTCAACAACTCGACCAGTCGGTTGATCTCCCCGCTGGTGGCGGCGGCCAGGAACTCCGCGACGATCCTCCGCGCGGCGGCCTCGTCGACCTCCGCGCGGGCACGGTCGCCGGCGACATGCTGTTTGGCGCGCCGGTAGGTCTGCTGGCAGCTCGACTCGGTGACGCCGAGGATCTCCGCGATCTCACCGTGCGAGTAGCCGAAGGCTTCCCGCAGCACGTACACCACCCGCTCCTTGGCCGACAGCCGCTCCATGAGGGTGAGTACCGCTATCGAGACCGATTCGCGCTGCTCGACGGTGTCGACCGGGCCGAGCATCCGGTCTCCGGCGAGGATCGGCTCGGGCAGCCACGTGCCCACATAGGTCTCCCGCCGGGCCCGTGCGGAGGTCAACTGGTTGAGGCACAGGTTGGTGAGCACCTTCGTCAGCCACGCCTCGGGCGTCTCGACGCGCTCCCGGTCGGCGGCCTGCCAGCGCAGGAACGCGTCCTGGACGGCGTCCTCAGCGTCGCTCGCCGAGCCCAGCAGGCGATAGGCGATCGCCTCCAGGCGAGCCCTGGAGTGCTCGAACAGCTCGACGTCGTCCGGACTGAGCGGCATGGTTCGACAGTATCCACGCGAACGGCGAACGGTTCAGAGTCGACTCGTGCTCGGTGGGGAAACCCGGCTCGGGTCCCGTCGACCCACGTGGATGAGCAGCCCCACCACCAGCAGCAGCACGAGCGACAGCGGCACCAGCAGGGGAGCGAGGGCCCGCCAGACCGGCCACACCGGCTCAGCCAACCCATCCAGGATCAGGCCACGCCAGGTGAGGGCGACGCCCGGAAGGAGAACGATCGTCACCAGCGTGCCAACCAACCTGGGTACGGGTGGACGTTGCCGTCCCACCAGCCAGAACAGCGCCGCACCAACCGCCGCACCAAGGACGGTGGCAGCGACCGTGATGGCGACGTATCCGTCGGGCGCAGTTGGCGCGAAGCTCAGTATCGCCCTGCGGTCGCCCTGGGTGAGCGTGGCCGTCAGCCCGTCCCGCTCGGCCCGCCAGCCATCGCATGGCGTGCCCGATACCCGGTGACCGCCCTGCCACCCCAGCGACGTGGCGTTGCGTCGTACCGATTCGACGTGCGCGCAGTCGGCGGTGTCGCGGTAGTAGAACACCGCGAACGCTGAGCCGAAGTCGTCGGGGGCCAGGAAGCCGTACAGGTAGCTACGGCCGATGTTCGACTCGGTTGGTTCGGTGCCGGGGAACAGCTCTGCCGCCATGCTCTGCGCTCGGTCGGTGTCGAACGGCGCTGTGCCGCGGCCGCCGTACCAGGAGCCGAGGCTCAGGCCGACCGTGCCGACCAGCACTGCGCCGAGCAGCACCATCGCGACCTGCCGTAGTCGATGTCTCACCGAAGGACCCCTTTTCGTGGTGCGGGGGAGCGTAGCGCGAGCGAACCAGCTGGCGATTCTGGTTCAGTTCACGGGAACATAGCCACTCGCGGAGTGGACCAGCAGCCGGAAGCCCATCGGTACCCGTTGGTGACGAGGCAGTCCGAGCACCGCGTAGTCGACCGCGAGGTCATCGAAGAACAGCCCACCATCGGGGGCCATCTCCACGTCCGGGATCGTGATCGTGACGAAGACCGGCAGCTCCGTGCCCGCCGGCACTGTGGTCGACCGGAACGGTGTCGCGCTACCCGGGTCGAACAGGGCGGCGGTGGCCTCGTCGGCATGATTGACCGCCAGGCGTGCGATCGTGAATATGTGCTGGTCCACTGGACCGTCATCGACCGCGATGCCGGTGAGCGTGACCGGCCACGGACCGGGATTGTGGATGGTCGCGCCGAACGTGATCTGCCGGCCGGGATCGAAGGCGAATCGCACCTCCGTCGTCGGCCCCTCGGTACGGGACTTCGCGTCGGCCCCGTGCCACCACGAGTTGCCGTGGTCGAGGCGATGGCGGGTGGTGGTCGACAGGTACCCGGCGCACAGTGCGACAGCCAGAGTCGCGGCGACCAGGAGCCGGCGACGGCGCATCACAGAGAGCCCTGCGCAGGGACGCACAGCGGCGTCAACGTCATGAGGCGCACGCTACAGCGCAGCGCTGCCTGCCCGTACCGACCGTCGGCTGATTACTCGATGACCAGTAGTTGTCGAGGGCGGAGTGGTCGTACCCTTGCTGCGGTGATGTCCGACCCCCTGCGCCGCGCCCTCACCGCGTCGGGAGACCCGCCGCTACGGCCCCTCCCTGACCAGGTCGTGGCCCTGCTGGAGACTCTGCAGGCGCCGCCGCGCCTGGCCGCGCACCTGCGGGCCGTGCACGACGTCGCCGCGCAGCTCACCGAGGCGATGGCGGATCGGTTCCCGCAGCTCCCGTTCAATCGCGAGGCGGTGCTCTTCGGCGCCGCCACCCACGACATCGGCAAGGTCCGGCATCCGGAGGAGCTGTCCGGTCCCGGCTCCGCACACGAGCCCGCCGGCTACGACCTGCTGCTACGGCACGGTGTCGTCGAATCGCTGGCCCGGTTCGCGCGGAATCACGCGTCCTGGCAGCAGGACGGCATCGGCGTCGACGACCTGCTGGTCAGCGTGGCCGACAAGGTGTGGAAGGGGAAGCGGGTCACCGACCTGGAAGGGCTGCTCGTGGACTGCCTTGCCGACGCCACCGGCCGCGAGCGGTGGTCGGTGTTTCTGGACCTGGACGACATCCTCGACCGGATCGCCGCCGACGCGGACCGCAGGCTCGCGTTCCAGGCAACCCATCCGGTACGCGACAAGTGACGGTTAACTCTTCAGCGGGTCGCTGGACCCCGTCCTGCCGTCCGGTGGGCGTTCCTGAGTGTCAGCGGGCGACGGGACACAGCGGCCACGGCCGTCAGGCAGATCACGGCCGCGGCGATGAGCGGTGGGCGGGCGCCGAGGTGGACAGCCGCGGAGCCGACGGGGATCGCCAGCACGAGAGGTCCGAACATCGCGGTGTTGGCCGTCGCGGAGACCCGGCCCAGCAGCGCCGCCGGTGTGTGCGTCTGCACAGCGGTTACCGCCGCGACCAGGGTCCAGGGCAGGCCGACGCCGGCGACCACCGCGCCGACCACCGTGGCCGGCACCCACGGCAGGCAACGTGCCAGGCAGCCGACCGCGAACAGCACCGTCCCGGCGACGCCGACAGCAACGGGACCCTGTCGGGCGATGAGCCGGCCCACGATCAGGCCACCGACGATGGAACCGGCCCCCTGCGCGCTGGCCAGCACACCCAGAAACGTCGTCGGTAGGCGCAGGTCCGTGACGACGATCGCGTAGATCGCCGCAGTCGTGAAACCGGACATGGCAATCGACACGGCCGCGAGCACGATCGGCACACCCGTCACTCGCTGTTCAAACACGACAGACATTGCGGTACGCAGGCCGCCGCGCCGCTGTGTCGGCTGGTCGGGTGGCGTCCGGTTCAGACGCACCGCCGCGTACAGAATGGCGACCAGGACCGGCATGGCCGCGCTGAGGACGACGACCGCGTGGCCGCCACGCCATGCGTAGAGGCCCGCCCCGGCCAGGGGAGCGACGAGCTTCATGCCCTCCTGCGCGCTTGAGCGCCACCCGTTGACGTCGCCGAGTTCCGTCGGCGACAACGCGGACGGCAGCAGCGCCGTCTCGCCGGCGTCGATCAGCACGTAGCTGACGCCGTAGGCACCGGAGACGGCGAAGATGAGCCAGGTCTGCCCCGGACCCCGTACCGCGAAGAGTGCCAGCAGGGTGGCGGCCAACATGAGGTTGACGGCGATGACCAGGGGGCGGCGGGGCGCCCGGTCGAGCAGGCCGCCCAGCCACGGACCGGCGAGGACCGGCGTGTACACGCAGAGCCCGGCGAGTGCCGCGAGGCCGGTGGAACCGGTGAGGTCCAGGATCCAGATGCCAGCCACCAGGGACATGGCGCTGCCGCCGAAGCCGGACAGCAGTGAGATCGCCACGAACAGTCCGGCGTTGCGACGCATGAGCTCTCCAGATTGAGTCGGGTTGACTCATATCCTCAAGCTTGCGCCTGGTGCAGGCAATGCTGCTGCATGCCTGTCAATCATCGATTGACAATGCAGTGCGGATCTTCGCTGCGGTGGCGCGGACGGGCGCCGGCAGCCGCTCGCCCGCTTCGGCGAGATCGGTGGCGAGATGCAGGGCCAACGCGTACAGCGAGCCCGGGGCGGCATCCAGTGCCGCCTGCACCGTGCTCCGCACCAGCGCCGCTCGACGAAACCGCTTGTCCCATCGTCGGTCCGCGGCGATCCACCGCCCGAGGTCGGCGACGGCGGTCCGCAGCGCCGCAATCCTCGGTGCGAAGTCGAGATCGAGGTGCTGTCGTCGCGACCATCGCGCCGTCACCAGGCGCTGCCGGCGCTGCTCCGCGGCCTGCCGGCTGCCGAGGCCCAGCGCCGTCGCGATCTGCGCCCACGTCGCGCCTTCGTGGCGCGCCCGGTCGATGAGCTCCAGCTCCCGCTCGTCCAGCCGGGCGCGGGCGGCGCGAACGTCCGCCAACTGAGCCAGCTCCGACGTCACGTGTCAACATTACATTGACGTCACGCCTGTCTCGGGGCGCTCCGGCTGGGGGGCCGGCTCGCGCACCATGAACACGTCGACCGGATCCTCGGTCTCAAGCGTGAATCCGTGCCGCTCGTACAACCGCCGCGCCGGACTGCCCTGCAACACGTTCAGCCGGATCAGGGTGCCATCGCGGTCGCACTGCTCCAGCAGCCCACGCAGCACGGTCTGCCCTTCCGCGATCTTGCACTTACTGCCTCGACGTAGGGGACATTTCGCACATTTAGGCGACCGAAACTACAAGATCGGCGTGGCGTGCCGAGATCTCCGCGTCTGATTGACCCGGCCCTTGGGAGCGCCCCTCGCCGCCCTAGCTGAATGGCGTTGGCTCTAGCGGAAGCGCAGCCCGGCGACGAGGAGTCCGACCAGGCGGCGCGCGTCGTAGCGGGGTTCGGCCGCGCCGATGCAGAGGTTGCCGACGCCGCGCAGCAACTCGAAGGCAGTCACGTCGGCCCGAATCTCACCCGCCGCGGCAGCGGCGTCGAGCAGTTGGGCGCACGCGGGGACGAGGCGGTCCAGGAAGTAGGCGTGCAGCGTCTCGAAGGCGGCGTTGTCGGACTGTAGCGCCTCGGCGAGGCCGTGCTTGGTGACCAGGAAGTCCACGAAGAGGTTGATCCATTGCGCCAGGGCGGCGTGCGGTGTGTCGCTGGTGGCCAGCAGTGCCGGGCCGGCCTCCGCGCACGCCTCGACCTGGTGTCGGTAGACGGCGACGATGAGGTCGGCGCGCGTCGGGAAGTGGCGGTAGATCGTCCCGACACCGACGCCGGCCCTGGCGGCGATGTCGCGCACGGGCGCGTCCACGCCGGAGGTGATGAAAGTCGAGGCGGCGGCGTCCAGCAGTGTCGCCTCGTTGCGCCGGGCGTCAGCCCGCTTCCGCGGGGCCGGCTGCCCTGGTCCGCTGTCGCTGTCGACCACTGCGCCGCTACCTCCATCACTCAGGTTGGCAAAACGGAACCATGTTCCGTATGGTTGTTAGCGGAACATGGTTCCACTTGCTCAGGATGTCAGAGCAGGTGGCCAGAGCCAAACCACGCGTCCGTCTCCTGGAGGAACAGTCATGCAATACCGCACCTTGGGTCGCACCGGCGTACAGGTCAGCACACTCGTACTCGGCGCGATGAACTTCGGCAAGCTCGGGCGCACCACCCAGGATGAGGTGACGGCGATCGTCGACGCCGCGTTGGAGGGCGGGATCAATCTGATCGACACCGCCGACATGTACAGCCAGGGCGAGTCGGAAGAAATGGTCGGCAAGGCCATCGCCGGCCGCCGCGACGACGTCGTGCTGGCCACGAAGGCGGGCATGCCCATGGGCGACGAGCGCGCTCATCGGGGTAGCTCGCGCCGCTGGCTGGTCACGGAGTTGGACAACAGCCTTCGCCGCCTCGGCGTCGACCATGTCGACCTCTACCAGATCCACCGTTGGGACCCGACCACCAGCGACGAGGAGACCCTGTCGGCGCTGACCGATCTGCAGCGAGCGGGGAAGATCCGCTACTTCGGCGCGTCGACCTTCCCCGCGTACCGCCTTGTGCAGGCCGAGTGGGCCGCGCGGGAGCACCACCTCAGCCGCTACGTCACGGAGCAGCCCAGCTACTCGATCCTCCAGCGCGGGATCGAGGCCCACGTCCTGCCCGTGACCGAGCAGTACGGCCTCGGCGTCCTCGCGTGGAGCCCGCTGGCCTCGGGTTGGCTGTCCGGCGCGGTCCGCGCGGGCCGGGAGATCACCACCAGCCGCTCGGCGATCCTGCCCGAGCGCTTCGACACCACCATCCCGGCCAACCGGGCCAGGCTCGATGCTGTCGAGCGACTGGCCACTGTCGCCGACGAGGCCGGCCTCACCATGATCCAGCTCGCGCTGGGGTTCGTCACCGCGCACCCCGCCGTGACCAGCGCGATCATCGGCCCCCGCACCATGGACCACCTGCACACCCAGCTCGCCGCCGCGGACACCGTGCTCACCGCCGACGTACTCGACGCGATCGATGCGATCGTCGCACCCGGCGTCGACCTTGCCGCACACGAGAAGTTCGACACCCCGCCCGCTCTGCTCGACGCGGCACGCCGACGTCGCTGAGTCGAGGTGTCGCGCCCGGGCAGTGGTGATCGACTCGGTATTGCTGATATCGGGGTGTGCGGGTGCTGGGGATAGCGCGATATCAGTGAACCCGAGTTGATCAGTCGTCCACCGCGTCGAGCCCGCCAGCGGCGCTGTCACGAACCGGACAAGACGGTAAAGCCCCTGGTAGAGCACTGTTGGAGGCAGGTGGAGGTAGACGGGTGGCGGGCCACATCCCGATCCTCCGGCCCGGCGGGGACACCATCGTCCGCACCGGTGCCGCCCTCACCCAGTCCGGCCTCCACGCCGCGGCGGTCACGGCACAGCTGCCGTGCCGATCACGCGTACGACAGGCCGTGGCTGCCACCGACACCTCCGCGGGCGCCCGCCGAGGTGCCTCCGCCCACCGGGACAAGGACGTCAGCACCGCCGCCAGTCAGGCGACGCCGCCCACCGGCCGTGCCTGCCGTCCCCGTGCCCCGCCGGCCTTTCGCACTGTGGACCCCGCCGGGTCCGGCGTCGCTCAACCGCGCGCCGCGCCCTGGCGACCGAGCCAGAAAGGGCCCGACATGGCCGCTCCCACCGCAACCGCAGCCTTGAACGCATCCGTCTTCGCGCCGGGTGACCAGATGCTGCTGACCATCACCTACTCAGACGCCGACACCAAACCGCTGACCGTCACCATCGTGGTCACCGACGCGCAGGGCAACAGCAGCGCGCCGGTCAAGGTCACCGCGATCATCGACCCGCTCACCATCAACATCAGCGACAACTCCGGGCGTACCTGGACCCGGGTTTCCGACAACGGCGCCGTGGCCGTGTATCGGTCGGTGGCGTGATGCCCCGGGTCACCGTCCAGGTTCGCGACGCCACCGGAAACACCGCGACGGCCACCGCCGACTACAGCCTGAGCCAGCCGGTGCTCGGTGGTTACTACCTGTCCGGCGGCGCGGACCCGACCGCCGACATGGCCGGGGGCAACTTCCGGTCGCTCACCCAGTACCGCAGCTTCGCCGACGGCTACATCTTTCCCGGCTACAACCGGCCCTGGCTGATCAGTCTGGGTAAGGCCGGGGTGCAGATGAACATGGTCCTGGAGTTGAAGCACTACGGCTCCTCGAACTTCGGGCCGCAGAGCTTCGTGGTGGACGGCACCAGCTACACCGTGCCGGCGCCGTCGATGACCATCCAGCAGCGAACCGGTGCGACCTGGCCGAGGGCGTACGGGTACGGCCAGGTGATCAGCGGGCAGTGTGACGGGTTGTTCGCCCGCGCCCTGTCGCAGTACCGGACGCTCGGTTTCGGGGTGAACATCCAGCTCGCCTCGGAGTTGGACACCGACCACGAGTTCGGCACCACCGAGGACGGCAAGGCGTACACCTGGGCCGAGTCGGATGCTCGGGCGGTGCAGGCGATGAATTACATCCTCACGTGGTTCAAGGCGCGGACGTTGCCCGCCGCGACGACCTTCTCAGTGGGGCTGGGCGGCTTCGACCGGGACTGCTTCCGGCGTACCCACCCGGAGTCGCTGATGGCCCGACTCGACTTCCTCCAGTGGAACGCGTACGGCACCAACGCCAGCCACACCGCGCTGGCCCGGTTTCGGCGCACCAAGGACTGGGCGGTGGCGGATCTCGGCCCGGTGGCGCTGTCCCGGCCCGTGATCATCGCGGAGTGGGGGGTCAGGTCGGCCGAGATCCCGAACCAGCCGGCCTGGATCGCCACCGTGCCGGCGGCGATCGCCCAGCTCAACGCCGAGCGTGGGCCACGGATCGTGCGGACCAACTACTTCAACTCCGGATGGGGCACCCTGACGCCGAAGGCGGTCGGACTGGCCGCGCTCCGCTCCGCGTACGCCACCCGGCCGTACGTCTGATCCATCCCCGGCGGCCCCCCGGGCCGGGGGTCGCCGGTCAGCCCTCGCCGAGCCGTTCGGCGTACGCGTCGCGGGCCTTCTCGTCCGGGGCTCGACACCCGGATCGGCTGCCTATGCTCGGATCATGGAACTGCGGATCTTCACCGAACCCCAGCAGGGCGCCACCTACGACCAGTTGCTCGCCGTCGCCCGGTGCGCCGAGGACGCTGGCTACGGCGCGTTCTTCCGGTCAGACCACTACCTGATGATGGGTGACGCGACCGGCGAACCCGGCCCCACCGACGCGTGGACCACCCTCGCCGGCCTGGCCCGGGACACCAGCAGCATCCGGCTCGGCACGTTGATGACCGCCGCCACCTTCCGGCTGCCCGGCCCGCTGGCGATCACCGTGGCGCAGGTCGACCAGATGAGCGGCGGCAGGGTGGAGCTGGGCATCGGCACCGGCTGGTACGCCGAGGAGCACACCGCGTACGGCATTCCGTTCCCGCCTCTGGCCGAGCGGTTCGACCGGCTGGAGGAGCAGCTCGCGGTCATCACCGGGCTCTGGTCCACGCCGGCGGGGGAGCGGTTCGCGCACGCCGGTCGGTACTACCCGGTCAGCGATTCGCCCGCACTGCCCAAGCCCGTGCAGCAGCCGCGTCCACCCATCCTGCTCGGCGGGATGGGCCCGAAGCGCACCCCTCGGCTGGCCGCCCGCTACGCCGACGAGTTCAACCTGCCGTTCGCCTCGGTGCCGGACACGGCGGCGCAGTTCGATCGGGTCCGCGCGGCCTGCGTCGAGATCGGCCGGGACCCGACCGGGATGGTCTGGTCCAACGCCCTGGTGCTCTGCTGTGGTCGGGACGACGCCGAGGTGTCCCGCCGGGCCGCCGCCATCGGCCGCGAACCGGACGAGTTGCGGGCGAACGGCCTGGCCGGGACGCCGGGCGA